>NZ_JBEYSJ010000031.1:0-105466 GCF_040704195.1 Amycolatopsis sp. NPDC047767
TCGACGCCCGCGTTCAGGTCGGGCGGGTGATCGGCCGGCTCGCGACGGGGGACGAGAAGACCAGCGAGGTGGTCGTCTCGCCGTAGCGCTGGGCGTGTTCCACGAAGGCCTCCAGCTCGGCCGTGGAACGGCACGCAGCAGGCAGCAGCCAGCACTCCGCCCACTCAACCCGATCCGCGGCACCCAGCCGCGCACCCCACAGCCCCAGACCCTGTCCCCGGTCGAGCTTCTTTGTTCCGACACCGGATCTGCCCGGCCCGCTCGGCGCCCGAGAACAGCCACCAACGCCCACTGCTGTCACCACGCAGGCCAATCCGAACCCGTCGACCACCACTGCCCACCCCAACACCACTGCCCACCCCAACTTCATCCCCACCCGATCAGGTTGTGGACAACCACCCCCACCGCGCCCGCGTTGTCCGTTTTTGTCGGTGGGGGCCGATAGAATGGACTCGGGGACGCCCCCCTCGGGAGGGCGGGGGCCTGTGTCCGGCCCGGCCGCTGTTCGGGATTTGTTTGCCCGGCAGAGAGGCGAGGGGATTCGGAGCCGGCAGGTCCTGCTCAGTCGTCGTGCACCGATCGTTGGCCGCGTGATCGCCGCCGCGCGGTGCAACGGTGGCTCCCTCGGCGAACTGGGCCGCAACACTGCCCTGGTGGGCGAGGTGGCCCCGGGCATCCACAGCGTGATGGTGAAGCGGGTGCTGGGCGCCCGCGCCGCCGCAATGGTCCACCCCGAGGAGGCCTGCGGGCGGATCGAGGACGCGGTGCTGCGGGCTCTGGCCACCCGCGCCGCGGTGCGCCCGCGCAGCGTCGGAAGCCCAGTGGCGCTCGAGGTCCAGGTACACCGCCCCACATGGCCGAACGCGCCCTGCTTGTGCCCGGAATGGAACACAGGGCCGGATGCACCCTGGTCTACACCGCACCGGACTTCCCGACGGCCTACAACGTCGTAGAGCTCATCGCCGTGCTCGCCGTGCTCGGCACCCTCTTACCGCGACCGCCACCCGAGCTAACCCGAGCGATGCGGAAGCAGTACTCGGTCGCCGGCACCACATCGGTCCGCGCGCTTCGCCGCCGCTGGCAAGCCAACCCAGCCGGCGATACGAATCTGACCGCGACCGCCCCCAAGCAGACGAGCGCGAGTTGAGCGGAAGCTGCACCCCGTCCCGCCGGCGCCAGTTCGGTACCGGGCCTCGCTGCCACACCAAGCGAACCCAGCCGACAATCCAGGTCGGAAAGGGAGCTCCCGAAACTCGGTGCGAAACGCCGGCACAAAGCCCCCGCACCAACCCACCGAACAACCCCCAGACAACGAGAAAGGCGCCGGAGCAACAATCGCTCCGGCGCCTTCCGCCTGTCCGTCACCCGCGGGCCTCACCCCGGAACGGAGGCCCTCAACGGCTCAGAGAGCCGAGCCCTTCTGCCAGTCGGTCCAGGACTTCGACCAGTCGCCGTACAGGTCCCAGACGGGGAGCTGCGGGCCGCCGGAGTTGGTGACCTCCACGACGTCGCCGAGGCCGAAGTTCTGGAAGAACCATTGGGCGTTGGCGGCGTTGAGGTTGATGCAGCCGTGGGACACGTTGGAGCTGCCCTGCTGGCCCACGCTGTTCGGGTTCTCGTGGACGAACTCGCCGTCGTTCGAGATGCGTTCGGACCACTTTTCGTTGGAGCGGTAGGCCTTCGGGTCGGGCGGGCAGACGCCGTAGGTGCAGGAGTCCATCGTGTAGTTGGCCTGCTTGTCCGAGATGACGTGCGGGCCGAGGTGGGTCGGCGTGGCGTCCTTGCCCATGGAGATCGGCATGGACTTCACCATGGAGCCGTTGTGGAAGATCTGCATCTGCTCGCTGTTGCCGTCCGCCTTGGCGATCCAGGAGTCGTGCACCTTGTAGGTCTCGGTGCGGTCCTCGGCGCCGAACACGCCGTTGCCGAAGTCGACGCCGTAGATCTTCGCCGTGACGGTCAGCGTGGTGTTCGGCTGCCAGTACTCCTTGGGCCGGTAGTGGACGTTCTTGTCGTCCATCCAGTACCAGCTGCCGTCCTGCTTCGGCGACGACTGCACCGACAGCGCCTTCTCCACCGCGGCCTTGTTCTTCACCGCGACGCCGAAGCTGAACACGATCGGCTGCCCCACGCCGACACCGGTCGACTTCACGGCCGACGGCGCCGGGATCAGGTTCGCGTTCGCCTGCTTCTTCGGCGACACCGTGGTGACGTCACCGTCCTTCTCCACCTGCTTGCCGTCGGCGCCCTGGGCGTGCGCGACGACCTTGTAGGTGCCGCCGTAGCCGAGTACCTCGGTGTTGGTCCAGCTCGAGCCGTCCGTCGCGAGCTTGCCGGCGACCGACTTCCCCTTGGAGTTGGTCACCGTCACGTCGGTCAGCTTGCCGTTGGCGGCCTTGACGACGATCGGGGTGGTCGGGCTGATCCCGGAGGCGTCGGCCGGGTCGATCGACACCGTCGCCGGCGCCGCCGCCTGGCTCGTGCCACCCGGGGTGACGGGTGCCGCGCTGCCGCCGGTGGTGTCCCCACCGGAGGAGCAGGCCGAAACCAGCAGGGTTGCCGCGAGAATTCCGGCAACCGAAAGGAAAGTCTTCTTCGGGAACATTTTGTCTCTTTTGCGGGGTATCGCGGGCCGGCAGGCTTCTTCCATTCCAAAACTACGCGATCAGGAAGACGCCCCACGCAGCGGATAGGTGCATCGCAGTGGCGTGGATCACGCCGTGACGAGCCCTGGTGCGCCGTAGAGACCGGGGCCGTCGACGACCAGTTCCTTCAGGTAGTCACGGGCAGACTGGTAAGCCTCCTCGGCGAGGTGGTCGGTCCGCGTGAAGTCCAACGGACTGACCCGCACGGGCGCCGGCCCGGGCAGGTAGACCACGGGCGCCCGCCGCGCCGCCGCGGGCGCCTCCAGCGCCGCCTGGTTGCGCATGCTGATCAACGCGGTGAACATCATCACCTCGGCGAACGTGTGCGGCGCACCGGGCATCTTGCCCGGGAACGCACAGTCCAGCACCACGAGCGAACGAGCGCCCATCGCGAGCGCCTGGCGCATCGGCACGTTGGCCACCAGGCCGCCGTCGTAGAGCAGCCGGCCGTCGTACTCCACCGGCGGGTAGATCCCCGGAATCGCGCAGCTCGCGAGCAACGGCTCACGCAGCGGCCCCTCCCGGAACAGCACCGGCTCGGCCGTGTCGACGTCCGTGGTCACCACGCCGAGCGGGAGCTCCAGGTCCTCGAAACGGCGGCCGGGGCCGAGGTGGTCGTCGATGATCTTCGTGAGACCCGTGTTGGGGAACAGGTTCGTCTTGCTGTGGCGAAGCGTGCGCACCTGGCTGAACACGCCGCCGGGGAAGGCTTCGTGCTTCGTCATGTGCTTCCAGATGTCGTGCAGGCGCCCGAGCCGGTCCGCGCCGGGCAACGCCAGCACGGCCGCGTTGAGCGAACCCACCGACGTGCCGACCACGAGGTCGGGCGTCACACCGGCTTCGTCCAGCGCGCGCAGCATCCCGACCTGCAGCGCGCCCAGGCTCCCTCCGCCGCCGAGCACGAACGCCACCGGCCCGGGGAGATCGAGTGGGGTCATACCGCCGAATGTAGTAAGCGTGAGCGCTCACGGCGGCGTCACGGACGTGTGATGCCGCACCGGATCACTCCTCCACGCGCACGGGTTCCTCGGTCTTCTCCGGCGCCAGTGCCTTGCGCTTCTTCATCCGCACCAGGAAAAACGCCAGCACGCCGACGACCACAGCCGCCGCCACGAGGAAGCCCGTGCTCAGCGCGCCCTCCACCTTCTTGGCCGCCTCACCGAGCGCGGCGCCGAGGCTGATGTGCACGAGCGACCAGCACAGCGCGCCCACCGCCGTCGCGGGCAGGAACTTCCGGAACGGCAGCCGCGACGCGCCCGCGGCGGCGGGCGTCAACGTTCGCAAGACCGGCAGGAACCGTGCGAAGAACACCGCCCACGCGCCGCGCCGCTCCAGCACGCCGGCGGCCTTGTCCCACGCGTCGAGGCCGTACTTGCGGATCAGCTTCGTCTCGCGCAGCCGTGGTCCGAACCGGCGGCCGAGCGCGTAGCCGACGGAGTCGCCGAGCGCCGCGCACACCGTGACCACCGCCCACAGCGTGAGGAAGCGCGCGGTCGTGGTCGCCGTCGTGGCCGCGATGAGCAGCGCCGACTCGCCGGGCGCGACGAACCCCAGGCCGATGGTGCACTCGGCGAACACGAGCCCGCCGGCCGCCGCGACCAGTCCCGGTTCCGGGAGTCCGTGCAGCCAGTTCAGAAGATCCGTTACCAAAGCCACAAGGTCACTTTACGTATTCTTTGGAATCCGTCACGGCGTTCCGGCCGACCTGGGGGACTTCCCAGGGGAAGCCCGTAAGGGGCCGGAAACGACGAAGGGCCCGCTCGACGTGAGCGGGCCCTTCGGGGTGAGACGGCGGTCAGCGCGCGAGCAGCGAGCTGGCTTCCTGCGCCGCCGGGCCTTGTTCGGCCAGGTGCGCCAGGTTTTCCGGCAGCTCCTCGCCGCGGTGGGCCTTGGTCTGCGCGTAGAGGCGTCCGGCGCGGTAGGACGAGCGCACGAGCGGTCCCGCCATCACGCCACTGAACCCGAGCGCCTCGGCCGCCTGGGAATGCTCCACGAACTCCTCCGGCTTCACCCACCGGTCCACCGGATGATGCCGCGGCGAGGGACGCAGGTACTGCGTGATCGTCAGGATCTCGCAACCCGCCTCGAACAGATCCCGCATCGCCGGCTCGACCTCGTCGGGCGTCTCACCCATCCCGAGGATCAGGTTCGACTTCGTCACCAACCCGGCCTCACGGGCCTTCGTGATGACTTCCAGCGAACGGGCGTAGCGGAACCCGGGGCGGATGCGCTTGAAGATCCGCGGCACCGTCTCCACGTTGTGCGCCAGGACCTCCGGCCGTGACCCGAACACCTCGGCCAGCTGCGCCGGATCCGCGTTGAAGTCCGGGATGAGCAGCTCGACACCGGTGCCCGGGTTCAGCTCGTGGATCTGCCGCACCGTCTCCGCATACAGCCAGGCCCCGCCGTCGTCGAGGTCGTCGCGCGCGACACCCGTGACGGTCGAGTACCGCAAACCCATGGCCTGCACGGATTCCGCGACCTTGCGCGGCTCGGTGCGGTCCAGCTCGGCGGGCTTGCCGGTATCGATCTGGCAGAAGTCACACCGGCGCGTGCACTGGTCCCCACCGATCAGGAACGTCGCCTCACGGTCTTCCCAGCACTCGTAGATATTGGGACAGCCCGCTTCCTCACAGACAGTGTGCAGACCCTCCCGCCGCACCAAGCCCTTCAGCTCGGTGAACTCCGGCCCCATCCGCACCTTCGTCCTGATCCACGACGGCTTCTTCTCAATCGGCGTCTCGCTGTTGCGGACCTCCAGCCGCAGCAACTTCCGCCCTTCAGGCGCAGCAGTCACGTCGACCACACTACGCCCGTGGTACGGGGCGAATCGCCTACTGCGGGTCGGGCGTGACGTTCGTCAAACGGGCCGTCAAGTCCCACAATGCGGTCGCCGTCGCGAGGTCGCGGGCGGCGGCGAGCGGGCGCACCTTCGTGGGATGCCCACGGGAGCCGAACAGGCGGTCCGGGCCGTAGTAGTCGCCGCCCTCGACGTCGGGTTGCGTGGCCGCGTAGAGCTGCGGCAGCGCCCCGTGAGCGAGGTCCTGCGCCAGCAGCAGGTTGCCGAGGCGCATCGTGCCGAGCATCAAGGTGCGCACGACGGGGTTGGGGTAGGACTTCGCCATCCCCGCCTGCAAGCCGGTTTCGGTGTAGCCGGGGTGGGCGAGCACGCTGATGATCGGGGAACCGGCAGCGCGGAGCCGCCGGTCGAGCTCCAGCCCGAAGATCTGGTCGGCGAGCTTCGACTGCCCGTAGGCGGCGCCCGTGTTGAACCGGCCGTGCTCGAAGTTCGGGTCGGCCAGCCGGATGCGCGCGCCGGTGGCCGCCATGCTCGTCAGCGTGACCACGCGCGCCGCCGTGCCGCCGCGCAGCGCGGGCATGAGCAGCCACGTGAGCGCGGCCGGCCCGAGGTAGTTGGTGCCGAACTGCGTTTCGAAGCCGTCGGCCGTCCGGCCCTTGGGCGTGCCCATGACGCCGGCGTTGTTCACGAGCACGTCGAGCGCGTCGCCGGTCAGCTCACGCACCGACGTCGCCGCTTTGTGCACCGACGCGAGGTCGGCCAGATCCAGCGGCACGAGCTCGGGCGCGGCACCGGAGGCCACGGCGCGCACGCGGTCGAGGGCGGTGGCACCACGCTCGGCCGAGCGGCACGCGAGCAGCACCCGCGCGCCGCGGCCGGCGAGGACTTCCGCCGTGCGCAGACCGAGGCCCGAGTTGGCGCCGGTGATCAGGACGGTCCGGCCGGTCTGGTCGGCCAGCTCGGCCTCGGTCCAGCGTGGGTTCATGGGGCTCACCTAACTACACGCCTGTAACTACGCGGTCACGCGCTGGGCGCGAGCAGGCGCATGAGGTGTCCCATGGGGCTGCGCCGGCGCACCGGGCGCCCGGCGCGGTCGGTGCCGGCACGCACCAGAGAATCGAAGGCGTAGCCGACGCGGGTGAGCTCCTCGCCGGGCTCGCCGGGCTCGGCCAGCCCCGCCGTGAGCGCCAGCATCCGCAGCTCGCCCTCGTGCAGGTTCACCAGCGACGGGTGCCGGGTCAGTGCGCCGTCGAGCACCGCGCGCAGCGTCTCGTGCTCGGACTGCGCGCGCCGCCACGCGCGGGCAACGGTGTCGACCTGGTCGCCGACGCCGTCGGCCGCGGCGTCCTCCGGGTCGGCCAGCTCGGCGCGCAGATGCCCCCCGAGCACCTGCGTCCACTTGTACTGCAGCGCCAGCAGCAGGTTCTCTTCACAGCCGAAAACGTCGGTGGCACCGGGGATCTCGGCGAGAACGAGCGGCTCACCGGGGGTGCGCTGCGCGTGGCGCACGGCCGCCTCGAGGATCTCCCGGCGTCGGTAGAAGTCGGTCCAGCTCATGGTGTGGGCTCCCCTTCCGTGGCCCGGGTCGTACCGCGGGTTTGCGGCATACTCCCGGTACGGACCTGACGCCGTGAACATACCATGGGTATGGAGATCGCCGTCCGGCGTAAGGTTGTGAGGGTGCCGACAATGAGGTCCAGACGACTCGACTACTCGGAGTCCACACGATCCGCCCTGGTCGACAGCGCCGTCGAGCTGTTCACGAAACGCGGTTACGCGGGTACCTCGCTCGACGAGGTGGCCAAACGTGCCCGCGTCACCAAAGGCGCGCTGTACCACCACTTCAGCGGCAAACAGGCCCTCTTCGAAGCCGCGTTCGACTCCGTGGAGAGCCTGGTCTACGACCGGCTGGAGAAGATCATGACGGGCCCGGGCACGCCGTGGGAACGGGCGATGGGCGCGCTCAACGCGTTCATCAAGAGCTGCCTCGATCCGGCCTACCAGCGCATCGCGATCCACGAGGCGCCGGTGGTGATGGGCTGGGAACGCTGGCGCGAGGCCGAGGAGCAGTGCAGCTTCGGGCTCGTGCGCGCGGGCCTGCAGTCGCTAGTGGACGCCGGCGAGGTCGAGCCCGTGCCGGTCGACATCACGGCCCGGCTGCTGTTCGGCGCGCTGTCCAGCGCGGCCACGGAGATCGCGAGCGCGGCCGACCCGAAGAAGGTCGGTGAGCAGATCGAGGACGTGATCGTGCGGATGCTGCTGCGCCTGCGTCAGCCGGGCGACGCGGGGGAGCGGCCGGCCGCGAGCTGAACGGCGCCGTGACCAGTGTCGTGGCTAGGGTGGCGCCATGGACTTGAGGATCTTCACGGAGCCCCAGCAAGGCGCCACGTACGACGACCTCCTGCGCGTCGCCAAGGCGACCGAGGCCGCCGGCTTCGACGCGTTCTTCCGCAGCGACCACTACCTGAAGATGGGCGACGGCGACGGCCTGCCCGGGCCCACCGACGCGTGGATCACGCTGGCCGGGCTCGCCCGCGAGACGCAGCGGATCCGCCTCGGCACGCTCGTCACGGCGGCGACGTTCCGCCACCCCGGCCCGCTCGCGATCTCCGTGGCGCAGGTCGACCAGATGTCGGGTGGCCGCGTGGAGTTCGGTCTCGGCGCGGGCTGGTTCGACACCGAGCACACCGCCTACGCGCTCACGCTGCCGCCGCTGAAGGAGCGCTTCGACCGCTACGCGGAGCAGTTGGAGATCATCACCGGCCTCTGGAAGACGCCGGTGGGCGAGACGTTCTCGTTCTCCGGTGAGCATTACACCGTCGTCGACTCGCCCGCGCTGCCGAAGCCGGCGCAGTCGCCCGCGCCGCCCGTGATCATCGGTGGCGGGGGAAAGAAGCGCACGCCCGAGCTGGCCGCGCGCTTCGCCGACGAGTTCAACCTGCCGTTCGCGAGCCCGGAAGCCGCGCTGGCGCAGTTCGAGCGCGTCGCCGCCGCGGCCGAGGCCGTGGGCCGCGACCCGAAGGAGATCCTGCGGTCGGTGGCGCTCACCGTCGCGATCGGCCGCGACGACGCCGAGGTGGCGCGCCGGGCCGGGGCCATCGGCCGCGACCTCGGTGAGCTGCGCGAAAACGGCCTGGCCGGCACGGCGGCCCAGGTCGTCGACCGCATCGGGCAGTGGCGGGAGAAGACGGGCATCACGCGGCTCTACCTGCAGGTGCTCGACCTGCAGGACCTGGACCACCTCGAGTTCATCGCCTCGGACGTGGCGCCGCAGCTGTGAACCACTCGTGAGGGGCGGCGCTCGTACCGGCGCCGCCCCTCACGAGTGCTCAGTTCTGCAGGGCGAAGGTGACGCCCGGCGCCGAAGGCGCTTCCGGGCGCGGCAGCCAGCGGTCGTCACGCACGACCAGCTCGCCCTCGAGCGCGGCCAGCACGGCGTCGCGCGCCAGGGGCAGCACCTCCGTCACGGTGACGTCGCGCTGCAGCTCGTAGGACAGCGAGGTGACGCCGGCGTCGCGGATGCCGCACGGCACGATCGAGTCGAACGCGCCGAGGTCGGCATTGCAGTTGAGCTCGAAGCCGTGCATGGTCACGCCGCGCTGCACGCGGATGCCGATGGCGGCGATCTTGCGCTCGATGCCGCGGTCGTCGGCCGGGATCCACACGCCGCTGCGGCCCTCGACGCGGCCGGTGCGCACGCCGAGCTGCTCGCACACCACGATCAGCGCCTCCTCGAGGCGGCGCACGTAGTGCATGACGTCGATCGGGTCGGCGAGCTGCAGGATCGGGTAGCCGACGAGCTGCCCGGGCCCGTGCCACGTGATCTTGCCGCCGCGGTCCACGTCGATCACCGGCGTGCCGTCGGCCGGCCGGTCCTCGGGCTCCGTGCGCTTGCCCGCGGTGTAGACCGACGGGTGCTCCAGCAGCAGCAGGGTGTCCGGCCCGGTCTCGTCGGCGCGCGCGGTGAGGATCTCCCGCTGCAGGTCCCAGGCCTCGGTGTAGTCGATCGTGCCGAGCTCCCGGACTACGACGGGTTCGGTGGCGGCACGGCAGGAATCGGTCGAAGAACTCACTCGTCGAGGCTACGCCCGTCGGGCTCGCGAAAGGGCACGAGCCGCAGTGCCGTCGCCGACACCAGGCCCACTCCCAGCACCGCGAGCACGGCGCCGACGGTGTCCGTGACCCAATGCACACCCAGCACGATCCGGCAGGCCGCCGCCACCACGGTCGCGGCCGCCGCGATCCCCGCTGCCCACTGGACGAACCGCGGGGCGAGCCAGCCGCACGCCAGCACCACGACCAGCCCGGTCGACGCCACCGCGACGACGTGGCCGCTGGGGTAGCTCAGGTCCGGGTACTCGCGGGGACGCCGGCGCAGGAACACGGGTTTGAACGCCACGCTCGTCAGCCGGCACAGCACCAGCACCACGGCCAGCCGCACGCACACCGACCGGTTCGACCGGTCCCGCAACCCCAGCGCCACCAGCGCCACGCCGAGAACCCAGGGCAGCACGGGCCCGAGGACGTTCGTGACGACACCCGCGACCAATCCGGCCGGGCGCGTGTCCTGGCCGCGCAACGCGTTCGCCACCTCCGTGTCGAGCTGCAGCGGCTGCCGGTCGACGAGCAGGCCCAGGGCGACGAAAGCGGCGAGCAGCACCACGCCCGTCACGACCCAGCGGACCCGCGGCACGGTCATGTCGCGGCGGCCAGCGCGCTCTCCAGCGTGCGGTGGCGGAACTCGTAACCCGTGTGCTCCAGCCTCCGGGGGACGGCGCGCTGGCCGTACAACGCCATTTCCTCGCCGGCCTGCCCGAGTGCGAACTTCAGCGCGATCCCGGGCACCCACCACGGCGCGGGCCGGTGCACGGCGTGGCCGAGGGCTTTCGTGAACTCCGCGTTGGTGACGGGCGCGGGGCCGGCGAGGTTGACCGGGCCGGCCAGGGTTTCGTGCTCCAGCACGTGGACGAGGCCGCCGACCTCGTCGTCGAGCGAGATCCACGGCATGAACTGGCGGCCGTCGCCGAGGCGGCCGCCCAGGGCGAAACCGAACAGCGGCCGTAGCACGTCGAGCAGGCCGCCTTTGCGTGCGAGCACGAGGCCGGTGCGCACGAGCACCACGCGGGCGCCGGCGGTTTTCGCGGCCGCGGTGGCGCCTTCCCACGCCGTGCAGAGCTCCGCCAGGAAACCCGTGCCCGTGGCGGCGGTTTCGTCGACCACGTGGGAACCGGTGTTGCCGTAGAAGCCGACGGCGGAGGCGTTCACGAGCACCTTCACACCGTGTTCGGCCACGGCTTCGGCGAGCACCTCCGTGGGCTCGACGCGGCTGTCGAGCAGCACCTGCTTGCGCATCGCGCTCCAGCGGCCCGGCAGCAGAGGCGCGCCGCAGAGGTTCACGACGGCGTCGACACCGTCGAACGCGCCCTCGTCGATCCGCGCCGCCGGCGGGTCCCAGCCGTGTTCGTCGGCCGCCTGCGCGGCGCGCCGCACGAGGCGGCGCACGTCGTGGCCGGCCGAGCGCAGTTTCGCTGCCAGTGCCGTGCCGATGAGCCCGCCGGACCCCGCGATGAGTACCCGCATGCCTCAGATCGTGTCCTATCCCTCCGCCGGGCGCACGCCCGGGCGCGGCTGCCCGGCGGATCGTCTGTCCATTGTGGGTGGTCGTGCGCGCGACGGTCACCGGGAAACGGCGAAGGCCCCGCACCCCTGGAGGAGTGCGGGGCCTTCGACAGACCGGCTACCGCGTCAGAGGCCGAGTTCGTCTTCGAACTTGCCCTCTTCCAGGCGCTGCTTGATGGTCGTGAGGAAGCGGCCGGCGTCGGCGCCGTCGACCAGGCGGTGGTCGTAGGTCAGCGGCAGGTACACCATCGAACGGACGGCGATCGTGTCGTTGCCCTCGGCGTCGGAGACGACGACCGGGCGCTTCACGACCGCGCCGGTGCCGAGCATGCCGGACTGCGGCTGCACGATGATCGGCGTGTCGAACAGGGCGCCGTTGCTGCCGATGTTCGTGACGGTGAAGGTGCCGCCCGTCAGCTCGTCCGGCTTGATGTGGTTGGCCCGCGCCCGCGCCGCCAGGTCGGCGATGCGGTGCGCGAGACCGGCGAGGCTCAGCTCACCCGCGTCGTGGATCACGACCGACAGCAGACCGCGGTCGGTGTCCACCGCGATGCCCAGGTGCACGGCGCCGTGGTAGGTGATCTCCTTCGTGTCCTCGTTGTAGGACGCGTTGACGTTCGGGTGCTGCTTGAGCGCCTCGACGGTGGCCTTCGCGAAGAAGGGCAGGAACGTGAGGTTCACGCCCTCGCGCTCGCGGAAGGCCGCCTTCGCACGCTGGCGCAGCTTGGCGATCTTCGTCACGTCCACCTCGTGCACCTGCGTGAGCTGCGCGGAAACCTGCAGCGACTCGCGGGTCTTCGTGGCCGTGATCTGCCGGATCCGGCTGGCCTTCTGCACCGTGCCGCGCAGGGCGGCGATGTCCGGCGAGACGGCGGCCGGAGCCGATGGGGCGGCCGCGGCCGGAGCCGGAGCCTGCGCGGCCGGAGCCGGGGCAGCAGCCGCGGGCGCCGGGGCGGCCGCCTTCTGCTTGGCCTCGGCCGCCGCGAGCACGTCCTGCTTGCGGATCCGGCCGCCGACACCGCTGCCGGTCAGCGTCGACAGGTCGATGTCGTGCTCGGACGCGAGCTTGCGCACCAGCGGCGTGACGTACGGGCCGTCGGCCGAACCGTTGTCCTCGGCCTTGGCGGCCGGGGCAGCGGCAGCCGGCGCCGGAGCAGCGGCCGGAGCCGGAGCAGCCGGGGCGGGCGCAGGCGCGGCGGGCGCCGGCTTGCTCTCCTGAACCGGGGCCGGAGCCGGGGCGGCCGGGGCAGCCTGAGCCGCCGGGGCCGGAGCGGCGGGCGCCGGGGCGGCGGCCGGAGCCGCACCCGCGTCACCGATCACCGCGAGAACCCCGCCGACCTCGACGGTCTCGTCCTCACCGGCGCGGATCTCGAGCACCGTGCCGGCGACCGGCGACGGCACCTCGGTGTCGACCTTGTCCGTGGAGATCTCGAGCAGCGGCTCGTCGACCTCGACCGAGTCGCCGACCGCCTTCAGCCAGCGGGTCACGGTGCCCTCGGTGACGCTCTCGCCCAGCTCGGGCAGCTTCACCTCGGTGCCCTGGCCACCCGACGCCGGCGCGGTGTCCGGTCGCGACGGGGCCTCGGCCTGCGGAGCCTGCGCGGCGGGCGCCGGCGTCGGCTCGGGCTCGGGCGCCGCCTGCGGCTCCGGAGCGGCTTCCTGCGCGGGCGCGGCGGCCGGCTCGGCAGCGGCGGGGACGCCGCCGGTGCCGTCGTCGATCACCGCGAGCTCGCCGCCGACCTCGACGGTCTCGTCCTCACCGGCGCTGATCTTCACCAGGGTGCCGGCCACGGGGGACGGGACCTCGGTGTCGACCTTGTCGGTGGAGATCTCGAGCAACGGCTCGTCGACCGCGACGGTGTCGCCTTCCTGCTTCAACCACCGGGTGACGGTGCCTTCAGTGACGCTCTCACCGAGCTCCGGCAACGTGACGGAGTAGGCCATCGTTCGCTGACTCCCTTGATCTGTAAGACGTAGGTTTGGATTGTGCTGGTGAGACGTCAGCTGTGCACGTGCAGCGGCTTGCCCGCGAGGGCGAGGAACGCTTCACCGAGGGCCTCGGTCTGGGTGGGGTGCGCGTGGATGAGGGGGGCGACGTCCTCCGGGAACGCCTCCCAGTTGTAGACCAGCTGCGCTTCGCCGATCAGCTCGCCGACGCGGTCGCCCACCATGTGCACGCCGACGACCGGGCCGTCGGGAGCCTTGACCAGCTTCACGCCACCGGAGGTCTTGAGGATCTGGCTCTTGCCGTTGCCGCCGAGGTCGTAGGTGTAGGTGGTGACGTCGTTGCCGTACTTCTCCTTGGCCTGCGACTCGGTGAGCCCGACCGAGGCGACCTCGGGGTGCGAGTAGGTGACGCGCGGGATGCCCTTCTCGTCGATCACGCGCGGGGCGAGCCCGGCGATCTCCTCGGCGACGAAGATGCCCTGCTGGAAGCCGCGGTGGGCCAGCTGCAGGCCCGGCACGATGTCGCCGACGGCGTAGACGTTCGGCAGGTTCGTGCGCAGGCGGTCGTCGGTGAGGACGAAGCCGCGGTCGATCTTGACGCCGGCCTCCTCGTAGCCGTGGCCCGCGGAGTTCGGGCCGCGGCCGACGGCGACCAGCAGCAGGTCGGCGTCGATGGTCTCGCCGGACTCCAGCGACACGCTCACGCCGTTGTCGTCCTGCTTCGCGCCGGTGAAGCGCACGCCCGTCTTGAAGGCGATCTTGCGGCGGCGGAACGCGCGCTCGAGCTGCTTGGACGCGAACTCGTCCTCGGCGGGCACCAGGCGCGGCAGGGCCTCGACCACGGTGACGTCGACGCCGAAGGAGGCCCAGACGCTCGCGAACTCCACGCCGATCACGCCGCCGCCGAGCACCACGACCTTCTTCGGCACCCAGTCGAGCGCGAGCGCCTGCTCGCTGGCGATGATCCGGCCGCCGAGCTCCAGGCCGGGCAGGGTGCGCGAGTACGAACCGGTGGCGAGGATGACGTTCTTGCCCGTGTAGCGCGTGCCGTCGACCTCGACCGTGGTGCCGCCGACGAACGTGCCGGTGCCCTCGACGAGGTTCACCTTGTGCGCCTTGGCCAGGCCCTGCAGGCCCTTGTAAAGGCGGGCGACGACGCCGTCCTTGTACTTGTTGACCCCGGCGATGTCGATGCCTTCGAACACGGCCTTGACCCCGACCGACTCCGATTCGCGAGTTTCGTCGGCGACTTCGGCGGCGTGGAGCAGGGCCTTGGTCGGGATGCACCCTCGGTGCAGGCAGGTCCCGCCCAGCTTGTCCTTCTCGATCAGCGTGACGGAAAGGCCCAGCTCGGCCGCGCGGAAAGCCGCGGCGTAGCCGCCCGATCCGCCTCCCAGGATCACAAGGTCGGCGGAGGTGTCGCTCACTTCAATAACTCCTCGGCAGCGGTGTAGGGGTGAAGCTCGGTCGTCGCGCAGCCCCGGTATAACCGCGCGCGCGACACCAGCCATCTTGTCACTACGCCGATCCGGCCGACCAACCCGGCCGTGCGACACCGACCACACCTGATCGTGGGAATAATGGAGTTCGTACTCCTGCAGGAAGAGAGGTGGTCGGAGTGGGGATCTTCGACTCGCTGCGTCGGCGCGGCCGAGGCGGCAGACGTCCGGGAACGATGCGCAAGGCCACCTCCGAAGACACCCGTCACCTGGAGGAATGGGCTGCGTCGAGGCGTGGCGTCGAGGCATACGTCGAGCCCCGTACCACCGTGACGGAAGCCACTGTGGTCCTCATCGCCCACGACGGCGAATGGACCCGCCGGCGCATCGGCAGCCTCCAGGCCGCGCTGCACTTCGGCGAGAAGCGGTCGATTCCGGTGTACGAGGTGTCGCGGGTCGGTTACCCCAAGCGCATGCGCGAGTACACGGAGCGGAAGAAGCGCGGCCAGGTCTAGCGGCTCGCTTCCAGCAGCCCGAGGTGGTGCTCCAGCAGCGCGCGGAACGACGGGTGCGCGGTGCTGCCGAACGCGAGGTCGACCTCCACGGCGTGGCCGGTCGGGGTCAGCAGCACGAACGCGGGATCGGAGACGATGACGACACCGTGGTCGGCGCGGAGTTCCTGGGCGGGCAACAGGCGCGGGAAGGTGACGTCGTCGGGAAGGCCGTTCGCGGTGCGGAGGAACGCGCGGTAGTCGGCGGGCAGTGTGGTGCCGAGCCGGCGTTCGGCTTCTGTGATGTCTCCCTCGTCCGCGGGCGGCGGCGCGGTCTGGTCGCGTTCGAGCATGATCGCGGCGACGAGTTCGGGCCAGCTGCCCGGATGCGTCGGGTAGCGCTCGCGCAACGCGGCGATCAACGCGCCGGCGCACTGGTCGGGCCAGTCCGGGCCGAGCCCGAGCGGATCGGCGCCGGCGACCAGCCGCGGGGCCAGCGCCCGCGTCGCGGCGAGGGCGGCGACGTCGGGGCTCGGGTGGTTTTCGGTGAGTTCCGCCCACCGCTCGAGGTCGCCTTCGGCCAGCGCCGCGCGGACGCGGTCGGGCCGCCCGGGCGCCAGCGCGGACACGACCTCCGCGACGGGTGAGCCGTCGAGCACACCGTCCAGATCGGACACTTTCCGTGTCAGGAATGCTTGGTGTGCCAGCTCTTCCGCATCGAGGTCGAGCGGGACGAGCTCGTCCGCCCACTGTGGACGGTTGCCGCGCGCCTCGAACAGCATCGCCCAGGCGCGCGCCCGGACGGCGTCGTCGACGAGCCGCGTCACCGGCCGCTCCGTCACCGCGCGCCAGTGCCCGACGAGCCGATCCGCGGCCGTCCCCGCCCCTGCCGTGGCGAGCACCAGCGCGGCCTGCCCGACGCGCCGGTCGAGCGTCGGCTCGTCTGCGGTGAGCACGTCGCGGACCGCGGCTTCGAGGTAGGCGTCGGCGTCCATGGCGCGAGGGTGCCACAAAAGAAGGCCCCCCACCGCGTGCGGTGAGGGGCCTTCTCCGGGAACGGGTCAGCCGCGGTCGGCGATGTCGGCCAGGACGGCGGCGATGGTGCGGACGGGGACGCCCGTGCCGCCCTTGCCGGTGTAGCCCCAGGGGCCGCCGGTGTTGAAGGCGGGGCCCGCGACGTCGATGTGGGCCCACGGCAGGCCGTCGGCCACGAACTCCTTGAGGAACAGGCCGGCCGCGAGCATGCCGCCCCAGCGGTGGCCCGTGACGTTGGCCAGGTCGGCCAGGCGGGAGTCGAGGTCGCCGCGCAGTTCCTCGGGCAGCGGCATGGCCCAGCCGCCCTCGCCGGTGGCCTGCATGATGCCCGCGACGCGGTCGCGGAACTCGTCGGAGCCCATCACACCGGCGGTGCGGTTGCCGAGCGCCACGACCTGGGCGCCGGTGAGAGTGGCGGTCTCGATGAGGTAGTCGGGGTTCTCCTCGGCGGCCCGCACCATCGCGTCGGCCAGGACCAGGCGGCCTTCGGCGTCGGTGTTGAGGACCTCGACGGTCTTGCCGCCGTACATGGTCAGGACGTCGCCCGGCCGGTAGGAGCTGCCCGAGGGCAGGTTCTCCGCCAGCGGGATGTGCGCGGTGACCTCGAGCGGGTACTTCAGCTTCGCGGCCAGCACGACCGACGCCAGCACCGCGGCGGCACCCGACATGTCCGAGGTCATGTGGTCCATGCCCGCCGCCGGCTTGATGGAGATGCCGCCCGAGTCGAACGTGATGCCCTTGCCGACCAGCGCGACGCGCTTGCTCGCCTTGGCCGGCTTCCAGCCCACACGCAGCAGGCGCGGCGGACGCGCCGAACCGCCGCCGACACCCAGGATGCCGCCGAAGCCCTTGCGCTTGAGCTGCTTTTCGTCGAGCACCTCGAAGTCGAGGCCGTTTTCCTCGGCGAGCTGCTTCGCGCGGTCGGCGAACGAGGCCGGGAACAGGTCGTTGGGCGGGGTGTTGATCAGGTCGCGGGTGATGATCACCGACTCCGCGATGGCGGTGGCGGCCTTCAGCGTCGCCTTGTGCTCGCGCGCGGTGCCGTCCTCCGGGCTCACGAAGTCGGCCTTGGCCAGCGGGGCGTCGCCCTTCGAGGAGCGGTACTCGGTGAAGGTGTACGCGCCGAGCGCGGTGCCCTCCACGGCCGCCTGCAGGTCGAGCGCCGAGAGCGTGACGAACGCGCGCTCCGTGCCGGCCAGCGTCCGCGCGGCGGCACCCGCGGCGCGGCGGACCTGCTCGGCCGTCACGGCACCGTCGGTCGCCTTGCCCAGGCCCACGGCCAGCACGACGCCGGCGGTGAGCTTGCCCAGCGTGGGCAGCTTCACGACCTGCTCGGCCTTGCCGGTGGCGCCGAGCGTGGCGAGCACCTCGGCGAGCTTGCCGTCGAACGCGGCATCGGCGACCGCGGCGCCCGCGGCGAGCACCGGGCCGTCCTCGCCCTGGAGAGTGCCGATCACGACCACGTCGGCGCGCGTTTTGGCGAGCGCCGCCTCGGTGTTCTCGGTGAGGGCAAGCTTCGGCACGGTCACTTCTGGCTCCTCGCGCTGTCGCGGTGGTACCGGGCGACGTGCCCGGACGGATCGTGAGCCATGCTAATGACAAGCGCGGCCGGACGTCGGGAGGGGACCATCGTGCGACTCGGGAGCGGGCTCCTCGTGGTGCTGGCGGTGGGCGCCGCCGGGGCCGGCTTCTGGGTGCTGGCGGGCGTCGTGCTCGCGGCGATCGCCGCCGGGGTCACAGCCCGGCTGCCCGCGCTCGGCGACACGCAGGCCGAGCGCTGGACCGGCGGGATCACCCGCCTGGCGCTGGTGGCCGTGCAGGCGATCGTCTTCGGCGCGTACGTCGTTCCGGCGCAACCCGCGTACGCGGCGGCCGGGCTCGTGCTCGTGGTCGCCGTGGCCGATTTCGCCGGTCTGCGGCTGCCCGCCGTCCTGGTCCGCTGGCTCACGATCGTGTTGATCGCCGCCGCCGTGGTGCTGATCGTGCTGTGCGCCGTGGTGGCCCCGGTCGTGACCTCCAGCCCGATCGCGGCGCCGAACGTCGCCGGCGTCATCGTGGCGGCGGTGGTCACGCTGCCGTTCCTGCTGCCGGTCGCGTCCGACCGAGTCACCCTGCGCGCGCTGACGCTGGGCGGAATCGCGGTGCTGGTCACGATCGTCGCGCTCGTGCAGCTCGGGCCGGACCGGCTCGGCCTCTCGGCCACGTCGATCCGCGACCTGCTCTACGCCGCCGACGCGGGCCAGCTGCAGCCGTTGCTCACCGTGGTCGTCGTGCTCGCGACGGTCCCCGCCGCGCTCACCACCTACACCGACGCGCGCGAGAGGTACGCGCCGGACCAGGGCTGGCTCGCCGCCGCGGGCGCGGTCGTCACGGTGGCCGCGGCGCTGTTCGCGACGCCGTACGCGGTGCTGGTCGTCGCCGGGCTCGGCACCGTGCTGGAGCTGGTGCTGCGCGCCCGCCGCTACCGTGACGCCCATGCCCGTGAGTGATCACCTTTGGCAGCCGGGGGAGACCGTCGTCGAACGGTTCCTGCGGCCCGACGGCAGCATCGGCCAGCACCACCCGTTGCGCGTGGTGTCCGACGACGGCCGCACCCTGTTCGGCTGGCTCCCGATGGGCACGCCGATCGTCGGGAGCCGGCTCGCCGACGGCCGCACGATGCGCGAAGCCCGGCTGGAAGAGCGCTTCCGCGTGCCACGCGTGCCGGTGCCCGACACGTGGCACGGCACTTCGACGCTGCGGATGATCCCCGAGGGCCAGTGGTCCTCGGTGTGGTGGTTCTTCGCGCCGGACGGCACGTTCCTCGAGTGGTACGTGAACCTCGAGATCCCGCTCGGGCGCACCGCGAGCGGCCCGGACCGCATCGACGGCGTGCTCGACGTCGTGGTGACGCCCGGCGCCGGCTGGCGCTGGGACGACGAGGACGAAGCCGAGGAAGCGCTCGCCGTCGGCCGGCTCACGCGCGAGCAGCTCGACCGGCTGCGCGCGGAGGGCGAGCGGATCGGGGCGCTGGCCGACGCCGGCGCGTTCCCGTTCGACGGCACGCACACGGACTTCCGGCCGGACCCGTCGTGGCCCGCGCCGGAGCTGCCCGCCGCCCTGCTGTGACGCGCAGCGTTGACCGGTCTGCGCTGAGGCCCGAAGCTCAGGCCACGAGGAGCAGCAGCGCTCCGGTGAGCACGACGTTCACCACGAGCAGGATGATCACCGACCGGGTCGGCAGGTTCGGCGCGAACACCTGGCCGTGCAGGCTGCGCCACCAGTAGACGCCGAAACCACCCGCGGCGAGGCCGAGGACAGCGCCGAATCCGCTGCTCAGCAGCGCCCAGCCCACCATGCCGAGCAGGCCGACGCCGAACGTCAGCAGCACAGCGGTCGCGAAGGTCTTCACGTCGACACCGGCGCCCGGCTGGGCCGGTCGGCGTCCCTGGGAGGTCGCTGGGAAGCTCACCAGCCCATCGTAGGGGACTTCGGCGCTCACGCACCGGCCACGCGGGTACGCGGCGTGTGAAACAGGTGGTCTTCCGACTAACGCGCATCCGACCAAGCGCTAAAGTTGGGCCATGACGACAGCGACGCAGTTCTCCCGAGTCCCGCACCCGAACCCCGCGACTCCCGAGCGCGTCGCCGAGGTACTCGACAAGCCCGGGTTCGGTCTCTATTTCACCGACCACATGGTCACGATCCGCTGGAGCGAGGAACTCGGCTGGCACGACGCCAAAGTCGGGCCGTACGAACCGTTCTCGCTCGACCCGGCCACGTCGGTGCTGCACTACGGCCAGGCGATCTTCGAAGGCCTCAAGGCCTACCGCCAGGCCGACGGCAAGGTGGCCGCGTTCCGGCCCGACGCCAACGCCGAGCGCTTCCAGGCCTCGGCCGAGCGGCTGGCGATGCCGCAGCTGCCCGTGGAGCTGTTCCTCGAGTCGCTGCGCGAGCTCATCGCGGTGGACGAGCGCTGGGTGCCCACCCGCAAGGGCGACTCCCTGTACCTGCGGCCGTTCATGATCTCCACCTCGACCGGCCTCGGCGTGAACAAGCCGGCCACCGAGTACCTGTACACGCTCATCGGGTCGCCCGCCGGCTCGTACTTCGCCGGTGGCGTGAAGCCGGTCAGCGTGTGGCTGTCCACGGAGTACGTGCGCGCGGCCCCCGGCGGCACCGGTGCGGCGAAGTGCGCCGGCAACTACGCGGCGTCGTTCGTGGCGCAGGCGCAGGCCGTGGAGCAGGGCTGCGACCAGGTGGTGTGGCTCGACGCCGTCGAGCGGCGCTGGGTCGAGGAGATGGGCGGGATGAACCTGTTCTTCGTCTTCGGCTCGGGGTCCGACGCCCGCGTGGTCACGCCGGAACTGTCCGGCTCGCTGCTGCCGGGCATCACGCGCAAGTCGCTGCTGCAGCTGGCCGAGACCGCGGGCCACCGCGTCGAGGAACGCCGGATCTCCACCGACGAGTGGGAGAAGGCGGCCGCCTCCGGCGAGCTGACCGAGGTCTTCGCGTGCGGCACCGCGGCCGTGATCACGCCCGTCGGGCACGTGAAGCACGCCGGCGGCGAGTTCACGATCGGCGACGGGCAGCCGGGCCCGATCACCATGAAGCTGCGGGAAGAACTGGTCGGCATGCAGGAAGGCGACCTCGTCTTCCCCGACGGCTGGATGCATCCCCTGAACTGATCCACTGTGGACACGAGAAGGGCCGCCCGGGTTCGTCCGGGCGGCCCTTCTCGTTGAGTGGCTTCAGGAAGCCGGCACCGGCGTGAGCGGACCGGCCACCCCGGACTGCTCGTGCGTGGTCATCTCCGCGAGCACGCGCGCGGCCATCATCAGCAGCGGCAGCGCGGTGACGGCGCCGGTGCCTTCGCCGAGGCGGACGTCGAGGTCGAGCAGCCCGCCGAGGTCGAGGTGCTCCAGCGCGAGGGCGTGGGCGGGCTCGCCGGTGAGCTGGCCGGACATCCACCAGCGGCGCGCGCCGGGCGCGAGCTCCTCGGCGACCATCGCCGCCGCGCAGACGACGAGACCGTCGAGGACGACTGGGGTGCGGCGCACGGCCGCCTGGGCCAGGAAACCCGCCATGGCGGCGATGTCGGCGCCGCTGGAGGTGCGCAGCAGGGCCAGCGGGTCGGCGAGGACCACGCGGGCGCGGCGCAGCGCGTCGCGCACGGCGGTGGCCTTGCGCATCCACGCGTTGTCGTCGATGCCCGAACCACGCCCGACCACGGCCACCGGCTCGGTGCCGGTGAGCGCGGCGACCAGCACGGACGCCGGGGTGCTGTTGCCGATGCCCAGGTCGCCCGCGATGAGGAGGTCGGCGCCGCCGTCCACCTCGGCGTCGGCGATCTTCATGCCGGCGAGCACGGCCGCGCGCACCTCGGCGTCGGTGAGGGCGTCCTCGACGTCGATCGAGCCGGAGCCGCGGCGGACCTTGTACTCGCCGATGGAACGCATGGCCGACTCTTCGGTGTCCACGGCCATGTCGACCACGCGCACGCTGGCGCCGGCCGCGGCCGCGAGCACGTTGATGGCCGCGCCGCCGGTCAGCATCGTGCCGACGAGCTGCGACGTGACCTCCGGCGGATACGCGGACACGCCCTTCTTCGCGATGCCGTGGTCGCCGGCGAAGACCACGACCCGGGGCCGCGTGAACGGCCGCGGCGGCGCCTGGCCCTGGCACGACGCGATCCACACGCCGAGCTCCTCGAGCCGCCCCAGGGATCCCGCGGGCTTCACGAGCTTGCCGTGCAGGGCGATCGCCGCCGACCGGGCCTGGTCGCTGGGTGGTTCGATCTCGCCGAACTCGATGCTGGTGTCCGCGTCCACGCCAGGCCTTTCTCTCGCGGGAGTCCTCACGCGTCAACCTACCGGCCGCTGAAGAAAAAACTCCCCCGGCCGGGTCGAACCGCGGCGGTGCCGTTCGTCGCGTCTTCGAGAGCCGCCCAGCGCGGGCGGAACCGGACGCAAGGAGGACCCGATGGGCAGGATCGTCAACGCCACGTTCATGACGCTCGACGGCGACATCACGAACATGGCGGACTGGCACTGGGACTACTTCAGTGAGGAGGCCACCGCCGCCGCGAAGGCCCAACTCGACCGCAGCGACGCCCTCATCATGGGCCGCAAGACCTACGACGGGTTCTCGGCAGCGTGGCCGCAGCGGGCCGGCACCGACCCGTTCGCCGACCGGATGAACTCGATCGACAAGTACGTCGTCTCCTCGTCGCTGATCGATCCGCAGTGGACGAACAGCCACGTGCTCGGCGGTGCCGGTGGCGACGCCGTGGCC
Source organism: Amycolatopsis sp. NPDC047767 (assembly GCF_040704195.1). Taxonomy (NCBI): domain Bacteria; kingdom Bacillati; phylum Actinomycetota; class Actinomycetes; order Pseudonocardiales; family Pseudonocardiaceae; genus Amycolatopsis; species Amycolatopsis sp. NPDC047767. Next base: position 22,250 of record NZ_JBEYSJ010000031.1, read on the forward strand.
GCGGTGCGCGAGGTCAAGGAGCGGACCGATCGCGACATCCTGCAGTACGGCTTCGGCGACGTCACGCGGCTGCTACTGGCCAATGGCCTGCTCGACGAGCTGCGCGTGTGGCTGCACCCCGTGATCTCCGGTGCGGCCAAGCCCGACGAGCTGCTGTACCGCGACACCGCGAAGGCGAACTTCACGTTCAACGGCAGCGAAGTGTTCGGCAACGGGATGGTGATCCTCAGCTACACCCCGGCGAACGCGGCCCAGTAGGGTCGCCGACCGTGGAGACGACAGCGGCAGGGGTCGTGCTGGCCAGCGGCGCCGGCACGAGGGTCGGCGCGGCGCTGAACAAGGTGTACCTGCCGATGGCGGGCCGCCGGGTGGTCGCGTGGTCGCTGGCGGCGTTCGCCGCGGTGCCCGAGGTGGGCGTGCTGGTGCTCGTGATCCGCGAGCAGGACGCGGAGCTGGCGGAAGAGGTGCTGGCCGCGCACCCGGGCCAGGTCGAGGTCGTGACCGGGGGTGCGACGCGGCAGGGGTCCGAGCTGAACGCCCTGCGCCACCTCGCGCCGCGCATCGAATCGGGCGCCGTCGACGCCGTGCTGATCCACGACGCCGCCCGCCCGCTCGCGACGCCGGCTCTGATCGGCGACGTGCTGGCCCGGACCCGCGAGTACGGCGGTGCCGTGCCGGGACTGGCCGCCGACGACGTGGTCTCGATGGCCGCCGACGGTTCGGTCGCCGCCCGGCTGCCGGGCGCGATCCGCGTGCAGACGCCGCAGGGCTTCCGCGCCGAGCCGCTGCTGGCGGCCTACGAGCAGGCCGAGATCGAGGGTTTCCTGGGCACGGACACGGCTTCGTGCATGGAACGGTTCTCCGCGCTGCCGGTGCACTGGGTGCCCGGCGGCGCGGAGAACCTGAAAATCACCTACCCGCACGACCTCGCGGTGGCCGAGCGGTTGCTCTCCCGCTGAGCGGATCGCCCAGCGGCGCAGATCACAGCGACGGGCTGCGGGTCAGCGACGCGTCTCGCTCGACGACGGACTCGAGAGCCTCGTCGATCGCCGTCAGCAGGTCGGCGTCGAGCTTCACGCCGGCGGCCTTGACGTTCTCGTGCACCTGCTCTGGGCGGGAGGCGCCGATGATCGCCGAAGCGACGTTCGGGTTCTGCAGGACCCACGCCACGGCCAGCTGCGCCATGCTCAGCCCGGCCTGCGCGGCCAGCGGCTCCAGCTTGGCGACCGCGGTCAGCGTCTCGTCGTTGAGGAAACGCTTGACCATGTTCGCGCCGCCGTTCTGGTCGGTCGCGCGCGAACCCTCCGGCAGCGGCTGGCCCGCCTTGTACTTGCCGGTGAGCACGCCCTGCGCGATCGGCGACCAGACGATCTGGCTCAGCCCTTCACGCTCGGACGCCGGCACGACCTGCGACTCGATGACGCGCCACAGCATCGAGTACTGCGGCTGGTTGGAGATGAACGGCACCTTCAGCTCACGCGCGAGCGCCGCGCCCTGCGTGATCTGGTCGGCCGACCACTCCGAGACGCCGATGTAGAGCACCTTGCCCTGGCGGACGAGGTCGGCGAAGGCGACCATCGTCTCTTCCAGCGGCGTGTTGTGGTCGAAACGGTGCGCTTGGTAGAGGTCGAGGTAGTCGGTGCCGAGCCGCTGCAGCGACGCGGTGGCCGACTCCATGATGTGCTTGCGCGAGAGGCCCTTGTCGTTCTGGCCCTTCGGCCCGGTGGGCCAGAACACCTTCGTGAAGATCTCGAGGCTCTCCCGGCGCTGGCCCTTCAGGCCCCGCCCGAGCACGGACTCCGCCGCCGTGTTCGCGTACACGTCGGCCGTGTCGAAGGTCGTGATGCCGGCGTCGAGCGCCGCCTTGATACAGGCCTGGGCCTGCTCCTCTTCGACCTGGGACCCGTGGGTGAGCCAGTTGCCGTAGGAGATCTCACTGATGTTGAGGCCGCTGCGGCCGAGTCGTCGAAACTCCATGCCGTTCAGCCTAGGCGGGGGTTGTTCGCGTTGCTAACGAACCTCCCCGATCGGGCAGTGGCGGTGCTCACCGGCAACCAGCCGGAAACGACAACGGCCGCCCCACCCTCGCGGGTGTGGCGGCCGTCACAGAAATGCTCAGCCGGGGATCGGGTCGCCCGGGCGCAGGCGCGGCTTCGGGACCCGCAGCTTGCGGATCTGGCTCGCGCGCACGAAGGCGTACCAGCCGACGCCGCGGGTGGGCTCCTTCGGGAACCGCTCGCGGGCCAGACGGGAGATCTTGCGGCCGTTGACCACGCCCTCGATGGCCATGACCAGCAGCATCGCCATGCAGATGAGGGTGATGTACTGCTGCGCCGCCGGCACCGGGATCAGCAGCGCGAGGAACACGAGGATCGCGAGCGGCATGAACAGGCCCAGGATGTTGCGCCGGGAGTCGACGAGGTCGCGCACGTACGCCTTGACCGGGCCGCGGTCGCGCACAGGCAGGTACTTGTCGTCGCCGGACATCATGCGTTCGCGGCGCTGCTTGGCGGCGGCGCGCCGGTCTTCCTTGCTGACCGGGTTCTCCTTGCGGAGCTGCTTGTTGCGCTTCATCGCCTCGCGCATGCTGGTGGGCGGCGGGGCGACGGGTCCGCGCTTGCGACCTTCCGCTTCCCGCCGCTTCGGCGTCGCCCGGCCCTTGCCCGGCGTGTACGCCTTGCCGATGGTCGAATCGGACTCGACGACGTCGGCCTCGACGGCGTCCGCAGGGGTCTCGGTGGTGCTTCGGCGCAGGAACCTCACCTCACCAGGGTATTGCAGGCGTCACGACGATGTTCGGCAGGTCGTGCGATGTGCAACCATGGAGGGGGAACAGATCGGGTACCCGGAGAGTTGAACTGTTTCGGACGAGAAGTACCCGCAGTGAGTTCGACCTAGAGGGAGTGCCATGACGACCGCTGAGCAGACCGGTGCGGCGCAGGCCGAGACCGCCGAGGAGACCCACGGCGTGACCTTGACCGACGCCGCGGCGGTCAAGGCGAAGGCCCTGCTCGAGCAGGAGGGCCGCGACGACATGCACCTGCGCATCGCCGTCCAGCCCGGTGGCTGCGCGGGCCTGCGCTACCAGCTGTTCTTCGACGAGCGCGAGCTCGACGGTGACCTTTTCCGCGACTTCGACGGTCTGCGCGTGGCGGTCGACCGGATGAGCGCTCCGTACGTGTCCGAGGCTGTGATCGACTTCGTCGACTCGATCGAGAAGCAGGGCTTCACGATCGACAACCCGAACGCGACCGGCTCGTGCGCGTGCGGTGACAGCTTCCACTGAGCCCGCGCGCTCGGTAAAGCACACGAAGAAGGGCCCCGGCCGACTCGGCGGGGGCCCTTCTTCGTGCTCGGAGCCGGCTCTCAGACGTAGGCGTCGAGGTCGGCGACCTGCGCGTGGCAGGCGTCGTCGACCTGCCACGGCCGCGCCGCGCGCGGGTGCGGCATCCGGTCGGTGGTGAGTCCCTCGCTGCGGAGCGCGGACGGGATGTGGGCGCAGTCGGCGATCAGCTCGCCGAGGTCTTCCGGTTCAGTGGCCGTGTTCACTTCCGTAACGCTATTGATCCTTCAGCGACTGGGAAAGCGGTACCAGCCGGTAGTGTCGGCCGAGGCGCGGGAACTACCCGGACGGGTCATGACCTGCGGGTAACCCCGCCAGAGCCGCACGAACGAGACACCCAGAGGAGAACCGGTGGCAGACAAGGCCAGGATCGCCGTGTCCGGCAGCATCGCAACCGATCACCTGATGCACTTCCCCGGCAGGTTCGCCGAGCAGCTCGTGAAGGAGCAGCTCCACCGGGTGTCGCTGAGCTTCCTGGCCGACGACCTCGTCGTCCGCCGCGGCGGCATCGGCGCCAACATCGCGTTCGGCCTGGGCGTGCTGGGCGTGAAGCCCGTGCTGGTGGGTGCCGTGGGCTCCGACTGGGCCGACTACGCGTCGTGGCTCGAGCGCCACGGCGTGGACACCTCCGGAGTGCTGGTGTCCGAGGTCGCGCACACCGCGCGCTTCGTGTGCACCACCGACGAGGACCTGTGCCAGATCGCGACGTTCTACGCCGGCGCCATGGCCGAGTCGCGCAACATCGAGCTCAAGCCCATCGCCGACCGCGCCGGCGAGCTGAGCCTCGTGCTGATCAGCCCGGACGACCCCGAGGGCATGGTCCGCCACGCGCAGGAGTGCCGCCAGCGCGGCTACACCTTCGCCGTCGACCCGTCGCAGCAGCTGGCCCGCATGGACGGCGCCCAGGTGCGTGACTTCATCGCCGGCGCCAAGTACCTGTTCAGCAACGACTACGAGTGGGAGCTGCTGCTCCAGAAGTCGGGCTGGACCGAGGCCGACGTGCTGGAGCGCGTCGGCATGCGCATCACCACGCTGGGCGAGAAGGGCGTGGAGATCGTCGGCCGCGACGGCCTCGCCCTGCAGATCGGCGCCGTCCCCGAACGCGGCAAGGCCGACCCGACCGGCGTCGGCGACGGCTTCCGCGCCGGCTTCCTCGCCGCCCTCGACGGCGGCCTGGAGCTGGAGCGCGCCGCCCAGCTCGGCTCGCTCATCGCCGTGCTGGTCCTGGAAACCGTCGGCACCCAGGAGTGGACCTTCGACCGCACCGACGCCCTCGCCCGCCTCGGCGACGCCTTCGGCCCACAGGCGGCGGACGAGATCGCCACGGTGCTGCCGAGCGCCTGACGTTCCGCGCCGCACGAGAGTGGCCGCCCCCGAACGCACGGGGGCGGCCACTGTCGTATCAGCGGATCAGTACCAGTTGGTCCGGAAGATGAACAGCGGGCCCGAAAGGTTGTCGCACACGAGCGCGCCCCGGGCGAGCCGTCCGTTGAGGTTGTTGGCGATCTTCGTCTCCGCCCAGCCGTTGTCCATCCACTCTTCTTCGCTCGACCAGCTCGCACCGCCGTCGTCGGACCGGTCGACGACGATCGAGCAGCGGTCGCTGGCCTGGCTCGAGTCGGCGGCCTGGGCCTCGGCGAAGGCACCGCACGCGCCGTAGTAGTACAACCGGACCGTGATGGTGATCAGCCCGCCGAGGGCATTCGGTGCGTTGGTGGTGTACTCCTGCTGCACCCTGAAACTGCCGTGCGGGCACGGCCCGCTCGAGGGGAACGTGCCTTCGTTCGCGTAGGCGCCGTACGGCGCGCTCGACAGCGGTTGCGCATTCGCGGGGACCGCAGCGAACGAGAGCGCCGACGCGCTCGCCGCCGTGGCCAGGACAACTTTCCGAAGAATCTTCATAGGGGGAAGCTGCCGGACGCACGACTGCGCCGCCAAGCTGTTAGACCAGGCTCGAAATCCCCGATCGGACCTTGTGAAGCGCGGCGGGGCTGTCCCGGGTCCGGGCGGCCCCGCCCGCGTCAAGGCGTCAGTACCACCCGGTTCTGGTCAGCTCCCCGTTGCACGACACCGCGGCCCGCGCGAGGCGGCCGTTGAGGTTGTTCGCGATCCTGGTTTCGCCGTACCCGAATTCCATCTGGTCGGTGGTGTTGACCCAGGTCGTGCCGCCGTCGTCGGAGCGGTCGACGTAGACGGTGCAGTTGTCGGTGCCCGAATTGGTGAGCGTGTCGGTGACCTCGGCGAAGGCGCCGCACGCGCCGTAGTACATGAGGTCGATCTGCAAGGGGTGCAGGGTGCCGTCGGAGCCGGGTGCCTGCGTGAACACGCGGCGAGCCGCGCTGAAACTGCCGTGCGGGCACGGGCCGCTGGACGGGAACGTGCCTTCGTTCGCGTAGGCGCCGTACGGCGCGCTCGACAGCGGGGCCGCGTTGGCGGGCACCGCGGCGAAAGACAGGGCGGCAGCGGCCACTGCCGTGGTCAGAATCACTTTCCGAAGAGTTTTCATGTGACGCACGCTGCCGGACGGGGACCTCGCCGCCAAGCTGTTCAAGCTGCGTCGAAATCCCCGTTCGGACCTAGCGGAAACGGCGTCAGAGCTTCACCGGGTAGACCGGCTCCGGGATCTCCGGCTTGATGCGGTGCTCGACGAAGATGCCGTGCCACAGCATGAACACCAGCAGGGCCCAGATCTGGCGGCTGCGGTCGAGCTGGCCGGCCTTGTGCTCCTCCAGCAGGCGCAGCACGGCGGGCTTGTCGAGCAGCTCGTCGGTCTTCGAGTCGTTGATGATGCCGCGCGCCCAGTCGTACATCTCGTTGCGCAGCCACAGGCGGATCGGCACGGGGAAGCCGAGCTTGCGGCGGTTGAGCACGTGGGCGGGGATGATCTTCGCGAGTGCCTGGCGCAGCGCGTACTTCGTGGTGCCGTGCGCGAGTTTCTGGTCCAGGGGAATGGAAGCGGCGACCTTGAACACCTCGGCGTCGAGGAACGGCACGCGCAGCTCCAGCGAGTTGGCCATGGTGACCTTGTCGGCCTTCACGAGGATGTCGCCCCGCAGCCAGGTGAACAGGTCCACGTGCTGCATGCGCGCCACCGGGTCCCAGCCGCGCGAGACGTCGTACCAGGGCGCGGTGACGTCCTTGAAACCCACGCCTTCGGTGTACGTCCGCAGCACGTTGCGCAGCTGGTCGTCGCGGAAGTTGCGCGCGTTGCCGTAGTAGCGGTCCTCCAGCGGCAGCGCGCCGCGGCGCAGCAAGTCCTTGCCGCGCGTGCCTTCCGGGATCTTCGTGGACACTTTGCCGATGAGCTTGCGCACACCGCCGGGCACCTTTTCGAACGGTGCCAGCGAAATCGGCTCGTTGTAGATCGTGTAGCCGCCGAACAGCTCGTCCGCGCCCTCGCCCGACAGCACGGCCTTCACGTGCTTGCGGGCCTCGCGCGCGATGAACCACAAGGGCACCAGCGCCGGGTCGGCCACCGGGTCGTCGAGGTACCAGACGATGAGCGGCAGCGCTTCCATCATCTCGTCGGCCGAAACCGTGCGCACCACGTGCTTCACGCCGATCGCGGCGGCCGACTCGGCGGCGACGTCCACTTCGGAATAACCCTCGCGTTCGAACCCGGTGGTGAACGCGATGAGGTTCGGGTTGTGCTCCTTCGCCAGCGTCGCCGTGGCCGTGGAGTCGATGCCGCCGGACAGGAACGCGCCGACCGTCACGTCCGGGTCGGAGATCATGTGCTTGCCCACCGAGTCGCGCATCACATTCGCGATGCGCTCGTACAGGGCTTCGGCCTCGGCGGCGCCGTTCACCGGCTTCGCCGCGAACTGCGGGTGGAAGTAGCGGGTGAACTCGACCTGCCCGCCCGGCACCACGCGGAACGACGTGCCCGACTCGACGCGGCGCACGGCCGTGTGCAGCGACTCGGGCTCCGGCACGTACTGCAGCACCAGGTAGTGCTGCAGGGCCTTGCGGTCCAGCTCCTGGGCCACGCCGAGCGTGTCGGTGAGCTCCAGCAGGCTCTTCTTCTCGCTGGAGAACGCCACTCCGCCGGGGCCGGCGGCGTAGAACAGCGGCTTGATGCCGAACGGGTCCCGCGCGCCGAACACGACCTTCTCGGCGGAGTCCCAGATCATGAAGGCGAACATGCCGCGCAGCTTCTTCACCGCGTCGGCGCCCAGGAAGTGGTAGGCCGCGACGATGGCCTCGCCATCGCCCTCGGTCTCGAACTTCGCGCCGAACTTTTCAGCGAGCTCGTCGCGCAGCTCGCGGTAGTTGTAGATCTCCCCGTTGAAGTTCATGGTGTAGCGGCCCGGAGCTTCCGGCGGGCCCCAGTGCAGCGGCTGGTGGGCGTGGTCGACGTCGATGAACGCCAGCCGGTTGAAGCCGTAGACGACCTCGGCGTCGGCCCAGGTGTCCTGCTCGTCGGGGCCGCGGTGGCGCTGGCAGCGCATCGCCGCGCCCACGGCTTCACGGGCGTTCGCCGCGTCGGTCTCGGTGCCGCAGATCAGTCCAAGCAGGCCGCACACGCGTACTCACACACCTCAGGGTCTTCGCCGGTCCGGGAAGGGCACAGTATGCCGCGAACCGTGCACCGCGGACCGCATCGGGTGGACGCGCGCGCGTTGTGGTCACCCCTTGGACAGCGGGAATCGTGAACTCGGCTAGGCTCCGCCTGTCACGAAGATCGGTCGAGGAGGCTCTGGGTGAAAGGGCGAGGTGCAGTGGGAAAACCAGCGCGCACCCACGGGGGTAAGCGGGTCGGCCGCGTCGCCGCGCTGGCCGTGCTGGTCGCGCTGACCGCGACGGGCTGCTCCGGGGACGCGATCCTCCGATTCGGCTGGCCGGTCGGGGTCACCCCGCAAGCCGAAGAGATGCAGAACCTCTGGACGTGGACGGTCATCGCGGCGCTCGCCGTCGGTGTCATCGTGTGGGCCCTGATCTTCTGGACCGCGACGTTCCACCGCAAGAAGAAGAACTCCGCGGTCGAGGGTCCCGAGGACCTCCCGCGGCAGTTCCAGTACAACATCCCGCTCGAGATCTTCACCGTCGTCGTCCCGACGATCATGGTCTGCGTTCTGTTCTTCTTCACCGCGACGACCGAGAGCAACGTCCTCGACAAGAAGCCCGACCCGGACGTGACCGTCGACGTGGTGGCCTTCCAGTGGAACTGGGAGTTCAAGTACGACGACGCGAACGCGAAGCGCCCGGACGGCACCCAGGTGAGCACCGTCGGTTCGTCCGGCGAGATCCCGCTGCTCGTGCTCCCGACGAACAAGACGATCGAGTACCGCCTGCGGTCCACCGACGTCATCCACTCGTTCTGGGTCCCGGAGTTCCACTTCAAGCGCGACGTCTTCCCGGACCCCGAGAAGAACAACCAGGACAGCTCCTTCCAGAACTCCATCGACCGCGAAGGCTCCTTCGTCGGCCGGTGCGCGGAGCTCTGCGGCACGTACCACTCGGTGATGAACTTCGAGGTGCGTGCGCTCTCGCCGGACAAGTACGACCAGTACATCAAGCTGCGCACGGAAACGAACCCGAAGACGGGCCTGCCGAACACGGCTTCCGAGGCGCTGGCGGCGATGAACTGCGGCGAGCTGTGCACCCCGCACGCGGTGACCACGCAGCCGTTCAACACCGACCGCACCGCGCGCACCGCGTCCAACTGACCGGTTCCGGCGAACCAGAGGAGTAGGGGAGAAAGTCCCATGAAGGTCGAAGCCCGGATTTTCTACATGGTGGCGGCGTTCGCCGTCGTCATGGCCGTCATCTACTGGGTCATGACCGCCCTCTACGCGACCGACCAGAAGGCCGAGCCCGTCGGCATCGTCGCGCTCTTCCTGACCGGTGGCCTCGCGTTCCTCGCGGGCAGCTACATGCAGTTCGTGTCCCGCCGGATCGAACCGCGCCCCGAGGACCGCGAGGACGCCGAGATCAGCGACGGCGCGGGCGAGCTGGGCTTCTTCAGCCCGGGCAGCTACTGGCCGATCGCCATGGCGGCCGCGGCTGCGCTGGGTGGTCTCGCGCTCGCGTTCTTCCACATCTGGCTGCTGGTCATGGCGCTCGTCGCCCTGCTCATCGCCGTGGGCGGGCTGGTGTTCGAGTACCACACGGGCCCGAACCACGAGTGACGCTTTCCCCGGTCGTTCCTGACCGGGGCCTGCCGCCGCGCTGGGGTGCCAGCGCGGCGGCGAGCACCGCCAGCATCCCCAGGCCCTCCGGCCACGACAGCCGGTGGCCGAACGCCAGCACGTCCACCACCACCGCGACCACCGGGTACAGGTAGGACAGCAGCGCCACCGTCGTGGTGGGCAGCTTGCCGATGCTCGCGTACATCAGCACGTACATCACCGCCGTGTGCACGGTGCCGAGCAGCACCAGCCACAGCAACCCCGGAACCGAGTGCGGGAGCGGCGTGAACGCCAGCGCCGGGGCCAGCAGCACCGTCCCCACCGCCAGTTGCACCGCCGCGAGCAGATGCGGGCGCACGTGGGTGAGCTGCTTCGCCACGAACGATGCGCCGGCGTAGAGCACCGCCGCGCCCAGCGCGAGCGCGATTCCCGCGAACCGCACCGGTTGCCCGTCGTCGCCGTGGGCCGAGAGGGAAATCACCACCACGCCGGCGAACGCGACGCCTGCCCGGGCCAAGTGCGTCTTCGCGACTTTTTCACCGAGGAACGCCGCCGCCAGACCCACCAGGATGAGCGGCTGCGTGTGGTAGACGACCGTGCTCACGCCGATCGACGACAGCGCGTACGACGTGAACAACAACACCCAGTTGGCCACCAGCAGCACGCCGCCGAGCGCGGCCAGCAGCAGGTCGCGGAGCGACGGCCGCCAGCTGCGCAGGTAGCCGCGCGCCAGGCACCACACGACGAGCAGGACACCGCCGACGAGACAGCGGGCGAACGCGACGGCCGGCGCGGCGGCACCGCTTTCCAGCACGACCGCGCCGATCGTGCCCGACAGGGCCATGGCCGCCGACCACTGCAGGACGGGACGGGTTTCGGGGTTCTTCATGCGTCTCAGATTCGGCCCGCGAGCCGCGCCCGACCAGTGTCAGAAATGACAACGGCCGCAAAACTTGTGACACGCTGGGCGCATGGACGTGCAACGGGTCGCGGTAGTACTGGCCGACCGGGTCTCGCCGTTCGAGCTGGGCGTCGCGTGCGAGGTGTTCGGCACCGACCGCAGCGCGGACGGCATCGAGGGCTGGGAGTTCGGCGTGTGCTCACCGAGGGGGTCCGAAGTGGACACCTGGTCGGGATTCGGGCTGAGCGGGCTGTCCGGATTGGACTTCGCCGCTTCGGCCGATCTGCTGATCGTGCCGACGTGCGAACCGCGCACGGTGGCGCCGCCGGAACCGGTTCTCGACGTCCTCCGCGACGCCCGCGAGCGTGGAGCGTGGGTTGCCGGGTTCTGCGCGGGCGTGTTTTCTCTCGGCTACGCGGGCCTGCTCGACGGCCGCCGCTGCACCGTGCACTGGGTGTACGAACAGGACTTCCGCCGGCTCTTCCCGAAAGCCCGTGTGGACCCGCAGGCGCTGTACGCGGACGACGACGGCGTGTCGACCAGCGCGGGCACCGTCGCGGCCGTGGACCTGTGCCTGCACCTCGTGCGGCGGCTGCGCGGTGTCGCGGCGGCCACCACCCTCGCGCGACGGATGGTCGCGGCCCCGCACCGCGCCGGCGGGCAGGCGCAGTTCGTCGAGGCGCCGCTGCCGGCCACCGCCGCGCCCGACGACGCCGTGGTCGCCGAAGCCTTGGAGTGGGTGGAACGGCGGCTGGACCGGCCGTTCACGGTCGCGGAGCTCGCGCGCCGCAGCGGCCTGGGGGAGCGGACGTTCCTGCGGCGCTTCTCCGCCGCCACGGGCACCACTCCGCACCGCTGGCTCACCGAACGCCGGCTCGACCGAGCCCAGGCGCTGCTGGAGGAGGGCGGGCTGTCCGTCGAGGACATCGCGACGGCCTGTGGCTACGCCTCAGCGGCCGCGCTGCGCCACCAGTTCACGCGCCTGCGGGCAACCACCCCGAGCGCCTACCGCGCGGCCTTCCAGGGCTCCTGAGCCCTTCCCGCGGCCTCCCCGCTCCGCTCGCCCCAAGCACCCCAATGCGGCGTTGGTTGCGTTCAACGCACCGAACGCCACATTGGGGTGGTCCTGGCCGGCGGGTCAGCGGGAAGCGGAGGAGAAGGCGATCCAGCGCTCCAGCAACGCCGCCGCCGCGCCGGAGTCGATGGCGCGGTTGGCCTGCTCCAGACCGGTGGCCAGGTCGTCCTCCAGCGAGCCGGAGAAGCCCCGGAACGCGGCGAGCGCGGCCGCCGCGTTGAGCACCACGGCATCGCGCACCGGGCCGGTCTTGCCGGCCACGAGCTGGCGCACGACCTCGGCGTTGGCCGTCGCGTCACCGCCGCGCAGGTCCTCGGCCGTGGCGCGCGGGATGCCCAGCGCGCTGGGGTCGAAGCTGCGTTCGGTCACGGTGCCGTCCGAAACCACCCAGACCGACGTGGTCGTGGTGGTGGTGATCTCGTCGAGGCCGTCGTCGCCGCGGGCCACGAGCACCGAGAAACCGCGCTGTGCGAACACTTCCGCCAGCACGCGGGTCTTGTCCGCGTACGCGCAGCCGATCAGCGCGCTGCGCGGCTGCGCCGGGTTGGTGAGCGGGCCGAGCAGGTTGAACGTCGTCGGCACGCCCAGCTCCCGCCGCGGCGGGCCGGTGTGGCGGAACGCCGGGTGGAATGCGGGCGCGAAGCAGAAACCGATGCCGATCTCGCGCAACGACCGGTGCACCGCGTCCGGCGGCAGGTCGATCGCGACGCCGAGCGTCTCCAGCACGTCGGCCGCGCCCGACTTCGACGACGCGCTGCGGTTGCCGTGCTTGGCCACCGGCGCGCCCGCGGCCGCTGTGACGATCGTCGCCATCGTGGAGATGTTGACCGAATTGGACCGGTCGCCGCCCGTGCCGACGATGTCGACGGCGGGCGCGTCCAGTTCAATGCGGCGCGCGTGCGCCAGCATCGCCTCGGCCATGCCGGAGATCTCCTCGGGCGTCTCGCCCTTGGCGCGCAACGCGATCGCGAACCCGGCGATCTGCGCCTGCGAGGCCTCCCCGGACATGATCTGGTCCATGGCCCAGGCCGTGTCGTCGGCGGACAGGTCCGAGCGCCCGATCAGCTGCGTCAGCAGGCCGGACCACGTGTGGGGGACCGGGGTGGTGCCCATCCCCGGCTCAGCCGTTGACGGCGGGCACGCGCCCGGCGCGCAGCACGCCGGCGACGGTCTCCGCCGCGGTCAGCGGGTCGAGCGGGTGCACCAGCACGGCGTCGGCCTGCGACCAGGTGGCGAGCCAGCGGTCGTCCTTGCGCCGCACGGCCACCACGATCGGCGGGCAGTCGGTGATCTCGTTCTTCAGCTGGCGGGTCAGGCCGATGCCGCCGGTGGGCTGGGCCTCGCCGTCGAGGATCGCGAGGTCGACGGTGCCGGCGTCCACCTCGGACAGCACGTCGGCGATCCCGGCCGCCTCGACGTACTCCACGCGGCCCAGGTCGGCGGCGGGCCGCCGGCCGACGGCGTTGATGATCGCGTCGCGGACCTCGGCCTTGTGGCTGAACACCAGGATCCGCTTCGTCTGCTCGCCCATTGAGCACGCCTCCGTCTCGTCACGAGTGGAACTTCGCGATCGTATCGGCCGAGATGCATCTCACGCGGACGCGGTGGGCGACTCACCCGGTTGCCGCGCGTCCCAGCCGAGCGCGTCGCCGCCGAGGCGCTGCGCCAGACCGGCCATCCGCGAGCGTTCCTGGGCGCAGTGCAGGGCGTCGAGCACCTGCACCCGCAGGGCGTGGACCAGCACTCGGTCGCCGTCGGGGCCTTGCTCGCGCAGTTCCCACCCGTCCTGCGCGAGGATCGCGGCCGCTTCGGCCACGCGATCGGGCGGCAGGCTCAGGTGGTGGACGAACACGGCGGGCGCCGACGCGACCCAGCCGGGTGAATTCGCGAGCACGGCCGAGTCCGCCACGGCGGGGTCGAAGGCTTCCGCGACGATCACCAAACCGGGCGCATCAGGCGTCAGACCGGGACTTTCGCGCTTTCGGGCCAGGTCACGAAGCCGACCGAGCAAACTCACGAGTAGCTCCTGCCTCTGCCGGGTTCGGGTGTGATGCGAAGCTCCCACGACCCGCCGTGGACCCGAAGGGCGGGGTGCCTGCGCGGGAGGACATAATGCGATCCGTGACAACGGCAGCTCCCACCATCAGCCAGCGGGTCCACTCGCTGAACCGGCCGAACATGGTCAGCGTCGGCACAGTCGTGTGGCTGTCCAGCGAACTGATGTTCTTCGCCGGACTGTTCGCCATGTTCTTCACCGTCAAGGCGCAGAACGCGGCCGGCGCCCCCTGGCCGCCGCCCCTGCACGGCGAGGAATTCCACCTCAACATCCCCTACGCGATCCCGTTCACGGTGATCCTGGTGCTGTCCTCGCTGACGTGCCAGTTCGGCGTGTTCGCCGCGGAGCGCGGGGATGTCTACGGCCTCCGGCGCTGGTACATCGTCACGTTGATCATGGGCGCGATCTTCGTCGCGGGCCAGGCCAACGAGTACCACAACCTGGTGAACGAGGGGCTGACGATCCCGTCCGGCCCGTTCGGCACGGTGTTCTACCTCGCCACCGGTTTCCACGGCCTGCACGTGATCGGCGGGCTCATCGCGTTCGTGTACCTGCTGATCCGCACCAAGCTCAGCAAGTTCACGCCCGCGCAGGCCACCTCGGCGATCGTCGTGTCGTACTACTGGCACTTCGTCGACATCGTGTGGGTGGGCCTCTTCGCGGTGATCTACATCCTCCCCTGATCCCGCCCGCCGCCACCACCATCGGCCTGAACTGACAGCAAGGGTTGCCGCAAGATGACCACCAGCAAGAAGTCCCCGGAGCGCCGGTTCCGCGCGCGTTCGAAGCTGCGCAGGCGTTTCGCCGGCCTGCTCGCACTCGGTGTCGCGCTGGTGGGAGCCGGCGCCCTGTACGCCGTGTTCGCGCCCGAGCCCCAGACCGCGCAGGCCCAGGGCGACCCGGCTCTGCTGCGGCAGGGTGAGCAGGTCTACAACAACACCTGCATCGAGTGCCACGGCAAGAACCTCGAGGGCGTGCAGGACCGCGGTCCGAGCCTCATCGGCGTCGGCGACGCGGCCGTGTACTTCCAGACCTCGTCCGGCCGCATGCCCGCCGCGCGCCAGGAAGCGCAGATCGCGCGCAAGCCGCCGAAGCTCACGCCGAGCGAGATCGACGCCGTCGGCGCCTTCGTGCAGGCCCACGGCGGCGGCGTGCAGCGTCCCGACGAGACCGGTGCCGCGCTGCGCGGCAGCGACCCGGCCCGCGGTGGCGAGCTGTTCCGCCTCAACTGCGCGTCGTGCCACAACTTCACCGGTCGTGGTGGCGCGCTCTCGGCGGGCAAGTACGCGCCGAACCTCGACCCGGCCACCGAAGAGCAGATTTATGACGCAATGCTCACCGGGCCGCAGAACATGCCGAAATTCTCCGACCGGCAGCTCAACCCGGAGGAGAAGAAAGACATCATCGCTTATGTAAAGTCGGTGTCGGACGGCAACAACAACCCGGGTGGCAACGGGCTCGGCGGGTTCGGTCCCGCCTCCGAAGGCCTCATCGCGTTCGTCGTCGGAATTGCCGCACTTGTCGGCATTACGCTGTGGATTGGATCGAAGGCATGAGTGCCGAAGGGCCCCAGCCGCCCTCGGAGGCGGAACTGGCTGAGATGGACCGCGATCAGCTGCTCAAGCTGGGCGGTCAGCTGGACGGCGTCGAGATCGTCGACTACCCGGAACCGTGGCCGGTCAAGGACACCCGCGCCGAGCGTCGCGCGCAGCGGCTCGTCGCGTTCTGGTTCGCCCTGTCCGCGCTCGCGGGCCTGGCGTTCGTCGTGGTCATCGCATGGCCGCACTGGTGGGAGTACAAGGACCCGAGTGACGCGAGCGGGCACGCCACCTACAGCCTCTACACCCCCGCGCTGGGCGTCACGCTCGGCGTCGCGGTGCTGGCGCTGGGCATCGGCGTGATCCTGTACACGAAGAAGTTCGTGCCGCAGGAGAACGCGATCCAGCAGCGCAGCGACGGCCCGTCGGCCGAGGTCGACCGCGCCACGATCCTCGCGCACCTGGCCGACGCCGGGAGCCGCAGCACCATCGCCCGCCGCTCGCTGATCAAGCGCACCGTCGGCGCGAGCGCCGGCGCGCTCGGCCTCGCGGTCGCCGCCCTACCCATCGCGTCCTTCATCAAGGACCCGTGGAAGGACACCGACAACGAGAACTCGCTGTGGCACACCGGCTGGCAGCCGCAGCACCCGGGCGAGGTCGTGTACCTGCGCCGCAACACCGGCAGCCTGGACGAGGACGTCGAGAAGGGCGTCACGCTCCTGCGCGTCGAGGACCTCGACGCCGGTGCCATGGAGACGGTGTTCCCGTACCGCAAGACCGAGGCGGGCAACCGCGAGGCGCTGGCCGCCGCGCTGACCCGCGTCGACAACCCGGTGATGCTCATCCGGCTGCGCCCCACCGACGCCGCGCGCGTGGTGAAGCGGAAGGGCCAGGAGGACTTCAACTTCGGCGACTACTACGCGTACACGAAGATCTGCAGCCACGTGGGCTGCCCGACCTCCCTGTACGAGCAGCGCACGAACCGCATTCTCTGCCCGTGCCACCAGTCGCAGTTCGACGCCCTGCACTACGCCAAGCCCATCTTCGGCCCGGCGACGCGGCCGCTGGCTCAGCTGCCCATCACGGTTGACTCGGAGGGATACTTGGTCGCTCGGGGCGACTTCATCGAGGCCATCGGTCCGGCCTTTTGGGAGCGTAAGTCATGAGTTCACTCACCACGCCCACCAAGGGCACGAGCGCGCTCGAGCAGCACCTCGGCGAAGCCGCGGACAACGCGGACCAGCGCTACAAGCTGGCCAAGGGCCTGCGTCACCAGATGAACAAGGTCTTCCCCACGCACTGGTCGTTCCTGCTGGGCGAGATCGCGCTGTACAGCTTCATCGTCATCCTGCTCTCGGGTGTGTACCTGACCCTGTTCTTCGACCCCTCCATGCAGGAAGTGACCTACCACGGGAGCTTCCAGAACCTGCAGGGCGTCGAGATGTCGCAGGCGTTCCGGACCACGCTGGACATCTCGTTCGACGTGCGCGGCGGCCTGTTCGTGCGGCAGCTGCACCACTGGGCTGCGCTGATCTTCGTCGCCTCGATGATGATCCACATGTTCCGGATCTTCTTCACCGGCGCGTTCCGCAAGCCGCGTGAGGCCAACTGGGTCATCGGTGGCCTGCTGCTGATCCTGGGCATGTTCGAGGGCTTCTTCGGTTACTCGCTCCCGGACGACCTGCTCTCCGGTACCGGTATCCGCGCGACCCTGTCGGGCATCGTCCTCTCGGTGCCGGTCATCGGCACCTGGATCCACTGGGCGCTGTTCGGCGGCGAGTTCCCGGGCGACCAGATCATCCCGCGCCTGTACACGCTGCACATCCTGCTGATCCCGGGCATCATGCTCGCGCTGGTCGGCGTGCACCTGGCGCTGGTCTGGTACCAGAAGCACACGCAGTTCCCGGGCGTGCGGCGCAAGGAAACCAACGTCGTCGGCGTGCGCATCATGCCGTACTTCGCCCTCAAGGGCGGCGCGTTCTTCACGCTGGTCGTGGGTGTCATCGCGCTGATGTCGGGCCTGTTCCAGATCAACCCGGTGTGGAACTTCGGGCCGTACAACCCGTCGATGGTGTCGGCCGGTTCGCAGCCCGACTTCTACATGGCCTGGGCCGACGGCATGCTGCGCATCTGGCCCGCGTGGGAGGTCTACCTCGGGAACTACACGATCCCGGCGGTGTTCTTCCCGGGTGCGGTGGGCATGCCGGTGCTGATCGGTCTGCTGCTCGCGTACCCGTTCCTGGAGCGCAAGCTGTCGAAGGACAACGCGGCGCACAACCTGCTCCAGCGGCCGCGCGACGCACCGGTCCGCACCGCGCTGGGCATGATGGCGCTCGGGTTCTTCCTGGTCATCGAGCTGTCGGGCTTCAACGACATCATCGCCGACCAGTTCGACATCTCCCTGAACGCCACCACGTGGGCCGGCCGCATCGGCGTGCTGATCGTGCCGCCGATCGCGTACTACATCACCTACCGGATCTGCCTGGGTCTGCAGCGGGCCGACCGCGAGGTGCTGGAGCACGGCGTGGAGACGGGCATCATCAAGCGCCTGCCGCACGGTGAGTTCATCGAGGTCCACCAGCCGCTCGGCGGCGTGGACGGCCACGGCCACGCGATCCCGCTCGAGTACCAGGGCGCCGCGGTGCCGAAGAAGATGAACAAGCTCGGCACCGCCGGGCACGCCGTCCCCGGTTCGATCTGGACCCCGGACCCGCCGGAGGAGTCGGCCGCTCTCGAGCGGGCGTCCCACGGCAACGGGCACGCCGAGCTGGAGAGCTCGGAGTCGGAGTCGCACGAGGTCGGTACCAAGCACTAGCTCTCGAAGACGAGGAAGGCCCCTTCACCCAGGCGGGTGGAGGGGCCTTCCTCGTTGTCCGAAGTTGTGCGGTCCGGCGTTGGGTCGCGGTGCGAGGCTCAGGCGCCTTCGACGCCGATCTCGAACGCGGAGTCCGTGTCGGCGCGCGAGTACGAGCGGAACGCGATGTGCGTGACGGTGTCCAGCACGCCGCTCACCTTGCCGATGCGGCCGGGGATGAGGTCGGCCAGGTCCTCGTGGGCCTTCACGCGCACGGTGGCGATCAGGTCGACGTCACCGGCGCACGAGTAGACCTCGTTGACCCCTTCGAGGTCCGCGATCGCCTGCGCGGCCTGCGGGATCTCCTCGGCCTCTACGTTGATCAGCACGATCGCCGTGATCACAGCGTTCCTCCACTCCCTGGCGGTACCCGACGAGCGCTGATCGTAGCCTTCATCACCCCGCCACCCGCTCCAGCGTCCGCGCACCCGCTGCGAGGTCGAGCCAGCCGCGCCAGCCGGCCACGGCGGTGGGTTCGGCCCACGGGCGCGTGGTGCGCACCAGCCGCACGCCGGGGCGGGCCAGCCAGCGCAGCAGCACCGCCACCTCTTCCCCCGACGCACCGCGCAACGGTCCTTCACCCGGCAGCACGGTTTCCGCGGCGGCGACGAGGTGTTCCACCACCGGCATCGGCGGCACGCCGCGGCGGGCGACGCCGGCGGACGCGAGGCGCCCGTGGCGGATCACGGAGAGCTCCCAGCCGCCGTTGCCGTCCGGGTTGGCGGCGATGAGCTCGGCGATGTCCGCGAGCGCGGCCTGCCGGTGGGACCGGCCGACGGCGCGCACGAGGTCGGCCAGCTCGTCGCGGTGGCGGGCGGCCTGCTCGTAGTGGCGGCCCTCCGACAGCCGGTCGAGCTGGGCGGCGGCGAGCTTCAGGGGACGGCCGTCGTGGCCGGAGATGAGGTCGCGCGCGGCCGTGACGCCGGGGGAGTAGTCCGCCACGCTCTGGCGGCCGGCGCAGGGCGCGCCGCAGCGGCCGAGCTCGGCGAGCACGCACGGCGTGGCCGAGCCGCCACGGGCCGAGATCCGCAGGGTGCAGGTGCGCAGCCCGGCGGCGCCCGCGAGCGTGTCGGCCGCCGTGCGGGCGTCGGCCTGGCTGCGGAACGGGCCGAGCGTGCCTTCGCGCGGCAGCCGGACCACGGACAGGCGCGGGAAGGCCTCGTCGGTGAGCCCGACCCACCACGCGTGGTGCGGGTTCTTCGAGCGCCGGTTGTACATCGGCCGGTGGGCCGCGATGAGCCGCAGCTCGCGGATCTCGGCCTCCAGCGAGTGGGCGCATTCGATGGCCTCCACCCGCTCGGCCAGCGCCACCATCTCGCGGATGCGCCCGCGGCTCTCCGAGCCCGTGAAGTACTGCCGCACCCGCCGGCGCAGATCCCGCGCGGTGCCGACGTAGAGGACCTCCTCGCGCGGGCCGCGGAACAGGTACACCCCGGGCCGCGACGGGAGGTCGGCCGCCAGGTGGCGTTTGCGCCGCTGCGCGGTGGTCACCTCGGGCAGGTAGTCCACGAGCTCTTCGACGGTGTGCACGCCGACGTTGCCGACCCGCTCCAGCAGCGCGTGGAGCACGTCGACGGTCGCGCGGGCGTCGTCGAGCGCGCGGTGCGTGGGCCGGGTGCGGGAGCCGAGCAGCATGGCCAGGTTCGACAGGCGGTAGCTGCGGGCCTCCTCGCGCGGGATCACGCGCCGGGCGAGCTTCACCGTGCAGATCACCGTGGCGCGCGGCCAGACGTAGCCGTGGCCCTCGCAGGCGGCCCGCATGAAGCCCGTGTCGAACCCCGAGTTGTGGGCCACGAGCACGGCGCCGGAGATGAACTCGAGGAACGCGGGCAGCACGCGCTCGATGCGCGGCGCGTCGTAGACCATCGCCTGCGTGATGCCCGTGAGCTCCACCACCTGCGGCGGGATCGGTGAACCCGGGTTCACCAGCGTGGCGAACTCGGCCACCACCTCACCGCCGCGCACCTTCACGGCCCCGATCTCGGTGATCGCGTCCGGCCCCGGCTTCGTGCCCGTGGTCTCGAGGTCGAAGACGACGAACGTGGTGTCCCGCAACGGGGTGCCGAGCTCGTCGAAGGCCAGCTGCGCCTGGCCGGGCCGCGGTCCGGTGTCCATGATCGGGCACCTTAGGACGGGGCACCGACAATCCCGGACGGCACGATCCGTGTGACGGGTGTGGCGCGGGAGCCTGGTGAGCTGGTTCCCACGTCCGGTAACCAGCGGGGCGCGATCCGGCCCCGGGGCCTACCCTGGACCAATGCACCCCCAGCCCGTGGATCCGGTGGAACCCGAGGAGGCCGTCGGCCCCTCGGGCGTCCCGGCGCGGGCCGACGCCGCCGAGGCACCGGCCGGGACCGCCGCGGCCGAGACCACCGACGCCGACACGGCGGCACCCGAGCCCGCTTCGTGGACCGGTCTGCCCGACGCCGTGCGCGAGCGAATCGCCGAGCTGGCGGCCACCGCCGTCGCGAAGCTGCCGCCCACGGACGTGCCGCGGCAGCTTCGTCCCGTCGCGAAGTTCGCCCCGGCGAAGCGCGCGAAGCTGGGTGGCGCGGCGTTGCTGGCCGCGCTGGGCGACTCCGCGCAGTTCCGCACCGCCGTGATCGAGTGGCTGCGCGAGCACCGCACCGACGCGCTGGACCCCAACGCCGCCGATTCCGTCTTCGGCGCGGCCGCCGCCGTGCTGCTGGGGGAGTCGGGCGCGGCCGGGCGCGTGCGGCTCGTCGCGAAGAACGCGGAAGAGACGGCGCTGCGGGCCGAACGCGACGCCGCGCTCGCGCGCAACCAGAAGCTCGAGGCGGAGCTGGCCGAGCTGCGGGGCGAATTGGAGCAGGCGCGCGGCGCCGTGGAGACCGCCCGCGGTGAACGCGAGGCCGAAGTGGAGAAGCTGCTGCGCCGGCTGCGCGAGCAGGGTGTGCAGCTGCGACAGGCCCGTGACGCCGCCGAGGAGGCCCTCGCCGAGCTGGCGCGCGGCGGCACCGCGAAGGCCGAGGAGATCGACGCGCTGACCACCCAGCTGGACCGCGAGCGGCGCCGCGTGGCGGCCGAGCGCACGCGGGCGGAGCGGGCGGTCGCCGACGCCGAGATCGCCCGTCAGTCGGCGCGTGAGGCCCGGGAAGCCGACGAGGTGCGCCTGGCGCTGCTCGTCGACACGATCGACGGCGCCGTGACCGGCCTGCGCCGCGAGCTGATGCTGAGCGACCGTGGGGCGCGGCCCGCCGACATGGTGCGCGGCGCCACGTCGGGGCTTGGTCCGGGCGGACGCGTGCAGGACGTCGGGGCGCTCGACCGCTACCTCGCGCTGCCGAACGTGCACCTCATCGTCGACGGCTACAACGTCACCAAGACCGGCTACCCCGAGCTGGCGCTGGCCGACCAGCGCGACCGGCTCATCCACCAGCTCTCCGCGCTCGCCGCGCGCACGAGCGCCGAGGTCACGGTGGTGTTCGACGGGGCCGGCGTGCTGTCCGTGCCGGCGGCGGTGCCGCGTGGCGTGCGCGTGCTGTTCTCCGACCGCGGCGTGCTCGCCGACGACGTGATCCGCTCGCTCGTGGCGGCCGAGCCGAAGGGCCGGCCGATGGTCGTGGCGACGTCCGACCGGGCGGTCGCGGACTCCGTCCGCGCGACCGGCGCGCACTCGGCGCCCTCGGCCGTGCTGGTCAGCCGCCTGAGCCGCGTCTGAGACCCGCCCGGGGGACGGCCGGGGCCGACGGGCCGGAAACTGTCGGTGGTGGCTCCTACCGTGCGTTCCAGGAAGCACGACAGCCAACTTGCGGTGAGGAGCCTCCCGTGACCGAGAACACGAACCACCACCCGCCCGACCGAACCGAAGCCGGCGAACCGGCCGACCGCGACCTCGACCGCGTGGAGACCACTGAGCCCGGCGAATTCGACCTCAGTGGAATCGACGTGAGCGACGTCGATCCGGCGGACCTCGACACGCTGGTCGTCGACTGCGACCGCTGCGCCGTGCGAGGTCACGCGTGCCACGACTGCGTGGTGAGCGTGCTGCTCGGCCCGCCGGTCGCCCTGGCGTGGGACGCGGACGAACGGCGAGCCGTGAACGCGCTCGCCGAGGCGGGGATGGTGCCCCGGCTGCGCTTGGTTTCGGAGCCCGAACGTAAGCCAGCGTGACACTTGTGGGTGATAACGGCGCGACGAGTGGTCGATCGGATCGGATGAACGGTCGGTAGCGAATTCACGCAATTCTGACACCACAGAGTATGACTGTCGTCACACAAACCCTCCCTCGCTGGTCCGATGGTGTTTCGGCGAACTACGGAGAGTTTTTATGTGGGGCCCGGTGGACGCGGTGACGGTCTTTTCGTAACCTGTCCGAGATCTCGCGGCCAGCAGCCGTCGGCAAGACGGCGACGCGGGATCGCCGCCGGAAAAGGCTTTGTCGGGGAGCCAGGACCGGAACCACACCGTGCGCGTGAGGCTGTTGCAGTGAAACGCGGCCGGAACGCGCGGGGTGGACGCACGGAAGAGGGCCCCCGACCTCTTTGGCGTCACGAGGTTCCGACGGCGGCCCGACAGCAAAGGAGACACGCGCGACCGTGCAGTCGCATCCAGTCAAGCGCGTGGTGTCAGGTGCCCTCGCGGCAGCTTCGGTGATCGCCATGGTCACCGTCGCCCAGCCCTCGGCCACGGCCATCGCAGCTCCCATCCCCGCCCTCCAGACCCCGCCCGACTCCGGTTCGGACGCCCTCGCGAAGTACCGCGACCTCGCCTCGCAGGCCGAGAAGGCCAACGAGGACCTCCTCAAGGCCCAGGACGACCAAGCGGCCCGCCAGAAGGACCTCGACAAGGCCAACGGCGACGTCGAAAACGCGAAGAAGTCCGTGCAGCAGGCCGAGAACAACGAGAAGCTCTACCGCGTCGACGTCGACAAGTTCGCCGGCGCCTCGTTCCTCAGCGGCGTGCAGATGAACAAGCTCTCGGCGCTCCTCGCGGGCACGTCGACGCAGGAGTTCCTCGAGCGTTCTTCCGCGCTGGACCAGATCGCGTCGCAGAAGGACGCCGCGCTCAACGCGCTGGCCGGTGCCGTGAAGCAGGCCCAGGACGCCACGAAGTTGGCAGCCGACGCCGCCAAGCGCGCGACGGACGCCCGTGACGCGGCCGCCAAGCTGGCGAACGACATCAAGGCCAAGCAGAAGACGCTCAACGACCAGATCGATCAGCTCAAGAAGACCGAGCCCTCGCTGTCGACGCTGGACCAGGCCCTGCGCGGCGACAAGGGCAGCGCCCCGCCGGTGAACATCAAGGCGCCCGGGCCCGCGGCCCAGGCGGCCGTGGACGCGGCGCTGAGCCGTCTCGGCGATCCCTACGTGTGGGGCGCCACCGGGCCGAGCACGTTCGACTGCTCGGGCCTGATGCAGTGGGCCTACCGGCAGGCGGGCATCTCCCTGCCGCGTTCGAGCCGGGAGCAGTCGACCTTCGGCACCCCGATCCCGCGCAGCCAGCTGCAGCCGGGCGACCTGGTGTTCTACTACACCCCGGTCTCCCACGTGGGCATGTACATCGGCGAAGGCAAGATGGTGCACGCTCCGACCACCGGCGACGTCGTGAAGATCTCGCCGCTGCAGAGCCAGTACGTGGGCGCTCGCCGCCCCAGCAGCTGAGCAGCAACCCTTCCCTGACCACGGGGCGGTACCGCACACGCGGTGCCGCCCCGTCGTCGTCGGTGGGCCCGTCGTCGGTGGGCTCTCGGCGCCGGCGGCGTGCCCGATAGCCTGCCCGTGTGCTGAGGACGCTGCTCGTGACCAACGACTTCCCGCCGCGGCCCGGGGGGATCCAGAACTACCTCAACTCGCTGGCCACGCGGCTCCCGGCCGAGGACCTGGTGGTCTACGCCCCGTCGTGGGAGGGCAAAGCCGGCTCGCACGTCGATTTCGACGCCGAGGCGCCCTTCGAGGTCGTGCGGCACCCGACGTCGCTGATGCTGCCGACGCCCGACGTGCTGCGGCGCGCGAAGCAGATCATGCGGGCCCGCGACTGCGAAGCCGTGTGGTTCGGCGCGGCGGCGCCGCTGGCACTGCTCGGGCACCCGCTGCGCCAGGCCGGCGCGAGGCGGGTCGTCGCGTCCACGCACGGGCACGAGGTGGGCTGGTCGATGCTGCCGGGTTCGCGCCAGGCGCTGCGGCGCATCGGTGACACGGTCGACGTGCTCACCTACGTCAGCAAGTACACGCGCCGCCGCTTCGGCGCGGCGTTCGGGCCGATGGCGGGGCTCGAGATGCTGCCGTCGGGCGTCGACACCACGCTCTTCGCGCCCGACGCGGGGGCGCGCGAGGAGATCCGCGCCCGCCACGGCCTGGGCGACCGGCCGACGGTCGTCTGCGTGTCGCGGCTCGTGCCGCGCAAGGGCCAGGACATGCTCATCCGCACCCTGCCGGAGCTGCGCAAGCGCGTGCCGGACGTGGCGCTGCTGCTCGTCGGCGGTGGCCCGTACCGCAAGCGGCTCACCGAGCTCGTCGCCGAGCTCGACGTGGCCGACAACGTGGTGATCACCGGCTCCGTGCCGTGGGCCGAGCTGCCGGCGCACTACAACGCGGGCGACGTCTTCGCGATGCCCGCGCGCACCCGCGGCAAGGGGCTCGACGTGGAGGCGCTGGGGATCGTCTACCTGGAGGCGTCGGCGACCGGGCTGCCCGTGGTGGCCGGCACGTCGGGCGGTGCGCCCGAGGCGGTGCTCGACGAGGTGACCGGCCACGTCGTGGACGGGCGCGACGTCGGCCAGCTGCGCGACACCCTCGAGGCCCTGCTGGCCGACCCCGTGCGGGCCCGCCGGATGGGCGAGGCGGGGCGCGCGTGGGTCACGGAGAACTGGCGCTGGGACACGATGGCGCAGCGTCTGTCCGGCCTGCTGGACGGCGATCCGGTCGCCGCGGTGCGCTAGGGCTCGTACACGGCCGGGTGGCGCGGGTCGTCGACGCGGACGGTGACGTCGGCGAGCGCACCCGGGTCGACCTCCGACTCGTAGCGCTCGTACGCGGGCAGCGCCCACGCGTCGTCACCGGGCAGGCGGCGGCGCAGCGCGGCGGGGGAGAGCCACAGGTGCACCACGACGTCGAACGCGAGGCCGGCTCCGAGCAGGAACTCACCGTTGACGAGAACCACGCCGCCTCCGGGCACGGGCACGCGCGCCAGCCGCGTCGCGCGGTCGCGTTCGGTGTCCCACAGCGCCGGCAGCACCTCGCCGCTGCCTTCGTCGCCGAGCGGGTCGAGGACCTCCCGGCGCAGGGCGCCGAGGTCGAGCCAGTCGGTGTAGCGCGCGTCGGGGTTGCGCTTGCCGTGCTCGAACCGCAGCGACGCGGGCCGCAGGAACCCGCTCGCGGGCACGCGCACCGCCGCGCGGCCCAGCAGCCGCAACGGGTCCACGAGCGCGTCGGCGAGACCCGCGGTGTCGGTGGCCCCGTCGGCGCCGTCCACGGCGACCACCAGCCGGCGGTGCGGCAGGGCCGCGACGCGCTCGGTCAGCTCGGCGGCCAGGACATCGGGGGAGATCGGTCGGTAGCGCACGGAAAACCATCCTGCCCTCGGGCCACACGCAGCACACCGGTGCGTGGGCATACTGGGGAGCACGTGACCAGTCAGACGGAAACCTTGGGGGCGAAGTGGCCGTCGAAGAAACTCCCGTGATCGACGACGAGTTCATGCAGCACACGCACGAGACGCTGGGGCGCTTGCACCAGCAGGGCGCCGTGTGCCCGATCCGGATGCCGCGCGGCACGCCGTCGTACCTCGTCACCGGCTACGACGAGGCGCGGGCGCTGCTCGCGGATCCGCGGCTGAGCAAGGACAACCGCGGCGCCTACGACCTGATGGCCGCCAAGGTCGGGGCCGAGAACATCAACCGGAACTTCGGCCAGCTGCTCGGCGCGCACATGCTCAACACCGACCCGCCGGACCACACGCGGCTGCGCAAGCTCGTGAACAAGGCGTTCACCCCGCGGGCGATCGCCGGGCTGCGTCCGCGCATCGAGCAGATCACCACCCAGCTGCTCGACGCGATGGCCGAGCACGAGCAGGTCGACCTGATGGCCGCGTTCGCCGGCCCGGTGCCGATCACCGTGATCTGTGAGCTGCTCGGCGTGCGCGAGGCGGACCGCGGCGAATTCACCGGCTGGTCCAACATCCTGCTGGGCGCGGGCGACGTCGAGGAGATGCAGGCGGCCGCGATCGCCATGCACACCTACCTCGTGGCGCTCGTCGCGCAGAAGCGCGCCGAGCCGGGCGAGGACCTGCTGTCCGGGCTCGTGCACGCGACCGACGAGGGCGACTCGCTGAGCGAGGAAGAGCTCGTCTCGATGGCCTTCCTGCTGCTCGTCGCGGGCCACGAGACGACCGTGAACCTCATCGGCAACGCGGTGCTGGCGCTGCTGCGCGCGCCCGAGCAGCGCGCGAAGCTGGCGGCGGACCCGTCGCTGATGCCCGGCGCCGTCGAGGAGTTCCTGCGCTTCGACGGGCCCATCAACATCGCCACCCTCCGCTACACCGTCGAGGACGTGGAGGTCGGTGACCACAAGATCCCGGCGGGCGAGTTCGTGCAGGTCTCGCTGCTCGCCGCCAACCGCGACGAGGGGCGCTTCCCCGACCCGGCCGACCTCGACGTCACGCGCGCGGCCGGCGGCCACGTCGCCTTCGGCCACGGCATTCACTACTGCGTCGGCGCCCCGCTGGCGCGCATGGAGGCGGAGATCGCGCTCACGGCGCTGCTGGCCCGGTTCCCGCAGCTGCGGCTGGCCGGGTCGGAGGAGGATCTGGTCTACCGCACGAGCCCGCTGGTGCACGGCGTCAAGTCGCTGCCGGTGCTGCTGGGCTGAGGTCTTGTGCGCGGAGCGGGCGGGGCGGCACGTAGGGTCGGCGCGTGGACACCAGCGCCGACCACCTGCTCGCCCTCGACGCCGCACACGTGTGGCACCCGTACGCGCCGATGCCGGGACGGGTGGCGCCGCTGCTCGTCGCCGAGGCGAGCGGGGTGCGGCTGAAGCTCTCGGACGGCCGTGAGCTCGTCGACGGCATGTCGTCGTGGTGGGCGGCGGTGCACGGCTACCGGCACCCGGTGCTCGACGCGGCGCTGGCCGAGCAGGCCGGGCGGATGAGCCACGTGATGTTCGGCGGCCTCACGCACGAGCCGGCCATCACGCTCGCCAAGTCCCTCGTGGACCTCACGCCCGAGGGCCTCGAGCACGTGTTCCTGTGCGACTCCGGCTCGGTCTCGGTCGAGGTCGCCGTGAAGATGTGCCTGCAGTACCAGCGTTCGCGCGGGTTGCCGGAGAAGCGGCGGCTGCTCACGTGGCGCGGCGGCTACCACGGCGACACGTTCACGCCCATGAGCGTCTGCGACCCCGACGGCGGCATGCACTCGCTGTGGCGCGGAGTCCTGCCGGAGCAGGTGTTCGTGCCCGAACCGCCGGCCGGCTTCGACGCGCCCGTCGACCAGTCCTATGTGGACACTCTGGCCGCCGCTCTGGAGGAGCACGCGCACGAGCTGGCCGCGGTGATCGTGGAACCCGTGGTGCAGGGCGCCGGCGGGATGCGGTTCCACCACCCCGGCTACCTGCGCGCGCTGCGCGAGCTCACACGCGAGCACGACGTGCTGCTGGTGTTCGACGAGATCGCCACCGGCTTCGGGCGCACCGGCCGGATGTTCGCGGCCGAGCACGCCGGCGTGACGCCCGACGTGCTGTGCCTGGGCAAGGCGCTCACCGGCGGCTACCTCACGATGGCCGCGGCCTTGTGCACGCCCGAGATCGCCGACGGCATCGCGCGCGGCGACCTGCCGGTGCTGGCCCACGGGCCCACGTTCATGGGCAACCCGCTCGCCTCCGCCGTCGCCAACGCGTCGCTCGGGCTGCTGGCCGAGGGCCGGTGGCGTGCGGACGTCGCCCGGATCGAGGCGGGGCTGCGGCGCGGACTGGAGCCCGCGCGGGACCTGCCGCACGTGCGCGACGTGCGGGTGCTCGGCGCGATCGGCGTGCTGCAGCTCGACCACGAGGTCGACCTCGGCGTGGCCACGGACATCGTGACGGCGGAGGGCGCGTGGCTGCGGCCGTTCCGCGACCTCGTGTACGCGATGCCGCCGTACGTCACGAACGACGCGGACCTGGCCGTGATCACCGGTGCGATGCTCGCGGCGGCGGAAAAAGCCTGAATTCACCCGGCCGGGTGTGACCGTGGCCATAAGACACGGGCTGTATACCGTGAGTCACGCAAAGTTGCCGGAAGACTGGGGTTTCCACGCGATCAGGTCTGGGCCACTTCATGAGCGTCTGACTGATTGGTGAGCTTTGCCGGAAACGTCCTAGTTCTCCGGTTCACAAACGAACCCGAAGATCGTTCGCGTAGCGGACTTTTCGATCTTTTTCCGCTTTCCTGTCGCCATGATCGAGATCGTTCGCGGTGAACACGACACCGGACCCCCGTCCCGCCGCACCAAGGCCGACCAGACCCTTCGGAACATCCTGCGCCACGACGTGCCGGCCTCGCTGGTCGTCTTCCTCGTGGCCGTGCCGCTCTCCCTCGGCGTCGCCCTCGCGGTCGGCGCGCCGCTGCTCGCAGGCCTCGTCTCCGCCGTCGTCGGCGGCCTGGTCGCGAGCCTGCTCGGCGGGTCGGCCCTGCAGGTCAGCGGGCCGTCCGCGGCCCTGACCGTGGTGCTCGCCGACACCATCGCCACCTACGGCTGGGCCGTCACCTGCGCCGTGACCGTCGGCGCCGGCCTGCTGCAGATCCTCTTCGGGCTCCTGCGCTTCGCCCGCGCCGCGCTGGCCATCTCGCCCGCGATCGTCCACGGCCTGCTGGCCGGCATCGGTGTGACGATCGTGCTCGGCCAGCTCCACGTGGTCCTCGGCGGCCGCGCCCAGGGCTCCGCGTTCGCGAACCTCGCGGCGCTGCCCGGGCAGATCGTCGGCCACCACGACCAGGCCGTGCTGATCGGCGTGCTCACCGTCGTGATCCTGCTGGTGTGGCCGAAGCTGCCGGCGCCGGTGCGGAAGGTGCCGGGGCCGCTGGCCGCCGTCACCGTCGCGACGGGAGTGTCCGTGGTCGCCGGGATGTCGTTGCCGCGCGTGGACCTGCCGGCCGCGTTGCCGTCGTTCGGGTTTGTGCCGCAGCTGCCGTCCGGTGGCTGGAGTGGCGTGGCCTTCGCCGCCGTCACGGTCGCGCTCATCGCGAGCCTGGAGAGCCTGCTTTCGGCCGTGTCCATCGACAAGCTGCGCGGCGGCCGGCGCACCGATCTCAACCGCGAGCTCATCGGCCAGGGCGCCGGCAACGTCGCGTCCGGCGCGCTCGGCGGGCTGCCTGTGACCGGCGTGATCGTGCGGACCATGACCAACTACGAGGCCGGCGCGAAGACCCGCGCGTCGGCGCTGCTGCACTCCTGCTGGATCCTCGGGTTCTGCCTGCTGCTCACCGGTGTGCTGCGCTTCATCCCGCTCGCCGCGCTGGCCGGGCTGCTCGTGTACGTGGGCGCGAAGCTCGTGAACCTCAAGGCGCTCAAGGAAGTGCTGCGCCACGGCGACATCGCGGTGTACGCGGTGACGCTCGTCGGCGCGGTGTTCGTGAACCTGCTGACCGGCGTCGCGGCCGGGGTGCTGCTGGCGCTCGCGTTCATGCTGCGGCGCATGGTGCACTCCGGCGTGCACGTCGAGGCGGGCGAACGCGGCACGCGCGTGGTGATCGAGGGCGCGCTCACGTTCCTTTCCGTGCCCCATCTGACGAAGGTGCTCGCTGACGTGCCCGAGCGCGCCGACGTGACGCTGGAGCTGCTCGTGGACTACCTCGACCACGCGGCGTTCGACTGCCTGCGCGGCTGGCAGCAGGCGTACGTGAAGGCCGGCGGCACGGTGACTGTCGACGAGATCGGCCACCCCTGGTACGGCCGCGGCAGCTCCGGTGAGCCCACGGTCCGGCGCAGCCTCGCGGCCCGGGTGCTGCCGCGGTGGCTCGCGCCGTGGTCGCAGTGGCAGGCCGAGCACGTGGCGATACCCGGACAGCGCCACAGCGGCTCACCGCTGTCCCGTGGTGCGTCGGAGTTCCAGCGCCGCACCGCCCCGCTGCTGCGGGACACCCTCAGCGGCCTCGCGCACGGCCAGCAGCCGCACACGCTGTTCATCACCTGCGGCGACGCGCGGATCGTGCCCAACCTGATCACCACGTCGGGTCCCGGCGACCTGTTCGCCGTGCGCAACATCGGCAACCTGGTGCCGGCCGCCGGCGACGGCACCGACTCCTCGGTGGGCGCGGCCGTCGAATACGCCGTCGGCGTGCTGAAGGTGCCCGAGATCGTGGTGTGCGGCCACTCCTCGTGCGGTGCGATGAAGGCGCTGCTGGGGCAGGCCCCCGAGGGCCTCACGAGCCTCGGCGACTGGCTGCGCCACGGCGAGGCCACTCTCCGCCGCCGCGCTGCGGAGGCGCCGCTGCTGCTCGACGGCCACCGCCCGTCCGCCGAGTGCGACCAGCTGGCGCTGCACAACGTCGTGCAGCAGCTCGACCACCTCCGCACCCACCCGGTCGTGGCCGCCGCCCTGGCCGCCGGCGACCTGAGGCTGACGGGCATGTACTTCGACGTCGGCGCCGCCCAGGTGTCCCTGCTGGACGACACCCGCCGCGGCTTCGTCCCGGCGGGCTCGGCCGTGCACTGATCCACCGGGCCGGCGCGCACCCGCACGCGCGCCGGCCCGGTGGTCGAGCGCTCGCGCAACCCGAAAGTGGGGTGTCCGATAAAAATTCATGCCATCAGGTGAGACATAGCGGACATTTCACCCACATTCGGGTTACCTGGTGATCATGAGCCGACTTGCCGTGCTTCGCCACGACGTGCCCGCCTCGCTCGTGGTCTTCCTCGTCGCCGTGCCGCTGTCGCTGGGCATCGCGCTCGCGTCCGGGGCGCCGATCGTCGCCGGGCTGATCGCCGCTGTGGTCGGGGGTGTGGTCGCCGGAGCGCTGGGCGGCTCGCCGCTGCAGGTCAGCGGGCCCGCGGCCGGGCTGACGGTGATCATGGCCGAGACGATCGCCACCTTCGGGTGGGCCGTCACGTGCCTGATCACCGTGCTCGCCGGTGCGTTGCAGGTCCTGCTGGGCCTGAGCCGCATCGCGCGGGCGGCGCTGGCGATCTCGCCGGCCATCGTGCACGGGATGCTCGCCGGCATCGGCGTGACGATCGTGCTGGGCCAGCTCCACGTGGTGCTCGGCGGGAAGGCGCAGAGCTCCGCGCTGGAGAACATCGCCGAGCTGCCCGCGCAGGTCGTGGCCCACCACGACGCGGCGGCCGTGATCGGGCTGCTCACCATCGTGATCCTCGTGGTCTGGCCGCGCCTGCCCGCCGCCGTGCGCAAGGTGCCGGGGCCACTCGCGGCGATCGCGGTGGCCACGGTGATCTCGCTCGTCGCCGGCATGACGCTGCCGCGCGTGGAGCTGCCCGGCGACCTGCTGCAGATCCGCTTCGCGCCGCAGCTGCCCGGCGACGGCTGGACCGACGTCGTGCTCGCGGCGGTGACCATCGCGTTGATCGCGAGCGTCGAGAGCCTGCTCTCGGCCGTCGCCGTGGACAAGCTGCACACCGGCCCGCGCGCGAACCTCGACCGCGAGCTCGTGGGCCAGGGCGCGGCCAACCTGGTGTCCGGCGCGCTCGGCGGGCTGCCCGTGACGGGCGTGATCGTGCGCAGCTCCACCAACGTCGCCGCGGGCGCCAAGACCCGCGCGTCCGCCGTGCTGCACGGCGTGTGGGTGCTG
The DNA here is from genome assembly GCF_040704195.1 of Amycolatopsis sp. NPDC047767. NCBI lineage: Bacteria > Bacillati > Actinomycetota > Actinomycetes > Pseudonocardiales > Pseudonocardiaceae > Amycolatopsis > Amycolatopsis sp. NPDC047767. The sequence continues at coordinate 53,885 of NZ_JBEYSJ010000031.1, forward strand.
GTCTTCGTGGTCGCGCTCGCCGGGCTGATCGAGAACATCCCGCTGGCCGCGCTCGCCGGCCTGCTCGTGCACGTCGGCGTGAAGCTCGTGAACCCCGGCCATCTCAGGCAGGTCCTGCGCCACGGCGACCTCGCGCTCTACCTCGTGACGCTCGCCGGCGTGGTGGTGTTCGACCTGCTGACCGGCGTGCTCGCGGGGATCGTGCTGGCCGTGGCCCTCATGCTGCGCCGCACGGTGTGGTCCGGCGTCCACGCCGAGCGCGACGGCGACGAGTGGCGCGTGGTCGTGGAAGGCGTGCTCACGTTCCTGTCCGTGCCGCGCCTGTCGAAGGTGCTCGGCGCCGTCCCGCCCGGCACGGTCGTGACGCTCGAGCTGGTCGCCGACTACCTCGACCACGCCGCCTTCGAAAGCCTGTCGAGCTGGCAGCAGGCCCACGAACGGGCCGGTGGCACCGTGGTCGTCGACGAAGTCGGCCACCCGTGGTTCGGCAAGGGCAAGGAGGGCACCCCGACGCTGCGGCGCACGGCGGCCGCGCGCGCCGTGCCGCGCTGGCTCGCCCCGTGGTCCGACTGGCAGGCCGCCGACGTCCGCCTGCCCGGCCAGCGGACCCACCGCGGCGCCACGGAGTTCCAGCGCCGGGCCGCGCCGCTGCTGAAGGAGACGCTCTCGGGCCTCGCCGACGGCCAGCGGCCGCACACGCTGTTCATCACCTGTGGCGACTCGCGCATCGTGCCCAACCTGATCACCACGTCCGGCCCGGGCGACCTGTTCACCGTCCGCAACATCGGCAACCTCGTGCCGCCCGCGCAGGCCGACCCGTCGATGAACGCCGCCGTCGAGTACGCGGTGGGGGTGCTGCACGTGCGCGAGATCGTGGTGTGCGGCCACTCCTCGTGCGGCGCGATGGGCGCGCTCGCCGACGGGCCGCCGGCGGGCACCGCGCTGGAAGGCTGGCTGCGTCACGCCGAGCCCAGCCTGCGCCGCGACGGCCCGGTCACGCTCGGGGGCGAGCTTCCCGCCCGCGAGCCCGACCGGCTTGCGTTGCACAACGTGCTGCAGCAGCTCGACCACCTGCGCGCGTACCCGCTGGTCGCCGAGGCCGAAGCTCGCGGCGAGCTGCTGCTCACCGGCCTGTACTTCGACGTCGGCGCGGCCCAGGTCTACCTGTCCGACCCGGTGGCGGGCGCGTTCGTGGCGGCGGGGACACCCGTCACCCCACATCGTGGGTGATCCCACCCGGACGTGGTGCGCACCGGGTGCGGGTGACTAAGTTGATGGCCCGTGACCATGCTGGTGATGACGGGGACCGGGACCGAGGTCGGCAAGACGATCACCACGGCGGCGATCGCGGCGCTGGCGCTCGCGCAGGGGCAGCGCGTCGCGGTGCTCAAGCCGGCCCAGACCGGGGTTGCGCCGGGCGAGGCGGGTGACCTCGACGAGGTCGTGCGCCTGGCCGGCAAGGGCGTGACCACGAGTGAGCTGCGGCGCTACCCCGACCCGCTCTCCCCGGAGGCGGCGGCGCGGCGCAGCGGCCTGCCGACGCTGGGCCCGGGCGAGATCGCGGCCGCCGCCACCGCACTCGACGCCGAGCACGACCTCACGCTCGTGGAAGGCGCCGGCGGCCTGCTGGTGCGCTTCGACGCCGACGGCAGCGGGCTGGCCGACGTCGCGTGGGCGCTGGGCGCGCCGATCGTGATCGTCGCCCAGCCGGGCCTCGGCACGCTCAACGCGACCGCGCTGACCGCGGAGGTCGCCACGCGGCGCGGGCTCAACGTCGCGGGTGTGGTGGTCGGCGCGTGGCCGGCCGCGCCGGATCTCGCGTCCGTGGAGAACCTGCGCGACCTGCCCAATGCGGCAGGGGCACCCCTGCTCGGGGTCCTGCCCGGGGGGCTGGCGGCGACGGATCACGATACGTTCGTGGAACGAGCGCGCGCCGGGCTCTCGCCGTGGTTCGGCGGGGAGTTCGATCCCGAGGCTTTCACGCGGGCCGCTTCCGCGAATAAGTGACGGGCGTCGCAGCCCGTGCGGCGGGCTCTCAGGCACCATGACGAAGAACGCGCCCGTGCAGTACCCCGACAGACAGGAGACGTCGTGACCGCAGTGGCGGGAAAGCCGGATACCGGGGATGTGCTGGCCGTGGCGCGCGAGCAGGTGCTCGAGCGCGGGGTCGGACTGGCGCAGGACCAGGTGCTGGCCGTGCTCCGGCTGCCCGACGAACGGCTCGGCGAGGCGCTGCAGCTCGCGCACGAGGTGCGCATGCGCTGGTGCGGCCCGGAGGTCGAGGTCGAGGGCATCGTCAGCCTCAAGACCGGCGGCTGCCCCGAGGACTGCCACTTCTGCTCGCAGTCGGGCCGCTTCCCGTCGCCGGTGCGTTCGGCGTGGCTCGATATCCCGGGACTGGTCAAGGCCGCGCGCCAGACCGCCGAGACGGGTGCGACCGAGTTCTGCATCGTGGCCGCCGTGCGCGGTCCGGACAAGCGGCTGCTCTCGCAGGTCCGCGAGGGCGTGCAGGCGATCCGCGCCGACGGCAACGACATCCAGATCGCGTGCTCGCTCGGCATGCTCACCCAGGAGCAGGTGGACGAGCTCGTCGAGATGGGTGTGCACCGCTACAACCACAACCTCGAGACGGCGCGCTCGCACTTCCCCGACGTCGTGACCACGCACTCGTGGGAAGAGCGCTGGGACACCCTGCGCATGGTCGCCGAGGCCGGCATGGAGGTCTGCTGCGGCGGCATCATCGGCATGGGGGAGACGGTCGAGCAGCGCGCGGAGTTCGCCGTGCAGCTCGCCGAGCTGAGCCCGCACGAGGTGCCGATGAACTTCCTCATCCCGCAGCCGGGCACGCCGTACGAGAACTTCGAGATCGTCGAGGGCAAGGACGCGCTGCGCACGGTCGCGGCGTTCCGGCTCGCCATGCCGCGCACGATGCTGCGCTTCGCCGGCGGCCGCGAGCTGACCCTGGGCGACCTGGGCGCGGAGCAGGGCATGCTGGGCGGGATCAACGCGATCATCGTCGGCAACTACCTGACGAACCTCGGCCGGCCCGCGAGCGCGGATCTCAAGATGCTCGACGAGCTGAAGATGCCGGTCAAGGCCCTCAGTGACAGCCTCTGAACCAGCCGCTGACGCACCCGCCTTCTGCGTCCACTGTGGACAGGCGTCGCCCGGCGGCGCCGATCACGACGCCTGCCACAACCCGCGCACGGCGCTCGAACCGCCGCGGTTCTGCGTGTTCTGCGCCCGCCGGATGGTGGTTCAGGTGACGCCCGTCGGCTGGACGGCGCGCTGCAGCAGGCACGGCGAGACCGCCAGTGGTTGACCGCGGGTGCTGACCGGTTACGCTCGGTCCGCACAAACGCAGGGAGGGAGTCCCGGGTGGTCGATTCCGCGGGCAAGGCAGCACACCGGTCGTCCGCCGTGGCCGACGCCTGGTCGGTGCCGAACCTCTTCCCCCCGCACCGCGCGCGGCCGAAGGTCGTCGTGAAGGCCGACCTGCTGCCGGCCGTGAGCGTGCTGTCGACGGCGGGCCTGCTGGGCATCCCGCTCGGCTGGCTGTGGTCGCTCATGGCGCCGCCGCAGCGCATGCGTGTGGTCAGCACCCAGGACCCGCCGGTGCCGCTGGAGCTGGAGAGCTGGCACCGCTTCGACGACCTCGCCATCTACGGCTTCCTGGCGCTGGCCACGGGCCTGGTGATCGGCGTGATCGTGTGGCTGATGCGCGAACGCCGGGGTCCGGTCGTCTTCGTGGCCGCCGCCGGCGGTGCCGCGCTGGCCGGCTGGCTCGGCACGCAGGTCGGGGCGGCGTTCGTGAACGCGAAGTACGCGATCGACGCCCCGCCGGCTCTGGGCGCGGTGATCTCCGCGGCGCCGCGGCTGGAGTCCGGGTGGATCTGGCTGGCGGCCCCGTTGGTGACCTCGCTCGTCTACGCGCTGCTCGCGGCGTGGAACGGCCGCGAGGACCTCGGCCGCCGCCTCGGCTGAGGCCGGGGGTCGCCGCTAGTTGAGGTTCGCCGGCTTGGAGAAGTCGGCGAACTCGGTCGGCGGCAGCGGCACGGCGCTGAGCGTGTCCAGGAACCACGCTTCGCGCGTGAGCAGCCGGCAGACGATGCGCAGGCGCCGCAACGGGTGCGTCTCCTCCAGCAGCAGCTGGCGGTCTTCCAGCGGCAGCAGGCAGTCGGCGGCGAGCTGGTAGGCGAGCTCGTTGACGTCGGCGTCGTCGTCCGGTGTGGTCCAGTCGTCGTCGTGCCAGGCGGCCTCGCAGTACCGGCGGTGGGCCGCGCGCGCGACCTCGCCGAGGCGCTGCGCGGGTTCGGCCGCGCTGGCGGGCACGGCGTCGTCGGGCAGCCAGTCGACCACGCCCATCAGGTAGGGCGCCGACGTGCAGTCGAGCTCGCGCAGGCGGAAGCGGCGGGCGGCCTTGGTGACCACGTCGTAGCGCCCGTCCGGCAGCCGCTTCGCTTCGCGCAGCACGGTGCTGCAGCCCACGTCGTACACATGGTCCAGACCACGTACCTCACGCACGAGCGGGGCGCGCAGCGCGATCACACCGAACTCGCGCCCCGGCACGGTGCCGCCCACGAGGTCCGCGGTCAGCTGCCGGTAGCGCGGTTCGAAGATGTGCAACGGCAGGTGCGTACCGGGCAGCAGTACGGTCTGCAGCGGGAACAACGGCAGTGTCGCCGTCCCGCTGGGGTTCTGCTCCTGCTCCGGCTCGGTCACGCGTCCACCGTACGGGTACCGGGGCACGCTCGCAGTCCGTCACCTTTTCGGCGGCGGCTTGAGGACTGCGAACGGGTCCGTGATCTGCATCCCTTTGCCCGCGAAGGAGAACAGCGCCGCCGGGCGCCCGCCGGCCCGGCCGGGTGACGCGGTGTCCCCGGTGGGCACGAGGAGTCCCCGGCGCGACAGCACGCGCTGCAGGTTGGTCGCCGACACCCGGTAGCCCAGCGCGGCGGAGTAGAGCCCGCGCAGCGCGGAGATCGTGAACTGCTCGGGCGCCAGGGCGAAGCCGAGGTTGGTGTAGCTGAGCTTCGAGCGCAGCCGGTCGCGGGCGCGCAGCACGATCGCCTCGTGGTCGAACGCGGTGCGCGGCAGCGCGGTGACGTCGTGCCACTGCGTGTCCTCGGGGACCTCCGGGTCGACGTCCGACGGCACGAGGCCCAGGAACGCCGTGGCGACCACGCGCGGTCCGGGCACGCGTTCGGGTGCGCTGAAGACCGAAAGCTGCTCCACGTGCTTGAGCTGGCGCACGTCGACCTTCTCCGCGAGCTGGCGGCGGATGGACGTTTCGACGTCCTCGTCGGGGCGCAGCCGCCCGCCGGGCAGCGACCAGCGGCCCAGGTGCGGGTCGAGCGCGCGCTGCCACAGGAGCACGCGCAGTGTGTCCGAGCGCACTTGCAGGACGGCGCACAGAACCTCGTGGGCCAGGGGGGTCTGGGTGTTAAGATGACTCCGCACGGTTTTCGATTATAAGGCGAAAACCCGTCGACGGTCCAGGAGGGCCAGACATGACCACCACGGTTGATGAGCAGGACCTGACCCCGTACGGCGGGGTGGAGGCGAACGCGGACTGGGCGGAGGAGGTGCGCGAGCTCGCCCGCAAGCGCGACGCCGTCCTGCTGGCGCACAACTACCAGGTCCCCGAGATCCAGGACATCGCCGACTTCACCGGCGACTCGCTGGCGCTGAGCCGCATCGCGGCGAGCAGCGACGCGTCCACGATCGTCTTCTGCGGCGTGCACTTCATGGCCGAGACCGCGAAGATCCTGGCGCCGCAGAAGACGGTGCTCATCCCCGACGCGCGGGCCGGCTGCTCGCTCGCCGACTCCATCTCCGGCGCCGAGCTGCGGGCCTGGAAGGCCGAGCACCCGGGCGCGGTGGTGGTGTCGTACGTGAACACCACGGCCGAGGTGAAGGCCGAGACGGACATCTGCTGCACGTCGTCGAACGCGGTCGACGTGGTGGCTTCGATCCCCGCTGACCAGGAAGTTCTCTTCCTGCCGGACCAGTTCCTCGGCGCGCACGTGAAGCGCGTGACGGGCCGGCAGAACATGCACATCTGGGCCGGCGAGTGCCACGTCCACGCCGGGATCAACGGGGCCGAACTGGCCGCGCGGGCCGAGGAGAACCCCGACGCCGACCTGTTCATCCACCCCGAGTGCGGCTGCGCGACGTCGGCGCTCTACCTCGCGGGCGAGGGCGTGGTGGCGCCGGAGCGGGTGAAGATCCTGTCCACCGGCGACATGGTGGACGCGGCTCGGGACACCAAGGCGCGCTCGGTGCTGGTGGCGACCGAGATCGGCATGATCCACCAGCTGCGCAAGGCCGCGCCGGAGATCGACTTCCGCGCGGTGAACGACCGCGCGTCCTGCCGGTACATGAAGATGATCACGCCCGCCGCGCTGCTGCGGAGCCTGCGTGAAGGCGCGGACGAGGTCCACGTGGACCTCGAGACCGCCGCCCGGGCGCGGGCCTCGGTGCAGCGGATGATCGAAATCGGGCAGCCCGGCGGCGGCGAATGACCACCCCGGTTAACGCTTTACAGGCGAAAACCCCGCTGTGGGAGGCCCGCGCGGACCTCGTCGTCGTGGGCAGCGGGGTGGCCGGGCTGACGGCCGCGCTGCGGGCGCAGGAGCTCGGGCTCCACGTGCTCGTGGTGACCAAGGCCGCGGTGTCCGACGGCAACACGCGCTGGGCCCAGGGCGGCGTCGCGGTGGTGCTGGAAGGCGAGCACGACCGCGGCGACTCGGTCGCGAAGCACGCCGAAGACACCTTCACCGCGGGCGCCGGCCTGTGCGACGAAGATGCGGCGCGCTCGATCCTCGACGGCGGCCCGGCGGCGGTGGCGTGGCTGCGGGCCAGTGGCGCGGAGTTCGACGCCGGAACCGAGGGTCTGGCGCGCACCCGGGAGGGTGGGCACAGCGCGTTCCGCGTGATCCACGCGGGCGGCGACGCCACGGGCGCCGAGGTGGAGCGCACTCTGGTGGCGCAGGCGGGCGACCGGCGCGTGCCGGTGCTGCAGCACCACATCGCGGTCGACGCGTTGCTCACCCCGCTCGGCGAGGTGGCGGGCGTGACCGTGCTGGACCGCGACGGCGTGCCCGGCGTGGTGCGGGCTTCGGCCGTGCTGCTGGCCAGTGGCGGGTTCGGCCAGCTCTACCAGGCGACGTCCAACCCGGAGATCGCGACCGGCGACGGTCTGGCACTCGCCCTGCGGGCGGGGGCGACCGTGGCCGACGTCGAGTTCGTGCAGTTCCACCCGACGGTGCTCTACACGCCCGGGGCGCGTGGCCGGTGCCCGCTCGTCACGGAAGCCGTGCGCGGTGAAGGCGCCACACTTGTCGACGGCGCCGGCCAGCCGGTGATGGCCGGCGTGCACCCGCTGGGCGACCTGGCCCCGCGTGACGTCGTGGCGGCCGCGATCACCCGGCGGATGGGGCTGGCGCCGGGCGGCGTCGACGACCACGTTTTCCTCGACGCCACCGGCATTTCCGGTTTCGCGAAGCGGTTCCCGACCGTGCACGCGGCGTGCGCGGTGCTGGGTCTCGACCCGGCCGTGGACGCGATCCCGGTGACGCCCGCGGCGCACTTCGCGTGCGGCGGCGTGGTGACCACTGTGGACGGACGTTCCGGTGTCGCCGGGCTGTACGCCGCGGGTGAGGTGGCCCGGACCGGGCTGCACGGGGCCAATCGGCTGGCGTCCAACAGCCTGCTCGAAGGCCTCGTGGTGGGGCACCGCGTGGCGCAGGCCGTGGCCGCCGACCTCGCGGCCGGGCGGCTGCCGGACCCGTCGCGGGGGCGCCTGCCCTCGCGGACGTCGGCGCCGGCGGCCGAGCGTGACGCGCTGCAGCGCGTGATGAGCCGTTACGCCGCGATCGGCCGCGATGCCGACGGCCTGGCGGCGGCGGGTTCCGTGGTGGACCTGTCCACGCAGGACAGTCCGTTGTGGACGCACGCGGCCGTGGAGGACGCGGCGCTCACCGTGGTGGCGCAGGCGTTGCTCGCGGCGGCGGCGCGACGCACAGAATCGCGTGGCTGTCACGTGCGGTCCGATTTTCCTGAGCGCTCCGACGTCTGGCAGCGCAGCCAGCTCATCCGGCTCAGCCCCTCCGGCCAGCCCGTGCTGGCCGACCCGATCGCCCTGGAAGGTGTGGCATGACCGAGTTGTTCCCGTTTTCCGACGCCGTCTCGCGCGCCCTCGTGGACGCGGGGCTCGAGGTGGCCGACGTCCGCCGCGTCGTGACCACGGCGCTCGAAGAGGACCTGCGTTACGGGCCGGACGCCACCACGGCGTCGACCGTCCCGGCCGACGCGCGCGCGGTGGCCGAGCTGACGCCGCGTTCGCCCGGTGTCGTGGCCGGGCTGCCCGTGGTGCTGGCGGTGTTCGACACGGTGCTGGGTCCGGACTACGAGGTGGTGTCCAGCCGGCCCGACGGGTCGCGGGTGGCGGCGGGCGAGCCCGCGCTCGCGGTGCGGGGCACCGTGCGCGGCCTGCTGACGGCCGAGCGGACGGCGCTGAACCTCGTCTGCCGCCTCTCGGGCATCGCGACGGCGACCGCCCGCTGGGTGTCCGAAGTGGAGGGTTCGGGCACCGCGATCCGCGACACCCGCAAGACGACGCCGGGCCTGCGGCTGCTGGAGAAGTACGCGGTGCGCTGCGGTGGCGGCGTGAACCACCGCATGGGCCTCGGCGACGCCGTGCTGATCAAGGACAACCACGTCGTCGCCGCGGGTTCGGTCACGGCCGCGCTGGCGGCGGCGCGCGAGCACGCCCCGGAGCTGGCGTGCGAGGTGGAGGTCGACAACCTGGCGCAGCTGGAGGAGGCGCTCGCCGCGGGTGCCGACGAGGTGCTGCTGGACAACTTCACGCCGCAGGACTGCGCGAAGGCCGTGGAGCGGCGCAACGCCGTTTCGCCGAAAACGCGGCTGGAATCCTCTGGTGGCCTCACCCTCGACCGTGCTAAGGCCTACGCCGAGTCCGGTGTGGACTACTTCGCGGTGGGGGCGCTCACGCACTCCTCGCCCGCGCTGGACCTCGGGATGGACCTGCGCTGAACCTGTCGCCGCGGCGCCCGCTCGACTAGAATCCCGTTGTCGGACAGCGAGATTCTCCGGGAGGGTGCCGCGGTGAGGTGGCCAGCCGTCTTCGCCGTGGCCGGTCTGGTGGCCGCCTCTTCCCTGTCGTCCGTCGGTGTCGCCGGGTCCGCGAACGCGGTGGGGGCGTGCGCGAACCCGTCCGGCACCTACACCGGCGCCGTGTCGTGGGGCCAGCGGCTCGTCGACCCGCAGCGCCTGTGGCCGCTCACCCGCGGCGACGGCCAGGTCGTGGCCGTGATCGGCACGGGGATCGACGCCCAGAACGGCCAGTTCGCGCCCGGCCAGGTCCTCACCGGCCCCGGCACGGCCCCGTCCGACTGCGACGGCCGCGGCACCATCGCCGCGGGCATCGTCGCCGCGCAGCCTTCGGAGGAGACGACGTTCGTCGGCGTCGCACCAGGCGCGAAGCTCCTGCCGCTGCAGTACGTCGACGCTTCTTCCCACGACGGCGGCGACCCCGGCGCCTTGGCGGGCGCCATGGACACGGCCCTCGACCGGGGCGCGGGGGTCCTGCTCATCGCCGTGCTGGCGGCGTTCGACAGCCCGGCTCTGGACGCGGCGGTCGCGCGCGCCCATGCCCGCGGCGCCGTCGTGGTCTCCGCCGCGGCCGCCACCCAGCAGGGCGCGCACACCTATCCCACCGCGTCGACGGGCGTGCTGGCCGTCGGCTCCACGAACCAGGCGGGCGCCCCGGTCCAGACCGAAGCCGGCGACTACCTCGGCGTCGCCGCCCCGGGCGCCGACCTGGTCAGCACCTCGGCCGGCGCGGGCGGCGCCGTCGCGCACCGCTGGCCGGTGACGGACCCGGGCCTGGCCGCCGCCTACGTCGCCGGCGTCGCCGCACTGGTGCGCGCCGCCCACCCGGACTTCACGGGCGATCAGGTCGTGACCCGCCTGACCCTCACGGCTTCGCGCCCCCCGTCGGGCGGCCACGACCCCCGCCGCGGCTGGGGCGTGGTGGACGCTTATGCCGCCGTTTCGTCGACGCTGCCCGCTTCCGTCGCGGGCCCGGGCGCGTCGGTCGCTCCGGTTGCCCTGCCTGCCGTCGCCCCTGCTCCGGCCCCGCACACCTCGGCCGTGGACGTCCCCGCCGCCGCCATCGCCCTCGGCGGCGTCGCGCTGGCCGCCGCCGCGGGCATCGCCGTCGCCACCGTCCGCCGCGGCCGCCGCCGCTCGTGGCGCGCCTCCCGGTTCGGGTCGTGATCCCGTGCGCCGCGTCCTGGTGATCGGCCTCGACCCCACCCGCCTCGACGGCTGGGACCCCGCCCCGGTCCAGGCCGCCATCGCGCGCGGCCAAGCCACCTTCGCCACCCACGGCCTGGCGTCCGACCTCTGCTTGATCGCTCCGGACGACAACCCGCTGGCCACCATCGAATCCGCCCTGACCCAAACCGACTACGGCTGCATCGTCATCGGCGGCGGCATCCGCGGCCACGAGCCGTTGCTGGAACTCTTCGAGCAGGTCGTGAACCTCGTCCACCGCCTCGCGCCCGCCGCGGCCATCGCCTTCAACCGCACTCCGGAGGACACGGCCGAAGCCGCCCTGCGCTGGCTTCGCTGACACCTCACCCCGGCACCGCGACCGCCGGCCGGGTCGCCGCGAAGACGGCGCGGAACGGGCGGGCAGTCGGCGGTCGTGGCGCGGATTCGCCGTCGCACCAACGGGTTCGACACGTGCTGAACCGCGGTGGCTGCGGCGGCGAGTCAGGCGTGCTACCGAGCGTTCCGCGCCCGTTTCGCTGCCTCGCAGGTCGACGCGGTGGGCGGGTCGCGGCGTGTATTTGCTGTTGCACCAATGGGTTCGTCCGGGCACAGTACGTTCTGAACCGCGCCGCGGGTGGCTGCGGCGAGCCAGGCGCGCTACCCCGTGTCCCGCGCCGGTGTCGCTGCCTCGCAGGTCGTTGCGGTCGGCGGTCGTGGAGCGGATTTGCCGTCGCACCAACGGGTTCGGCCGCTTGCCTGCCCTCGACGCCGAGGTCGACGGCAGCTCATGACCTCAGGCCGGCACCACGCACCGCGTCGAGCCGATGATCGCGACGCCGCCGCCGGCGCGGGCGACGTGGACGGTGAAGTCGGCGCCGTCGCGGTGGAAGCGGGCGATGAGTTCGCGCGGGGTGCTGCGGTCGTGCGCGGACCAGCCCGCGGCTTCCAGCGAGGGCAGCACCGATTCCGCCAGCTGGTGTTCCGCGTCGCCGCGGTGGTCGAGGCGGACGCCGTACTGCCAGCACACCAGGGTGCCCGGGTGGGCGGGGTCGCAGTCGAGCTCGCCGTCGACCGTGGGGACGGCGCCGGGGCCGAAGGTGGCGGCGACGCCGTCGATGACGGCCGTGAGCTCGTCGGCCAGCAACGGGAGGGTCATCGCTGCACCCCCGGCACGGTCGTGAGCGCGCCGCCGGTGAGGACGCCGTAGATGTTGGTCCACGAGTCGGAGCCGGGCTTGAGCACGTCGCTGTGGGAAGACAGGCCCCAGAGCTCGTTGCCGGCCGCGTCGTGACCCGTCGCGAGGTCCGTGACGCCCGGGAACGTGTCGGGGTCGGCGCCGTGGCCGATGCCGGTCCACTCGGCGCCCCAGGCGTTGCCCTGGGCGACGACGATGGGGTCGAGCGGCGCCGTCATCGAGAAGCGCTGCACGCCCGCCTGGCTCGCGGGCAGGTCGGCCGGGCTCCAGACGCCGTGGCCCATGCCGGCCGACTCCACGTGCAGCACACGGTCGACGGCCAGCCCCTGCGAGTCGGCCAGTCCGACGGTCGCGCCGCCGTAGCTGTGGCCGATGGCGGTGATGGTCGCGGCGCCGCCGGTCTGGGTGTCGACCTGGCCGCGCAGCTCGTCGCCGAACGTCTTGAGGTCCGGAGCCATCGTCTGCGCGTAGCTCGCGTCCGGGCCTTCGACCAGGGGGTTCTGCGGGAAATCGCCGTCGGCCCACACGACCATCGCCGTACGGCCCGTCGGGTCGGCGGCTACCAGGCTGCGGCCGAGGTCGGCGTAACCCTGGAAGTTGTCCAGCCGCGTGTTCACACCCGGCACGAACAGCCCGACGTTGCGCGTCCCCGGCTGGATCGAGCCCACGAGCTCGGCGATCCGTCCGTCGGCCGCGGGGTCGAACCGCAGGATCTGCCGGTTGTTCGCCAGAATGTCCTGGTACAGCGCGATCCTGCGCTGCGAACGCGCGATGTCGTCGGCGCTGCCACCGGCAGACTGAAGCTGCGCAAGATGCGTCTGCTCCGAAGTCAGCGCGGCCGAAACCTTGGTGCGGTTCGCCGCGATGTCCTGAGCCCACGCCCCGCTCGCCGCCGCCCCGACGGGACCGCTCACCGCCGGCAGCGGGTCCTCGGGCAGCAACGACCGGTAGGAAGCCGCCACCTGCTCGTCGGCCCGCCGGTACCCCGCGGCCGACGCGGTGAGCCCGTTCTGCAGCACCTTCGCGCGCTGCACCTGTCCGTCGATCTTCTCGCCGAGCTCGGACAACGTCTTCTTCAACGTCGCGGCGCAGTCCGCCGAAGCGGAAACCTGGCCGAACGCCGTGGCGGGCACGGAAATCCCCGCCACGGCCTTCTGCGCCGTCTCGAGCGCGCCCGCGCGCCCGCCCAGGTCCGCCGCGGCCGCGTCGAGCTTGGCGGGAGCGACCCGGTAACCCCCGGAGTCCACTGCAGCAGTCACCGAGCCGTCCTCCCGATCAGTAGGTTTCCGGCTCTTCGCCGATCACCGACGGAGCCACGGGCGCCTGCTGGCCCCACACGTTCTCCGTCTCCACGAGCCACGCCGGAATCCGCCGTCCCGAACCGAGGTCGCTGCCGGCGCCCATGCCCATCGGCATCATGGGCATCATCGGCATCGCGCTCTTCGCCGCCGCGCCCGCGGCACCGGCCGCACCGCCCGCGAGTCCACTGAGGACGTTCGACGCGCCGCCGTCGCCCGCGAGGCCGGAGTGGGCCGCCGGGGCGTCGCTGCCGCCGGAAAGCCCTCCGCCGCCGGGGATTCCGCCGCCGTCGAGCGACGGCGCGCCACCGCCGCCGATCGGGATGCCACCGCCGGCGCCGCCTTCGGTGCCCGCGCCGCCGCCGAGCTTCGTGCCCGCCGGCTCGTCCTTCTTGTCGTCGGAGTCCTTTCCGGACGCCCACGCCGGCACCTTCGGCATGATCGAACCGAACCGTCCGAACGCCGCCGCCGACGCCGCCGCGAGACCCGCCGTGAACATGTCGCCGAACAGCGGACTGCCCGCGGTGGCCGGGTCGGAGCCCGGAACCCCCGGCGTTCCCGCCACGGAGCCGTCGGCCGGCAGCGGGTGCGAGTCGGCCGGGGTGCCGACGACGACCCCCGGGTCGGCCAGGCTGTTGCCGGTCGCGCCGCCACCGGACGCACCGCCACCGGCCGGGGGAGTGGCAGGCGCGTCGACCGCGTTGGGCGAGACGGGGATCGAGTCCTCGGCGGTGGTGTAGTTCGTGGCCAGGTTGGTCATGACCACGATCGCCTTGGCGTGGGCGGAACCCGCGGCGTTCGCGGCCTGCTGCTGCGCCTCGACGTTCGCGATCGCCTGCTGCCGCTGCTGAGCCGCGGCGGCGAGGGTCGCCGGCGACGAGTCGGGCGGCAGCAACGGCGGGTTCACGGCCAGCGCGACCTCACCGGGCGAGACGTCCGGCACCGAAACCGGCGGCGGCATCTCGGCCTTGGCCTTCACGAGCGCGTCGGCCGCGTCCTCCAGCATGTGCTGCATGCCCTGCGCGGTCTGCGCGACCTTGCGGATGCCGCCGACGAGGTCGGTGATCATGTGCGAGTACTGGTCCGCCGCGCCACCGGTCCACTCGCCCGAGAAGTCCGAGAGCTCCTTCGACAGGTTCTCGGCCTGCTCGTGGAGCCCGATCGCGGTGGAATTCCACTGGTCGGCCGCGGCCTGGGCGCTGCTGGGGTCGCCGGCCTGCAGCATCGCGTACAGCTGCTGGTGCGTGTACGCGGCGAAGTTGGTGCGCGCGCCGCTCATACGTCCGTCCCCCCGGAGTGGTTCGAGCCGCCGGACCCGAGGCCCAGCAGCGAAAGCAGCGGATCGAGCAGCCCGGTCTCGCTGCCCGACTGGTGGAGATCGCCGGCCACCGACTGGTCGGCCTGCTCGTAGCCGTCGGCGACGGTGGTGGTCACGTCCTGCGCGAACGTGATCGCGCCGCGGACCTGTTCGAGCAGTCCCCGCATCTCCGCGACGGCCGCGCGGTGGGCGTCGACGAGCGAGCCGGCTTCCCCGAACTCCCCGAACAGCAGCGGGTGGTCGCCGAGCGTGCTGAGGAAGTCGTCGGGCTTGGACATCGCGTGGATCTGGGTTTCCAGCTCCCGCACGAAGTCCTTCAGCGATTGGAGGTGAACGTAGTACGACTGGTCGTGCATCGGTCCCGACCCTCTCGTGCAGAACGGACGCTGGAAAGCCGGTCGGCCGGTGCGAGCGGGGGTTTCTCGCACCGGCCGACCGACGTCGGGAGCGGATCAGGCGAACAGACCCTGGTTGCGGTTCTCCAGCTGCGACTGCAGGTCGTGGGCGTCGCCCACCTTGCCGCCGAACTGCGCGATGATCGCGACGATGTCGGCGGTGGCCTGCCGCAGCCGCGTCTCGGCCTGGCGGGCGGCCTCACCGGCGGAGCTGCCGGAGGCGTACCACGTCGCCGTGATCGGCTGGAGGTTCTGGTGCAGCTGCTCCAGCTGCGAGGTCAGTGCCTTGGCCTTGGCGGCCAGCGACGCCGAGCTGTACTGCAGCGCGGCGAAGTTGATTTCGACGACGTCAGCCATCTTGCCGGTCCTCTCCGTGACTCAAAGGTTGAGGCGAGGGATCACCGAAGCGCCCTCGAGGTTGTGGCCGACGCTCTGGAAGCTCTGGTGCACGTCCGAGTCGCCGGTGTTGTAGTTCGTGTGGCTCGTGTGCACGAGCTGCGACATGGTGTCGAGCTCCTTCACCGCGGCCTGCATCTTCTCCTGGAGCCGGCGCTGCAGGTCCCAGAACGCCACGGCCTGGTCGCCCTTGTAGTTGCGCAGAGTCTCGGTGAGCTCCGACTCCAAGCTGGCCATGGTCGTCTTCGCGTTCGACGCGGTTTCCTCGAAGCCCTGGACGGCGCGCGTCATCGCAGCGGAATCTGCCTGGAATCCCGGACTGGACATGACGGGCCACCTCCTTCCCTCTCGCGGAAGATCCCGGTGCGCGAGAGGCTTGCCCCTGCCCGCGCGTTGTGAATGTCACGCTAGAAAACCCGGAGGTGTGGTCAAACGGCACAACTGCCGGTCGCTTTGACGGCACTATTACCTACACGGGGTGGGGCGCGCCCCACCGCGGGGACGGGGGCGCTCTCCAGTGCCCTTTCCCGCCGGTCTCGCGACCCTGAAGGCATGACGACTGGGGGAATTTCACTCGCTCGGCTGCACCGGCCGCTCGTGGTGCTCGCGGGGGCGATGGCGCTGCTGCTCGTGGTGTCGGCACTGGGGCTGGTGTTCGATGATCGCACGCTCGTCAACGCGCCGCTGTGGGCCAAACCGTTCAAGTTCTCGGTGTCGGTGGGCATGTACGCGCTGACGCTGGCGTGGCTGCTCACGCTGCTGCGGCGCGGCCGGCGGGCCGGGTGGTGGATCGGCACGGTGTTCGCCGTCGGCATCGGGATGGACATGACGCTGCTGGTGTGGCAGGTCGTGGTCCGCGACCGGACGCTGCACTTCAACCGCGCGACCCCGGCCGACGTGACGATCAACAACATCGTGGCCACCGGCGCGTTCACGGCGTGGGGCGCGACGGCCGCCGTGGTCGTGCTGCTGCTGTTCCAGAAGCTGCCGGACCGGGCGCTCGCGTCGGCGCTGCGGTGGGGGACGGCGGTCGCGGCCGTGGGGATGGGCTTGGCGTTGCTGATGTTCTCGGCGACGCCGGAGCAGAAGACGATGTACGCGGCCGGGGAGCGGCCGTCGACGTTCGGCGGGCACACGGTCGGTCTCGCGGACGGCGGGCCGGGGCTGCCGCTGCTCGGCTGGAGCACGGTGGGTGGCGATCTGCGGATCCCGCACTTCGTGGGCATCCACGCGATTCAGGCATTGCCGCTCGTCGCGCTGGCCCTCGTGGCGCTCGCGCGGCGGTATCCCGTGCTGTCGTCGGACCTCGTGCGCCGGCGGCTGGTGCGGACCGCGGTCGTCGGCTACGCGGGGGTGCTGGCTCTGGTGACGTGGCAGGCGTTGCGCGGCCAGTCGATCGTCCGGCCGGACTTCTGGACGCTGTCCGCGACGGCGGGGCTGATCGTGGTGGTGGCGGCGGGAGTGGCGCTGTCGCTGCGTTCACCGAGAGTGCATGCTCTGACGGAATTCTGAGATCTTCCGGGTAGGGATGGTCCTGCGTTTCCGGCTCGGACGAGGGATGGTGCGATGGTCTACCCGCAGGCGGTGCTCGACGCGCTCAGCTCCGAGCCGGACGCGGTGGCGTTCGAGCACGGCCCGCGGAAGGTCACGCGGGGTGAGGCGCGCGACCTGATCGGCCGCTTCGTCGCCGCCCTGCGGGGCGCGGGCGTCTCGCGCGGTGACGGCGTCGGGGTCGCCACCGCCGTGACGCCGGAGGGGTGGGCCGCGCAGATCGCCGCGCAGACGCTGGGGTGCCGCACCGTCGGCATCCGCGCGGGCCTGCCGGTCGCGCACCTGCGGACGGTGGTGGGCGACCTGGCGGCGGTCGTCGTCGACGAGGCGTCGGAGACACCGGAACTGCGCGCGACGGCCGCGGGGGCGAAGATCCTGCGGGTCGGGCCGGAACTGCTGTCGGTCTTCGAGGAACCCGTGCCCGCCGGGCGGCCTTCGGACATCGGCTGGGTCGTGTTCACCAGCGGCAGCACGGGCTTGCCGAAGGGCGTGACGTACAGCTTCGCGGCGTTGACGGCACAGGGCATCGAGCAGCGCCCGGAGGAGAGCCCCGCGGACCTGGCGGCGCGCTATCGGCGGTTCCTGCTGTTCGGCACCTTGACGAGCGCGGTGATGATCACGCACCTGCGGTCCTGCCTGCTGGCGGGCGGAACGGTGGTGATTCCCGCGCAGCTCCCCGATTTCCCGTGGATCCTGCCGCGGCTGGACATCACGGCGGCCCTGACGACGGTGCCGCGGCTGTACAAGATCCTCGACGTACTGCGGACCACTCCGGTGGATCTCAGCTCCGTGCGGATGCTGGTCGTGGCCGGCTCGCCCGTCGCGCCGGGCTTGATGGCGGAGGCGTTTTCCCGCGTGGGGCCGGGAATGCAGCAGGCGTACGGCCAGACCGAGGTGGGCAAGCTGACCGTGCTGACCCCCGCGGACGTCGCCGCGTTCCCGGACGCGCTGGTCTCCGCCGGCCGCCCCTGCGCCGGCGTGGAGCTCTCCGTCCGCGACTCTTCGGGGACCACCGTCGCGCGCGGCGCTTCGGGCGAGATCTACGTCCGCTCGGCCGGCCAGTTCTCCGGATATTGGGGCAATCCATCGCAGACGGCCTCGGTGTTGCAGGACGGCTGGGTCCGCACGCAGGACATCGGCCACGTCGACGCTTCCGGCTTCCTCTACCTGACCGGCCGCACCCGGGACGTCGTGATCGTCAACGCGGTCATCCATTACACCGGTCCGATCGAACGCGCTCTGGCCTCGCACGCCGACGTGGACCAGGCCTACGTCGTCGCGGCCCCCAACCCCGCCACCGGCGAAGCGGCGCACGCTTTCGTGGTGCCGGCTCCGGGTCGAGTTCCGGACGTGGCTGCTTTGCGCGCCGTGATCGCCGGTTTCGTCGGCGAGGAGGCAGCGCTGGTGAAGGTGATCGACGAGGTACCGGTGGCCGCTTCGGGGAAGCCGGACAAGGCGGCGTTGCTGGGGCTGCTGGATTGACGGCTACCATCGTGTGCTTGAGCGACGAACCGAAGACGTTGTGGTCCAGTGACCGAGGTCTTCAGCTGTGGCGCTACGGGGTCGGCCACTTGCAGCTGTCCTTGCGGACTCCGTGGTCGGACGACTACCCGGACGTCGTTCGACTGGCGTTCTCCAGTGTTCTGAGAGTCGAGTTGTCGACGCACTACCGCGGTCCGGTCCGGCTCCTGTTGGTTGATCGGCACGGGCCTTACCCGGAAGCATTGAGCAGGCCCGCGAAGCTCGTGGAGATCCGCGGCGCCGACGCCGAGGGCTTTCTGGCGGCGGGCACGATGCGGATCACGCGCGAGACGCGCGAGGGCACAGTGCTCGAGGTCCTCGTGTCGGAGAACATGTCGTCGGAGTGGTAGCGACCGTTCAGGGCCGACCGAAGACTGTTCGGAGGGCCGCGACGTCGGCGAGATCGTGGGGGCGGGGTTCGTAGCCCTCGTGGAAGGCGAGTTGCTGCTCCACCGACAGACACGGCACGGTGACGCCGCCGATTGCCCCGGTGACGAAGCAGTCCGCCGGATAGCGGAAAAGGCCGCCGGAGGAGTCGGCGGCCTGGGTGGCGGAGCCGTCGGGCTCGAAGTGCAGCGGGTGCAGGTCGAGAGAAGCGCCGTCGGGGCGGGTGAGGACGAAGCGGACCGGGCGGAAGTCGTCGGATTCGGTGAAGTCGTGCAGTGCCGCGAGAACCGTGGGCTCCTCCTCGGCGCGGTGCAGCAGGTCCAGGTCCGAATGCGCGCGGGTTTCGCGGCCCAGCAACGCATCGACGCCCCAGCCGCTGGCGATCCAGGCGTGGCAGCCGGCGGCGCGCAGACGGGACAACACGTCCAAGGCGATCTCGGCGGTGAGCACGGAACCGAGTGTGCCGAACCGGCCCGGCCGGCGCATCGCAATAACGAGCCGCCCGCCACAGGATGCGGCGGGCGGCTCGGCACGGGAATCAGACGCCCGCGGTCTGCTTGATCCAGTCGCGGCTCGCGGCGACGCTGGCGTAGTTCTGGGTGCCGTTCTTGTCGCTGCCCGAGTTCTCACCGGTGGAGCACACGCCGACCTGGACGCCGTCGGCAAGCTGCGGGCCGCCGGAGTCGCCGTGCCAGGAGGCGCCCGTGACGCCCCCGCTGGTGATGGCCGTGCCGTTGAACGCGTCGGTGCCCTGGCCCGTGACCTTGACGTCCGCGGTCTTCAGCGTGTCCGACGGCGGCTTGTTGCCCTCGGTGCGGCCCCAGCCGTAGATCTGGTTGGTGGCGCCGGTTTCCGGGTCGGCGTCGCCGAGCTTCATGAACGTCGCGTCCACCGCGGACGACAGGTGCAGCAGCGCGATGTCCCCGTTGGGCGAGGCCTTCTGCTGGTCCACGGCGGCCTCGGTGCCCTGGCCCAGCGCGACGTTGCCGACCTTCACGTGCATGCCGGGGGCGTTCAGGCAGTGCTGCGCGGTGAGCACCCATTGCGAGGCGATGATCGTGCCGGAGCACTCGAACCCACCGAAGTCCGTTGCGTCGTCCCAGAAAACCTGCGCACCCCACGGCGCCGAGTCCACGGTCTCGCCGCCGATGATCCGCGGCCCGGCGCTCGCCGCCCCCGCCGACACCACGCCGAACACCGCGGCCGCCCCCGCCACCACGGCCACTGCCTTCGCGAAACGCATGTGTGAGCCCCTCCGGTCGATGAAATGTTTTCACCAACGTAGGTGGCATGTGGAAACTTGATAACCTACTTCCGTCGGGTCTCGGACCGACGGAAGTAGGGTGCCGGGCCGCGTCGGGAACGTGGGGAATCGCGGTTGTGCCGGGCCGTATCGTTGATCTGGTCGAGGGTGTGTTGCTCGGGGGGTCATGGTGAGTGGGTTTCGTTGGCCGGACTGGCTGCCTTGGCCACGGCGGCCGAATATGGACGCGGTCGTCGAACCGGTGCTCTGGCGGTCGATCAAGGTCTCCGCCGAAGCGCGGGCTTGGCCTTCCTCTCGGACGAGGCCGAACGCCACTTCTCCGCACGAGGCTGGGACCTGGCCCGCCGACTGCGGCTCGAACTCGACGAAAACTGGGACGTGACCTACTCCAGCGGCTCACCCCATGGCGAAGTCGCAATCCGGCACCCGCCGGCGCCCTCCTGACGCCGCGCTGATGCGCCTCCTGTACTCGAATTCCTGAAGCAGAAGCCGTCGGCGGACTGACGTAATGGCCGCGGCCCTGGAGGCCACCATCCACTTGGAGTTCCCGCAAATGAGCTACATCTTTTTCGTCGGTGACGAGGAGGTCTGGAGCCCCGCGCTGCAGATCGGCAAGTTTTTCATGAATATGGCCGAGACGCTCGCGGCGAACGAGAACCTCGACCTCGAGGCGGCCGGCTTCGGGATGTGTGCGAACGACTTCTGGAGTATCGACCCGCCGGCGTTGGCGTTGTTCGTCCAGCGGCTGTTGGCGAGTTCGGTGGTCGCGAATCGCATGTACCGTGAGCTCACTCGGGGGTTTCTCGGGGTCTGCCTCGTGATGCTCGACCGAGCGGGAGTGCCGTTCGAGCCCGCCGACGAGGTCCAGCGCGAGTTGCTCGATCTCCGCGACGCGCTGGCCGGTCCGGTGATGTGACGGAAGTCTGCCTCGGGCTCGGGCAGGGCCGGCTCCAACCCTAGGACTCCACTGGTTTCGTCCACGCCACCTGCACCAACCCGGTCCCATGCCGACGCGACACCAGCGTCCCCCGGCCCGGGGGCTGGGGTGAAGGCTTCACGTCACCCAGCAACGGGCCCTCCTCCTTCGTGCCCGACATGATCAGGCCCGGCGACCCCAGCTCCCGCACCCGCTGCAACACCGGCTCGTAAAGACCCCGCCCAGCCCCACCCGAAGCGCGGGCGATGATCAGGTGCAGCCCGATATCCCGAGCCTGCGGCAAAAACTCCAGCAGCGGCAACAGCGGATTCTTCCCAGCCGTGGCCACGAGTTCGTAGTCGTCGATCAACACATACAGATCCGGCCCCCGCCACCAAGACCGCGAGCGCAGCTGCTCTGGCGTCACGTCCGGGCCCGGCAGCCGGTTCCGCATCGCCGTGGCGCATTGGCCCACCAGGTCCGTCAAGGTGTTCTCCGCACCGGCGTAGCCGAGCAGGTGCGGCTGATCAACGGCGCCCAGCAGGCCACGCCGGTAGTCGCCCACCAGGATCAGGGCCTGGTCGGGGGAGAAGGCGGTGGAGATGCCCGAAGCCAGAGCCCGCAAGAGAGAACTCTTGCCCGACTCCACGTCGCCGAAGGCCAGGAAGTGGGGGTCCGCGGCGAAGTCCAGCTCGACCGGGCGCAGGGTCGACTCCGCGATGCCCAGGACGACTCGCCCGGAAGCCGCCGAGGGCAGCGACTCCAGCGGCACCTCCGAAGGCAGCAAACGCACCTGAGGAGCCCGAGAACCAGGCCACGCCGCAGTCACCCGCCGAACCAGATCCAGGCCGCCGGCACCGATCGTCTCCGGGCGTTGGTCGCCGTCGACGCGCGGCAGGGCGGCCAGGAAGTGCAGCTTGTCGGCAGTCAGGCCACGGCCGGGGCGGTCGGCCGGCACATTCAACGCCACCTTCCGGTCGATCGAAGAATCCGCCGGATCACCCAGGCGCAGCTCGAAACGGGTACCGATCGCGTCGCGCAGCTGGGCGCGGACGCCGATCCACTGGTTCACCGTCACGATCACGTGGATGCCGAAACCGAGACCGCGCGCGGCGAGCCCGGTGATCTGTTCCTCCAGCTGCTCGTACTCCTGGCGGATGGTGGTCCAGTTGTCCACGAACAGGAACACGTCGCCGAATTCGCGGCCGTCGGTGCTCTCGACCAACTCAGAGCGCCGCGCGCGGAACGCGGCCATCGACTCCAGACCCTGAGCCGCGAAGAACTCCTCGCGCTGCTCCAGCAACGTCGTCAGCTCGGCCACCACCCGGCGGCACCGCTGGGCATCACGACGGGTGGCGTAGCCCGAGACGTGCGGCAGGCCGGCGATCGGGGCCAGCGCGCCGCCGCCCATGTCCAGGATGAAGAGCTGCACCTCGGCAGGGGTGTGGGTCAACGCGAGCATCGCCGCGATGTCCTTCAGCAAAGTCGACTTGCCGCTTTGCGGTGCGCCCACCACCAACGCATTGCCGGCCGCGCCGGAGAAGTCGGCCCAGAGCATGTCGCGGCGTTGTTCGAAGGGTTTGTCGACCAGGGCGACGGGGATGGTGAGCTTGCCGTTGCCGCCCCAGCCGAGGGGGCACAGGCCGCGGGACGGGTCGTCGCCCAGCGGTGGCAGGAGCTGGTCCAGCGTGGGTGGTTCGGACAACGGCGGCAGCCAGATCTGGTGGGCCTCCGGGCCACGGCCTTCCAGCCGGGAAAGCATCGCGCCGATGATGGTTTCCCCGGTGCCCGTCTCGGCCGTCTCGGCCACGGGAACCGGCGCCGCCAAGGGCACCTCCACCGCGTCCAAGGTGAACGGCAGCACCCCCACCTGCCGGCCGTCCTCACGCACGATCGTGCTCCGCGGCGGCAGCTCACCCGACACATAAGCGGCCTTGAACCGCGTCAACGTGTCGTTGTCCGACTTCAGATACGCCGAACCCGGCACCGGCGGCAAGTGGTACGCGTCCGCCACCCCGAGCACCGCGCGGCTCTCCGAAGCGGAAAACGTCCGCAGCCCGATCCGGTACGACAGGTGGGAGTCGAGCCCGCGCAGCCGGCCTTCCTCCAGCCGCTGCGAAGCCAGCAGCAGGTGGATCCCCAGCGAACGCCCCAGCCGCCCGATCGCCACGAACAGGTCGATGAACTCGGGCCGCGACGAAAGCAGCTCGGAGAACTCGTCGATGATCACCAGCAGTGACGGCAACGGCTGCAGCGGCACCCCGTCGGCGCGCGCCTTCTCGTAGTCGCGCACCGAGGCGTAGTTGCCGGCCGAGTGCAGGAGTTCCTGACGGCGCAGGAGCTCTCCGTTCAACGCGTCGGCCATGCGGTCGACGAGGGCGAGGTCGTCGGACAGGTTGGTGATCACCGCGCACACGTGCGGCAGCCCGGTCATGCCCGCGAACGTCGCGCCGCCCTTGAAGTCGATCAGCGCCAGGTTCAGCTTCTCCGACGAGTGCGTCACGGCCAGCGCGGTCACGAGCGTGCGCAGCAGCTCGCTCTTGCCCGAACCCGTCGCGCCGATCACGAGACCGTGCGGGCCCATGCCGCCCTCGGCCGACTCCTTGAAGTCCAGTTCCACCGACCGGCCCTCGGGGTTCACGCCGAGCGGGATGCGCAGCCGGTCGCGGGCCGCGCGCGGCGCCCACGTCACGGTCGTGTCGGTGTCGCGCGGGTCGCCGATGCCGAGGAGCCCCGCCAGCCCGAACGTCGCCGACATCGGCTTCTCGCTGACCACGGCCGTGCCCTGGTACAGCGGCGTCAGCGTGCGCGCGAGCGCCTCCGCCGCGCCGCGGTCGAGCTGGTCGGGCGTGCCGAGGAAGCCCAGCCGCGCCTCGGTGCCGCCGTCGAGCACGACCATGCCGAGCTGGTCCGGCGCGACGTGCAGGCTCAGCAGCTGCTCGTTCGACGCCGCACGCGGCTGTTCGCCGCCGACCTCCAGCACGGTGATCCCGAGCCGGCCCTCCTCGGCGAGCAGCCGCGGCTCGCCCTGCGTGCCGCCGCCGTCGACCACGACCACCACGTGCGGCAGGTCCTGCGGCGTGCCCGGCCGGCGCGTGAACGCCGGACGGTCGCCCAGGTCCGGGCCCAGCAGCTCCGCCAGCTCGGCCGGGCCCGAGGCCACGAGCCGGCGCCGGCCCGTCGCGTCGGTCAGAGCGGGCGCGGTGGCGTGCGGCAGCCACTTCGCCCACTCCCAGTCGTGCCGCCGGTCCGGGGCCACGCAGAACGCGACGCGCAGGTCGGTGGGGGAGTGGAACGTCGCCAGCTGCGCCAGCAGCGAACGCGTCATCCCGAGCACGTCCGGGCGCCGGCCCGAAAGCGTCGCCGCTGCGTACGAGCGCAGCGAAAGCGAAACGGGCAAACCCTCCACAGTGGAATACGTGCGGATGAAGTACTTGAGGTTCGTCGACGAGACGGGGTCGAGGTCCTCCAGCGGCACGGTCTGCGGCGCGCGCAGCGGCGTCGCCAGCGGTTGCGGGCCGGTGGCCGCCCGGACCAGCGCGAAGTGCCGGTCGCCGCGGCGACGGTCCCAGTACTGGCCGGTCTCCACGTACGCCCACAGGTCGGCCGGGTCGGGCTGCTGCGCGATGAGCGCCGCGCGCTGCTCGTCGGCGACCGCGCGCACCTTCGTGCGCAGGCCGGCCAGGTATCGCTGGTAGTCGCGGCGCTCCTCGTTGATCTGCGCCTTCTTGGCCATCCCGCCGCGCCCGAGCGACATCACGACCATGCCGCCCATCGCGGTCACGAACAGGGCGCCGAAGATCCAGGTCATGACGCCGCCGTCGCGTCCGATGTAGACGAACGACATCGCGCCCATGCCGAGCATCATCGGCAGGAACATCATGAGCTGGACCAGTCCGCCCGAGCCGCTCTTGGGCAGCATCGGCGGGGACTGCAGCATGATCTCGCCGGGCTGCTCGCCGAGCAGGTCCAGGCGGTCGACCGACGGGCTCATACCCCGTATTTTCGCCACCACCGCGGCCGTCCTGGTGGGTACTTTTGCCGTCCGCTCGCAGCCGGGCACGCTTTTACGCTCTGCCGAGGCCACCCTCGCGGGGGAGGCGGCACGACGCACCCAGGAAGGAGAGCCATGGTCACCGCGGGCGAGTACCGGGCGGAACCCGAGGCCATGCGCTCGATCGTGGGCAACGTCGGCGGCATCGTCGCCCACGGCATCAACGCGGTCGCCGACCTCGAGAAACTCGTGGTCCAGCCGACGTCGTTCGCGGCCTTCGGCAGCGCCGTCGCGGCGGCCAACTCGGCGCTGCAGTCGACCCAGGTCACCGCTGTGCGCACGTTGCTGCAGCTTCTGCAGCAGATCAACGGCCTGGTCAAGACCAGCGCCGACGCCTACCAGGCGGCCGACCAGGCCGCGGCGAGCGGCTACGGCGGCGGCACCTCCACCGTGGCCGCGCCCTCGTCGTCGATCTGGGGCACCCCGCACGCCGGCGAGCTGGCCACCATCGCGATCAACGACAGCGCCGGCGCCCACGGCGAGCCGAGCTCCGTCGGCAACGTGCTGCGCTACCTGGGCGACGCGGACCTCGGCAAGCTGGGCGAGCACCCGATCACCGACGCTCGCTTTCACGGCGTCGCCGACTTCAACGACTGGCTCGCCGGAGACGCCGACAACCAGGCCCGGGTCGGCCTGATCGAGGTCTACTCCGGCACCGCCCGCACCTTCGGCGATGTGCCGGGCGGCGTGCACGCGGGTGACGTCGTGGTGGTCGAACCCCTGCTGTTCGCCGACTCCGGCCCGGTGATCGGCGTGGCCGGCGACGGCGGCGCCCTCTACAACCACGGACTCGTCGACCCCGGCCTCGGCGGCCTGGCCAAGCTCAGCGTCTACCGGCCCGCATCCGTCTGACTCCCGACTCCCGAGCAAGTGAGGTCCGATGCTGACATTCCCGAACTCCAGCGCGATGGACGCCACGGCGTCCTCGGGTGGCCCCATCACCACGCTGCCGCAGATCGTCACCGGGCAGCCGGAGCAGATCGCGAAGCACGTGCTCGACCTGCTGCACAAGGCGAGCGAGTTCGCGTCGCTCTACACCGAGCTGAGCAAGGCGGCCGACCAGCTGGGCAAGGTCTGGTCCGGTGCCGCGTCGGAGACGGCGCTGAAGAAGATCACCGACTCGCTCGACCAGCTCACGAAGATCATCGGGGTGATCGAGAAGGGCGCGCAGCTGCTCGGCGTGTCCGGCACGCTCGTGAAGACGGCGCAGGAGGCCTACCGCTCGGTGGTCTCCGCGGTGAACCCCACCGTCGCGTCGCTCATGTCGAACTGGTGGACCTACGGCGCCGCCGTGGCCCTGTCCACGGCCACGAGCGCTTCGCTCAAGGCGTTCATCACGGCGATCGGCGCGCTGCTCAAGGCACTCGGCGCGGGAGACCTGGCCAACCAGATCACGCAGGTCGCGCAGATCATCGGCGAGATCGAGAAGCTGTTCCACGGCGGTGACGCGGGTTCGGCCGCCGCGGCCGGGGCGACGGGCAACACGGCGGTGTCGAGCACGCCGGTCACGGCTCCGCAGGCGCCGCCGTCGGTGGCGAGCGCGGCCGGGCAGCAGGCGATCGCCGGGGGCACCGGCGGCGGTGTCGGCGGCGGGGCGACCGCGCCGGCCGGGCAGCCGCCGTTCACGAACTACACGCCGCCCGCGCTGGCCGGGACCACGGGAAACACGCCGACCACGCCCGTGACGGCGAACGGCACCCCGCTCGACCCGTCGAACAGCTGGATCGCCGTCGACCCGAGCACCTCGGCTCCGGGCACGGCCCCGAGCACCACGCCGATCACGCCCCCGGCCGGCGGAACCGGCGGCACCGTCAGCCCGATCGCCCCCGCCGGCGCCAACGAGGTCGTGATCCACACCGACCTGTCCACCGGCCAGTCGACGGTCGAGGCGCCCGCGGGCCAGGACCTCGACATCGACCTCGACCTCACCTACAACGGCCAGCACTTCCAGCAGCACGTCGGCATCGACGCGAAGGGCGCCTAGGCCATGGCCGTCGACGCCTCCGGGGTCGTCAGCTCGGTCCTGTCGTCGTATCGGCAGGTGCTCCTCGAGTACCAGCGCCGGGTCACGGGCGACCCGGCCGCGCTGAACACCGCTTCGCAGCAGTGCAGCACGCAGGCGTCGACGGTGTCCGGCAAGGCGACCGAGATCTCCCAGGCGGCCAAGGACCTCCACACCGACTGGGACGGCGCCGCCTACACCGCCTACGCCACGGCCGCGCAGAAGTCCGCCGACGAGCTGACCGAAGACGGCACCAAGCTGGCCGACCAGGCGCAGCGGCTGGCGAAGGCCGCGCAGCTGCTGCAATGGGCGCGGCAGGCACTCGACTCCGTGCTCGCGCAGTTCGACCAGTACGGCGCGCAGCTCACCAGCCAGGCCAAGGCCGCCAACCCCAACGCGGTCGGCGCGTTCATCTCGGCCGCGCGCTCGCTCGGCGAACAGGCCGTCGCGATGGCCAAGCAAGTGGCTGACGAGCTTTCCGAAGCGCTGGAACAGCTTTTCCCGCCCGAGGGCGTCGGCCGGCTGGAACACGAGCTGGGCAAGTGGAGCACGGGCGCGCTGCACTGGCTCAACGGGGAACCGCTCGACGGGCGCAGCCGGCCGCGCACCGTGCCCTCGTGGTTCGGCAACTCCGGCTGGAAAAAGCTCACCTGGGACGGCCTTCAGGGCACCCGCGCGCCGAAGAAGGCCGACACGCCGTTCGGCCAGCCGGAGCCGGAAACCTTGAAGGACAAGGCGTTCAAGAACACCGAGATCACCTACTACAAGACCCAGCACGACCAGGACGGCCTTTCCCCCGAGTACGACGGGAAAATCACCTCCGAGGGCTGGGACGCCAAGGCTTCGGGCCACGCCCAGCTCGCCGCGCTCGACAAGAGCGCGGACGGCAAGCTCGAGTACGGCGTCGCGGAGGCGCAAGGGAAGGCGTCGGTCTTCGCCGGCGGTGAGGTGAGCGGTTCGGCGCAGCTCGGCGCCCACGGGCTGGGGCTGCACGGCAACGCGTTCGTCGGCGGCAAGGTCGAGGGTGAGGTCTCGGCCGACGTCGCCGGTGTCGGGGTCGGCGCCAACGGCACCCTGCAGTACGGCCTCGGCGCGCAGCTCGACGGCCAGGCCGTGTACGACGCGGGGCACATCAAGGTGAACTTCAAGGCGGGCGTCGCGCTCGGCCTCGGCGCGGGCGTGGGGGCGAAGATCGACATCGATCTGCCGAAACTGGGCCACACCATCGGCGAGTACGGCGGCGCGGCGGTCGACGCCGTCGGCAACGCGGCGGGTGAGGCCGCGGACTACGTCGGGCACACGTGGGACGACGCCGTGAACTACGTGGGGTCCTGGTGAAGACACAGTGACAGAACTGCCTTTCGACACCGTCTCGCTCCCGCTGGGTTTCGACGTCCCCGAGGGGTGGACGCCGCTCGACCCGGCGGGGGCGGGCGCGCCGGGTGTCGCGTTCGTCGCGGTGCACCCCGAAGCCGGCTTCACGCCCAACATCACGCTCGGCGTCCGCCAGCGCCCCGATCCGGCGACGCTGGCCGAGATCGCCGACGAGGCCGTGGAACGGCTGGGCCGCACCATGGCGCTGCTCGACGTGGTGAGCCGCCACGACGTCGGCAACGCCGCCGCGCCCGGCCTCACGCAGGTGCTGCGGATGCGCACCGGCGAGGGCACCGACCTGGTGCAGACGCAGGTGCACCTCACCGTGCCGGGCGCCGACGGTCCCATCGGGCGCGTGGTGCTGGAGCTCGTCTTCACGGCCGAACCCGAGGCCGCGCGACGCCTCACCCCCGACTTCCGGAAGTTCGTCGCCAGCGTGCACGTCCGCCGCACCCACCCCGCAGGAGAAGGAGAACAGCTGTGACCGACCCGTACGCCGTGCCGGACATGGACGAGCTGCTGGCGCAGGTCCGCCGGCAGACCGAGGAGGTGCAGCGCATCCAGCGCTCGGTCGAGGCCATGGAGGTCAAGGCGGCTTCACGGCAGAACGAGGTTACGGTGTCGCTGCGCGGCGACGGCCGCTTCACCTCCATCGACATCGACCCGCGCGCGATCCGCGAGTACGACGCGCGCAACCTGTCGGAGATCGTGCTCGAGTCGGTGAACGCGGGCCTGCAGAAGCTGGCCGAGGCGAGCAGTGCGAAGTTCGCCCCGGTGATCGAGGCGTCCAGGTCCGTGCAGTGAGCGCGCCGGCTCTGGCCGGGTCCACCCGGCGCGTGACGATCGTGACGCCGCGCGCCCGCGTCGACGTGGCGTTGCCGCAGCAGAGCACGTTCGCGGAGCTCGTGCCGCAGCTCGTGCGGCTCGCGGGCGCGACGGGCCAGGCCGCGGCGGAGCACCCGGGGTGGGTGCTCTCGCGGCTGGGCGGCGCGCCGCTCGCGCTCGGGCTCACTGTGGCCGCCGCGCAGGTGCGCGACGGTGAGGTGCTGCACCTGACGCCGCGCGAACGTCCCCGCGGACCCCTCCTGTTCGACGACGTCGTGGACTCGATCGCGAGTGTCGGCGACGCCGCGTCCACCGCGTGGGGCCCGCGTATCGCGCGGCGCGCCGGCATCGCGGCGGCCGTGGTGCTGCTGGCGGCTGGTGGGCTGCTGGTGCAGGCGTCGACGGCGGGCAGTGTGCTGGCGCCGATCGCGACGGGGCTGTTGTCGTTGATCCTGCTGCTCGGCGGCGGCGCGTTGAGCCGCGCCTACGGCGATTCCGGCGCGGGTGCGGCCGGTGCGGTGGCGGGGGTGTTCGTCGCGCTGCTGGCGGGGATGTCGATCCTGCCGCCGCACGGCGTGTTCTCGTTGTCGGCCGGCCCGCTGGCCGCCGGTCTGGCCGCGGTGACCGTGTACGGCGTGCTGGCGGCGGTGTCGGTGGCCGACCGGCTGCCGCTTTTCGTGGCCATCACGGGTTCGGCGGGGCTCGGCGCGCTGACGACCGGTGTGGTGCTGCTGTCCGGGGTGAAGCCGGTCGCCGCGGCGGCGGTCGCGGCGGTGCTGGCGACGGCGTTGGCCGCCGTGGCGCCGATGCTCGCGCTGCGCCTGGGCCGGCTGCCGCTGCCGCGGGTGCCGGACGACATGGAATCCTTCCGGGCCAACGAACAGCCGTCGCTCGGGGCGGAGGTCATCGGCCGGACCACGTACGCGCAGATGTTGCTGACCGCCTTGCTCGTGGCTTTGGGCCTCGTCGTGCTGGCTTCGGCGGTGACGCTCGCGGTTTCGGGCGGGCCGTGGGAAGCGGGCCTGGCGGCTTTGGTGGGCGTGGCCTGGGTGCAGCGTTCGCGGTCGTACGCGGGCCGGCTGCAACGCCTGGTACTGGCCGGTTTCGGTGTCGTCACGGTGCTCACGGCCGGCGCGTGGCTGATCGCGACCGACAACCGCACGGTCCTTCTCGCGGCCGGTGCGGCTTTGCTGATCGCCGCCGTGGTCTGCCTGGTGTACGCGACCCGCGTGGCGAAGGGCGTGCGGTCGCCGTACTGGTCGCGGTTGCTGGACGTGTCGGAGTTCCTGGTGTTGCTGGCGCTGGTGCCGTTCGTGGGGATGATCGCGGGGGTGTACGAAGCCGTGCGCGGCTAGGTTGTCGCGGTCACGAAGTGGGTGCGGCCGGGGACGACGCCTCCGGGCTGGGGGTGGAGGCGTCCGTGGTTCGCGTCCGCCGCGCCCGGTGCGGTGAGGTGGTCCGCGTGCCAGCCGCCGGCTTGGAACAGCGCGGCCGGGTCGTCGGAGCCGAACGGCGGCGGGAAGCCGTTGTCGGCGCACCAGTTTCGGTAGGGCTGCATCGCGGGGGAGTCGAGGCCGGTGGTGCCGGTGACGTCGGCGGCGAAGCGGCTGCCCGGTGCGCAGAGTTGTGCCGCGGTCTTCAGCAGTGTGACGATCTGGTCTTCGGTGAGGTAGAAGAACAGGCCTTCGGCGAGCCAGAGGGTTTGTGCGCCGGGTTGGCAGCCCGCGTCGAGCAAGGGTGTCGTCCAGTCGGTGCTGAGGTCGGCGACGACGGTGTGGCGGCGGCACCGCGGGCCGGCTTGAGCGAGCACGGGTTGCTTGGTGGCGAACACTTCCGCACGGTCCACTTCGTACCAGTCGAGTGTGGCCGGCAGGTCCAGCCGGTACGGGCGGGTGTCCAGGCCCGCGCCCAGCAGCACGACCTGTGTCACGTCCCGTGTCGTCGTGGCCAGGTCGTCGAACCAGCGGACGCGGACGGGGATGTACGGGTTCTCGCCGCCGGTGGCGCGTTCGGACGCGGCCATCGTCGTGAAGCCGCGTTCCCCGGCGAGTTCCCGTGCGAAGGGGTCGTCGAAAAGCCGGTCCTCGCGCTCGGACTCGCGAGCCCGCACCGCGGCGATCCAGAACGCGCTGCCCACCGTCATGCCGACAACCTACCTAGGACCACCAGGTGGCCGAGCCGACCGCCGTGAAGCCGAGTGAGTCGTAGAGCGGCTTGCCGGGTTTGGCGGCGGTGAGGGTGACGGTTCGTCCGTCCACTTCGGACAGCACGGTGTGCATGAGCGCCCGGCCGACGCCGCGGGAACGGTGGGCCGGCAGGGTCGTGACCCAGTAGAGGCCGACCGCCGTGCCGTCGTCGATGGCGAGGCAGGCGCCGGCGGGTTCGTCGTCGCGGGTGACGACCCAGGTGGTGACGCCTTCTCGCTTCAGCAGGGCGGGCGGGAAGACCTCGCCGCGGACGTAGGGCTGGTGGCGGCCGAGCGGGAAGCCGTGGACGACCACGTTTTCCACCGTGGCGAGCAGATCCGGAGTGTCGGCGCGGAGGGCGCTGCGCTCGCCGAAGCCGGGGCCGGTGCGGGTCATCACGGGCAGCTGCCGATCGGTGAGGCCGAGGGGAGACATGTCGACAGTGCCGTACGCGTCTTCGACCAGGACTGTCGGCGCGTTCTTCGCCAGCTCGGTGAGCTCGGCGACGTCGTCGGGGCTCGGGGTCGCGGTGCGCAGCACGATCCGCATCCCGCTGCGCTCGCTGCCGTGCACGCACACGAACCCGGGCCGCGTGGTCACGGCGTGGCCGCGGCTCTCGGCGACGATCGTCCAGAAGGCGGCCGCGTTGGCCACCGCGAGGTCCAGCGTCATGCGCCCGACCCTAACCGGCCGGTGGCCCTCTCAGAAGGGCCGATTCGGGGGCCGAACGGAGTGCCAATCGGGCCGGCGCAGGAGCGGGGTTCAGGTCAGCGCGAGCGGCAACGTCCGCCGCACCGCCGCCTCGTGTCCGCCGTGCAGCGGAACGGCCGAAACCCCGTGCACCGCCGGCGTTTCCGCACCCGAGCGGGCGCCGACGCGCAGCGTCACGTCGATGCGTTCGCGCCCGCCCGGGGTGCGGCGCAGGGTGGCGGACGTGGCGGTGAACGCGGCGTCCGCCACGGAGAGGCCGAGGATGCCGGCGAGGCCGCGCGTCGAGCGGGGGCGGTAGCAGGACTGGGTGGCGCCGGCCCAGGACCAGGCGCGCCAGCCGTCGCCGTCGGTTTCCAGGGGCACGGGGGAAGCGGGGACGCCCAGGGCCACGCGAAGTTCCGCGGTCAGCTCGCCGGCTTCGAGCACAGTGGACGGATAGCCCGCCTCGGCCAGCGCGACCATGAGGCTCAGCGCCGCGCTCGCCGTGCTGCGCAGTGCGCCGAGCTCGCCGCCGCCGCGGGCGAGGGCGGCGATGGGGGCGTCTTCGGGGCGGTAGCGGACGGCGAGCCAGCGCGCGCGGTAGACCTGCGTGCCGCGGGGCACGGCCCAGGTGAGCAGCTGCACGGCGGCGAGCGGGATGTCGGTGCCGTGGAACGACTTGCGCAGGATGGCGAGCAGCGCCGCGGCCGGGGGCTCGGCCGCGCCGGGCGTCAGGCGGACGATGGCGCTCCAGTCGCCGTCGACCTCCGCGACGCCGAAGCGGTTGCCGGCGCGGTCCACGTGCTGGCGTACTCGCACGGGCCCGGCGACGCGGTGCAGCGGGTCGGGGCTGTCACGGCGGCTGTCGTGGCGCCGCAGCCGGTAGCCGAGCCACGCGCCGGCCCACGCGGCGAAGTGGCGGCCACCGACGCGCACCGACGTGGTCAGCACCAGCACCGCGGCCACCGCGGCCACGGCGATCCGCGCGGGCTGCGTGACGCCGTCGACGAAGAACACCAGCAGCACCGCGATCGTCGCGATCTCCCACAACGCGGCCTGAAGCGGCCGGACCGGCAGCAGCCAGGGCAGCGCGGCGGCGCCGGCCCGCGAAGGCGGCGTGGTGGTGGCTGCCGGCGCGAGTGGGGCCGGCGGTGCTGACACGGACACGGCGTCCCCTTCCCCGGGCGGTACCGGTAACGCTAGTGCCCCACACACCGGCACGAGGGCGTAAAAATTACCCTCTTCGCCCGCGCCCGCCCGCTCCTACGCTCGCGCCCGGAACAAGGCGTGAGGGAGGCCAGGGCAGCGTGTGGACGCAGCGGGACCAGATCCAGGCCTACCAGTTCCTCCGGCGCCGGCTCGTCTCCGCGCTCGTGGCCGCCGACGCCAACCACCCCGCCTCGCCCAGCCGCCGGCTCGTCCTCGGCACGGTGCTGGGCCTGGCCGCCGCGCTGCTCGTGACGGCCGTGTTCGGCGTGATCGGCCTGCTCAACCCCTCCGGCGGCAAGGACTGGCTGGCCGGCGGGCACGTGATCGTCGAGGAGGGCACGGGCGCGCGGTTCGTGCTCGGCGCCGACGGCGCGGTGCACCCGGTGCTCAACTACGCCTCGGCCCGCCTCCTCGCGGGCGGCAACGGCGCGACGGTGTCCGTGTCCTCCACCGACCTCGGCACCGCCCCGCGCGGCACGGAGATCGGCATCTCCGGCGCCCCCGACTCGCTGCCGGCCACGACCGCACTGGTCTCCGCTCCGTGGACCAGCTGCAGCCGCACAACGCAGGACGCGCCCGCGTCCGCCGAACCCCTCGTGGCGGTGGTCCTCGGCGCGCCGGCCGCGGGAACGGAGCTGCCGCGCGGCTCGGGCGTGATCGTCCGGCTCCCGGCGGGCCCGCGCTACCTCGTCACCGACGGGCGTCGCTACCAGCTCAGCGACGAAGCCGCCGCCGCGCTTCAGTTCGACAGCTACCCGACCATCGCCGTGTCGTCGCGGTGGATCGACACCGTGCCCGCCGGGCGCGACCTCGGCGAGATCGCCCTGCCGGGTGCCGGCGGCCCCGGCCCGCGGGTGGGAGGCGTGAACACCCGCGTGGGCGAGGTCCTCGCCGTGGTCGACGCGATGGCCAGCGCCGGCGACGCCGCTTCGTACTACCTCGTGCACTCCGACGGCCTCGAGCCCGTCGGCCAGACGGAGGCGAGCCTGCTCGTCACCACGCCCGACAACGAACGCGCGTACGACGGCAACCCGGCACCGGTGCGCGTACGCGCGGCCGACGTCGCCGCGGTGCCGAAGGTCGCGGCATCGCGGGCCGGTGGCGCGGACCCCGCCGCCTACCCGGACCGGATCCCCGGCAAGGCCCCGATCACCGGCTCGTCGGTGACGCTGTGCGCGCAGGGCGGCCGGATCTTCGTCTCCGCCGACGTCCCGGTGCCGCCGGGCGGGCGCGCGCTGCCCGTGACGACTCGGCGCGACGCGCGCGTGGCCGACGAGGTGTACGTGCCGCCCTCGGGGGGCGCCGTCGTTTCCGACACGGGCTCCGGCACGACCTACCTGGTCACGGACCTGGGGAGAAAATATCCGGTCGCGACCGCCCCGGCGCTGGCCTCGCTCGGTTACGGTTCCGTGGCCAGGCAAGCGCACGCGAGCGGTCTCCTGGCACTGGTGCCGACGGGACCCGCGCTGGATCCGGCCACGGCCGGGCAGCCGGTGCCGTCGGGTGGAACGGGGTGAGCGAGTCGGTGCACATGACAGAGGAACGGCCACGCGCCGAAGAGACGCAGTCCGCCCGGATCCGGGTGGCGGTGATCGAAGACCACCCGCTCTACCGGCGGTCGGTGGAGCGCGTGCTCGCCGAATCGCCGGACATCGAGCTGGGGGCGGTCGTCGACTCCGTCGCGCGCTTCCACGTGGAACGCCAGCAGCCGGGCTCGGTCGTGCTGCTCGACCTCGGCCTGCCGGGCGTCGCGGGCGCGGCCGCCGTGCTGGAGGTGTGCGAGCTCGGGCACCACGTGCTCGTGGTCTCGGCGCAGGCCGAGTCGGAGCAGGTGCTCGCCGCGATCTCCGCCGGGGCCAAGGGGTTCCTGTCCAAGGACGTGGACGTCGACGAACTGCTGACCGCGATTCGAGCGGTCGCCGAGGGTGGTTCGTACGTGTCGGCCGTGGTCGCCGGGATGATCATCAAGGACAACACCGAACGGCCGGTGGCGCGGCCCGAGATGGAGCTCTCGCCCCGCGAGGAGCAGGTCCTGCGCCTCGTCGCGGCGGGCGAACGGGACATCGACATCGCCGCCATCCTCGACATCGGCGTCCGCACCGTACGCGGCTACCTCGACCGCATCCGCGACAAAACGGGCGAACGCCGCCGCCCGGGCCTCGTGAAGGAAGCCATCCGCCGCGGCCTGGTCGGCGGCGCCGGAAGGACTTCGTGACATGACCGACGCTGGGGGAGGCGCCGCGGAGGTCTCAGCCGGGACCACCCGGGCCACGGAGGGCTCGGCCGCGATCGACCGCGCGACGCACCGCGCGACGGGCGGCTCGGCCGCGACGGACCGTGCCAGGGCGGGTTCGGCCGTGACAGACCGTGCCAGGGCTGGCTCGGCAGGGACGGACCGCGCCACGGAGGGCTCCGCCGGAACGGACCGCGCGACGGGCGGCTCGGCCGTGACGAACCGCACCGGGGCGGGCTCGACCGCGCCCCACGGCACCACGGCGGGCTCGCCCGCGACGGACCGCGGCACGGAGGGTTCGGCCGCTCCCGAGCGGATTCGCGTCGGCGTGATCGAAGACCACCCGCTCTACCGCGACGCCGTCGCGCGCGTGCTGACCGAGGCCCCGGACATCGAACTCGGGGCCGTCGCCGACTCCGTCGCCCGCTTCGCCGTGCAGGACCAGCCCGCCGGCAGCGTCGTCGTCCTCGACCTCAAACTCCGCGGCGTCCAGGACGCGGCCGCCGTCCTGGAGGTCGGCCACATGGGCCACAAGGTCCTCGTCGTCTCCGCCCACGCCGAACAGCCCGAAGTCCTCGGCGCCATGCAGGCCGGCGCCAAGGGCTTCCTCTCCAAGGACGTCGACGGCGACGAGCTGCTGCGCGCCATCCGCACCATCGCCCAGGACAACGCCTACGTCTCACCCACCCTGGCCGGCATGATCATCCAGGACAGCGAAGACCGCCACGCCGGCCCCAAAATCGTCCTGTCCGAACGCGAAAAGCAGGTCCTCCGCCTGGTCGCCGCCGGCGAACGCGACGTCGACGTCGCCGAAATCCTCAACATCAGCGTCCGCACCGTGCGCTCCTACCTCGACCGCATCCGCGACAAAACCGGCGAACGCCGCCGCGCGGGCTTCGTCCGCGTCGCCATCCGCGAGGGCTTACTCCGCTAACCTCATCCGCCCGCCCTCCCCAACGCGGCGTTGGTTGCGCCCAACGCACCGAACGCCACATTGGGGCGCTCCGGCCACCACCCGACGGCCGGCCGCTCACCCAACTCACGCCCCACCTGGGCCGGGTCCACCCTCACCAGCCGCCACCTCGGGTGCGCCGAGCGCACCGAATGCCGCATTGGGTGCGCTCAACGCACCGAATCGCCACATTGGGGCGCTCCGGCCACCACCCAACCGCCACCCGCCTGCCCAACTCACGGGTCGCCCAGGCCGCGCCAACCTCACCAACCGCCGCCCACCCACGCGACGAAACCTGCACCCAGCCCCGCCCCGGCACCCCGATCCGAAGCCTCTTTGCGGCCGGCGAGCCGTTGTCAAGGCACGCTTTCCCGCCTTGACAACGGCTCACCGGCCGTCAACACAATCCAGCTTCGGGGTGCACACCTGACGCAACACGCCCTGCGAGGACCGAAACCCACGAACCCAGGACCGAGAAACCCTCACAACCTCCGATTAGCCAACGCCCCAGTAGCCCCCCGAGCCTTCCCCGCCACCGCCGGATCCAGCTCCACCACCACCATCTCCGCCCCATCCCCCAACTCCACCAACACCCGACCGAACCCATCCGCCACCAGAGAATGCCCAATCCCCGTCGGCGCCTTCGGATTCACCTCGATCCCCGACACGGAGGGATCAGCCTGCCCACACCCCACAACCCAACACCCGGAATCCAACGCCCGAGCCCGCACCAGCACCCGCCACTGATCCAGCTTCCCCTCACCCGCACCCCACGACGTCGGCACCAACACAACGTCCGCGCCATCATCCGCCAACCGACGGAACAGCTCCGGAAACCGCATGTCATAACACGTGGCGACCCCGAACACCGTCCCCTCCGCCTCGAAGGTCACAGGACTGTCCCCGGGCGCCACCGTGTCCGACTCCGCGAACCCGAACGCGTCGTACAAATGGATCTTGTCGTACGACGACCGCACTCCCAGCCCGGTGATCAGCAGCGTGTTCCGCACCCGCCCGTCATCGGCCGGGGTGAACATCCCCGCCACGATCACCACGTCATGCTCCGAAGCGATCGCCGACACCGCCGACGCCCACGCCCCGTCGAGTGGCTGCGCGACCGGCCCCAACGGCCGCCCGAACCGCGCCATCGTCGCTTCCGGGAACACCACGATCCGGGCACCATCAGCCGCCGCGGCCTCGACGCCGGAGCGAACCAGTTTCAGGTTGTCCTCCGGATCGTCGCCCGAGTTCAGCTGGCACAACGCGATCCGCGGCACGGCGTTCTCCCTCATCGTGGGACGGCAGGTCACCACCGAGTATCCCTGCCCGGACGCGGAGAGCCACCTCGTACCCTGGTCACCATGCTGAACCGCACCGACCTGCGTGGGCAGGTCCCGACCGCCGCCGAACTGCGCGCCGCACTGCCGCGCGCCGAATACGACGTGGACGCGGCGCTGCATCACGTTCGGCCGGTGGTGGAGGCGGTCCGCGACCGCGGTGTGGAGGCCGTCCTCGAGTACACCGAGCAGTTCGACAAGGTCCGCCCGGCGACCGTCCGCGTCAAAGCGAACGAGCTCACCAAGGCCCTCGAAGCGCTCGACCCGCAGGTGCGCGCCGCGCTGGAGGAGTCGATCAGCCGCGCCCGCAAGGTGCACGCCGACCAGCGCCGCCACGACGTGACCACGCAGGTGGTCCCGGGCGGCACCGTCACCGAGCGCTGGGTGCCGGTGGAGCGCGTGGGACTGTACGCGCCGGGCGGGCTGGCCGTGTACCCGTCCACCGTGGTCATGAACGTCGTCCCCGCGCAGCTCGCGGGGGTGCGCTCGCTGGTGGTCTGCTCGCCCCCGCAGGCGGCCTTCGGCGGCCTGCCGCACCCGACGATCCTCGCGGCCGCCGCGCTGCTGGGCGTCGACGAGGTGTGGGCCGTCGGCGGTGCGCAGGCCGTGGCGCTGCTCGCGTACGGCGGCACGGACACCGACGGCGCCGAGCTCGCTCCCGTGGACATCGTCACCGGGCCGGGCAACATCTACCTCACCGCCGCCAAGCGCCTCGTGCGCGGCGTGATCGGCATCGACTCCGAGGCCGGCCCCACCGAGATCGCGATCCTCGCCGACGAGACGGCCGACCCGGTCCACGTCGCGGCCGACCTGATCAGCCAGGCGGAGCACGACCCGCTCGCCGCGAGCGTGCTGGTCACCACGTCGGAGGAGCTCGCCGACGCCGTGGACAAGCAGCTCGCCGAGCGCGTCGCGGCCACCAAGCACAGCGAACGCGTGGGGCAGGCGCTGGGCGGCAAGCAGTCCGGCATCATCCTGGTGTCCACTGTGGACGAAGGCCTGCGCGTGGTCGACGCCTACGCCGCCGAGCACCTCGAGATCCAGACGGCCCACGCCCGGGAGGTCGCCGGCCGCGTGCGCAACGCGGGCGCGGTGTTCGTCGGGGCCTACGCGCCGGTGTCGCTCGGCGACTACTGCGCCGGCTCGAACCACGTGCTGCCGACCGCCGGCTTCGCTCGGCACTCCTCGGGCCTGTCCGTGCAGAGCTTCCTCAAGGGCATCCACGTGGTCGACTACAGCGAGGACGCGCTGCGCCAGGTCGCCGGCCACGTCGTCGCGCTGGCCGACGCCGAGGACCTGCCCGCCCACGGCGAGGCCGTGACCGCGCGGTTCGCGGGGGAGGGCCGATGACCGAGGAGACCCCGGCCGTGCCCGGCGCCGAGGTGACGCTCGACGCCCTGCCGCTGCGCGAGGACCTGCGCGGCAAGAGCCCCTACGGCGCGCCGCAGCTCGACGTGCCCGTGCGGCTCAACACCAACGAGAACCCGTACCCGCCGCCGCCGGAGCTGGTGGCCGACGTGGCCGATGCCGTGCGCGCCGAAGCCGCTTCGCTGCACCGCTACCCGGACCGCGACGCCGTCGCGCTGCGTACCGAGCTCGCCGATTACCTCACGGTGTCGACGCGTGTGGTGCTGTCGGAGGCGAACGTGTGGGCCGCCAACGGGTCCAACGAGATCCTGCAGCAGATCCTGCAGGCCTTCGGCGGGCCGGGCCGCAGCGCGCTCGGCTTCGAACCGTCGTACTCGATGCACCCGATCATCTCCTCCGGCACGCGCACGGAGTGGGTGCCGGTGCCGCGCCGGCCCGACTTCACGCTCGACACCGCGCGCGCCGCCGAGCTGGTGGCCGAGCGGCAGCCGGACGTCGTGTTCGTGACGAGCCCGAACAACCCCACCGGCGGGTCGATCCCGCTGGACCAGCTGCGCGGGGTCCTCGAGGCGGCGCCGGGCATCGTCGTGGTGGACGAGGCCTACGCCGAGTTCTCCTCGCAGCCCAGCGCGGTCCAGCTGATCGGGGAGTACCCGGCGAAACTGATCGTCTCGCGCACGATGAGCAAGGCGTTCGCCTTCGCCGGCGGACGGCTGGGCTACCTCGCGGCCGCGCCGGCCATCGTCGACGCCCTGCAGCTCGTGCGGCTGCCCTACCACCTGTCCAAGCTCACGCAGGCCGCCGCGCGGGCCGCGCTGCGCCACGCCGACGCCACGCTCGCCACCGTCCACAAGCTCTCCGCCGAACGCGACCGCGTGGTGGAAGCCTTGCTGGGCCTCGGGTTCACGCCGGTGCCGAGCGACGCGAACTTCGTCCTCTTCGGACCGTTCGCCGACGCGAAGGCGAGCTGGCAGTCCTACCTGGACCACGGGGTGCTGATCCGCGACGTCGGCATCGAGGGCCACCTGCGCGTGACCATCGGCACCCCGGAAGAGAACGACGCGTTCCTCGAGGCGAGTAAGGAAGTACCGCGATGACCCGCATCGGCAAGGTGGAGCGCACGACCAAGGAGTCGTCGATCCTGGTCCAGCTCGACCTCGACGGCTCCGGCCAGGTCGAGATCTCCACCGGCGTGCCGTTCTACGACCACATGCTCACGGCGTTCGGCGTGCACGGCTCGCTGGACCTCAAGGTCGAGGCCACCGGCGACATCCACATCGACGCGCACCACACCGTCGAGGACACCGCCATCGTCCTGGGCCAGGCGCTGCGTCAGGCGCTCGGCGACAAGAGCGGCATCCGCCGCTTCGGCGACGCGTGGATCCCCATGGACGAAACCCTGGCCCACGCGGCGATCGACGTCTCGGGCCGGCCGTACTGCGTGCACGTGGGCGAGCCGGAGCAGTTCAACACCTTCACGATCGGCAACAACTACCCGTTCGTGCTCACGCGCCACGTGTTCGACTCGCTGTCGTTCCACGCGCAGATCGCGCTGCACGTCCGCGTGATCCACGGCCGCGACCCGCACCACATCGCGGAGGCGGAGTACAAGGCCGTCGCGCGGGCGCTGCGCGCGGCCACGGAACCCGACCCGCGCGCGGGCGGCATCCCGTCCACGAAGGGCGTTCTGTAG
The DNA here is from genome assembly GCF_040704195.1 of Amycolatopsis sp. NPDC047767. Lineage (NCBI taxonomy): Bacteria > Bacillati > Actinomycetota > Actinomycetes > Pseudonocardiales > Pseudonocardiaceae > Amycolatopsis > Amycolatopsis sp. NPDC047767. The sequence goes on from NZ_JBEYSJ010000031.1 coordinate 94,351, forward strand.
CGCCGGCCGGGGTCGACTGCCCGCTAGATCTCGAGGTGGGAGTCGACCCCGTCTTCGCGCAGGTCGATGTTCGCGCCGACGGACTTCATCAGGCGTTGTGCCGCCTTGTTGTCCGTGGTGGTCGAAGCGACATACCGGCCCCCGCCGCCTTCGCGGGCCGCGTCGATCAGGGTCTCGGTGACCCACTTGCCGATCCCGCGGCCCCGGGCCCAGCGGGCGACCCAGACCTGGGCCTCGATCTCGACCGACTTGCCGCGGTGGACGGGGTGCAGCCGCGCGCCGCCGACGATCGTGCCGCCGACCTGGATGGTCCAGGCGCTGGTGGTCGCCGTCTCCGGGTCGAGCGAAACCCGCCGGTGGAAGGTCAGGAACGCCTCACGCCGCTCGGGAGTCCAGCCCGGCGGGCCGTCCATCGGCGGCAGCACGTCGAGCGGGTCGGCACCCTCGACCGCGACGTCCAGAAGCCGGACCAAGGCCTCTTCGTCGAGGGGGGTCAGGACGATCTCCGAATCGGACGCTCCGCTCACGCGGAGAGCTTGCCACGTCGCGGCGCCGGACGCGACGGTCGGTCCAGGTCTGTAACAGCGAGGAGACGTGCGTCACGTTTTCGGCGTGCCGTCGCACCCACCTGAGAGCGCCGCTGCCCCGTCCCGGCCGGGTGAGGGCCGTGTGGCACGCTGAGCCTCGTGAGCAAAGAGGTTGTCGCCGTCCTGCTGCTGGCCCTGGCGGGCTTCCTGGCCGGCGGCGTCTACTCCACGTGGAAGACGGCGAAGTTCATCGCCGTGGCGCTGGGTGTGGCGGCCCTGCTGGCGGTCGGCGGCGCCGTCGCCTGGCTGGTCGGCTGAGCGACCCGCCAGACGGACGGCCCGGCCTCACACGCGAGCGGGCTCGCGCTCGTCGTCACCGCGGCTGCCGGACGCGTCGAGCGCCTTGGTCAGGCCCTCACCCTCCACGTCGACGTTCGGCAGCACCTTGTGCAGGCCGCGCGGCAGCCACCAGGCGTGGCGCCCGAGCAGCGACATCACGGCCGGCACGATCGTCATCCGGATCACGAACGCGTCCACCAGCACGCCGAACGCGAGCGCGAACCCGATCGACTGGATCAGCGTCGACTCCGCCAGCACGAAGCCCGCGAACACGCTGATCATGATCAGGGCCGCGGCCGTGACCACGCGCGAGCCGTGGCGGAAGCCGGTGACCATGGCCTCCTGCGGGTCGGCGCCGTGCACGTGCTCCTCGCGCATCCGCGTCACCAGGAACACCTGGTAGTCCATCGCGAGTCCGAAGAGGACACCGATGAGCAGGATCGGCAGCATGCTCATGATCGGCCCGGTCGACGCGACGCCGAGCAGGTCGGTCAGCCAGCCCCACTGGAACACCGCGACCACGGCGCCGAACGTCGCGACCACCGAGCCGAGGAATCCGAGCGTCGCCTTCAGCGGCACCACGATCGAGCGGAACACCAGCATCAGCAGGATGAACGCGAGCCCGACGATCAGCGCGAGGTAGGGGATCATCGCGTCGGAGAGCTTCTCGGACACGTCGATGTTCGCGGCGGTCTGGCCGGTCACGGCGAGGCTCGCGCCCGTGGTCTCGTGCAGCGGCTCGGACTGCGCGCGGATCGCCGCCACCAGGTCCTCGGTCTGCTTGCTGCTCGGCCCGCTCTTCGGGATCACGGTCAGCAGCGCGGTGTCCCCGTCGGCGTTCACGCGCGGCGGCGTCACCCCGGCGACGTCGGGCAGCGTGCTGATGCCCGCGACGGCTTGCTTCAGCGACTCGGGGTCGTGGTTCACCCCGGTGTCCACGACGACGAGCAGCGGCCCGTTGGCGCCGGCGCCGAAGCTCTCGCTCACGAGGTCGTAGGTCTTGCGCTGTGTGGAATCCGGGGCCGCGGTGCTGTCGTTGGGCAGGCCGAGCTGCATGCTCAGCGCCGGGATGGCGACTACGACGAGGCCGGCGAGCGCGGTCAGCAGCACGGGCCAGCGGTGCCGGGCGACGAACCGGGCCCAGCGCTCGCCGTGCGAAGCCTTGTCCGTCTTGCGGCGCAAGCGAATGCGGCCGCCCAGCACGCGGGAGCCGACGAAGCCGAGGATGGCCGGCAGCAGCGTGAGCGCGATGAGCACGGCGATCGCGACGGTCGCGGCCGCGGCGATGCCCATCTGGCCGAGGAACGGGATGCCGACCACGGTGAGCCCGGCCAGGGCGATGATCACGGTGAGCCCGGCGAACACCACGGCGGACCCGGCCGTGCCCGCGGCCCGGCCCGCGGCTTCCTCGGGTTCTCGTCCGATGCTGAGCTCGTGCCGGTAGCGGGAGACGATGAACAACGCGTAGTCGATGCCCACGGCGAGCCCGATCATCAGGGCCAGCACCGGGGTGTTGGAGTTCAGTTCGAGCGAGCCCGAGGCCAGCATGATGCCCGCCATGCCGATGCCGACGCCGATCAACGCGGTGAGCAGCGGGATGCCGGCGGCCAGCAGTGACCCGAACGTGATGATCAGCACGACGGCCGCCACGGCCACGCCGAGGCCCTCGGTGGCGCCGGTGGCGGGCATCGCCTGCACCGCGTCGCCGCCGAACTCGACCTCGAAACCGCGCTGCTTGGCGCCGTTCGCGCTGTCGAGCAGCGCCTGGCGGTCGCTGTCCGTGAGCTCGAAGCCCTTGACCTGGTAACTCACCTGGGCGAGTGCCACGCGGCCGTCCGGCGAGATCGACTTGGCCTGGAACGGGTCGGCCACGCTCGAGACCTTCGGCGCCGTCTTGAGGCTCGCCACCGTCGACTCGACCGCGGCCTTGCCGGCTGCGTCGGTCACGGTGTGGCCCTGCGGCGCCGCGATCACGACCCGCGCGGTCGCACCACCGGCCGCGGCCTGCGGAAACTTCGCCTGGAGCTGGTCGATCGCCTGCTGTGACTCGGTCCCGGGGATCGTCACCGAGTCCGACAGCTGGCCGGACAGCGTGAGTGCGCCGATGCCGAGCGCCACCAGCACGGCCGCCCACACGGCCGAGACGAGAGCGCGCCGCCGGAACGACAACCGGCCGAGCCGGTACAGAAATGTCGCCACGAGTGTTTCTCCGTTTCGCCCGGATAGGGCCTTCGTCACACGAACCAGTGACGCCGAAGCTAGCCGATCGGCAAGGAGACTGCCAAGCCGATCGGCAAGTATGTGACTAGCCGCACGGCTAGGAGTTTGCTTGTCGATCGGCAAGTATCTCGGTTTGCCGATCGACTAGCGGTCACGTACGCTTCCTGGGCTTGACGAGGAGGAACGATGACTACCGCCGCCCCGGCAGAGGACACTCGGACGCGGCTGCTGGGCACCGCGCTGCGGCTGTTCGCCGAACACGGCGTGGAGGGCACGTCGCTGCAGATGATCGCCGACGCGCTCGGGGTGACCAAGGCGGCCGTGTACTACCACTTCAAGACCAAGGCGGAGATCACCGAGGCCGTCGCGGCGCCCGCCATCCGCGAGCTCGACCACATCGTGTCGGAGGCCGCGAAGCAACGCCGCCGCGGCACCCAGGTCGACTACCTGCTCGAGGGCTTCGTGGATCTGGTGGTGCGCCACCGCGTGCTCGTCGCCCTGTTCTCCAGCGACCCGGGCATCAACCGCGCGATCGAGAACTCGACGCGCGGCATGGAGGGCTTCAAGAACGCCCTCATCGACATCCTGGCCGGCCCCGAACCCGACATCTCCTCCCGCGTGGCCGCCCTGGTGACCCTCACGGGCCTCGCCATGACGGGCGGCTCCCCGGACATCGCCCAACTCGACGACGAAAGCCTGCGCCGGGAACTGGTGGACGCGGGCCGCCGCTTGCTCGGCCGGCCCCGTCGGCACCACGACTAGCCCTGCTTGATCTGTAAGCCCTGGCGGCGCCGTGGGCGGGGTTCTCGCTGCACCCGAACTTGTGCCCGCAGCGCGGGCTGCCGGCGTGACGTCGAGTTGGCTGGGCGCGATGGTTGTTCGCCGAGATGGCGCGGCCCGCTTCGGTGAGTGCGAGTGCTTCACCGCACCTGGCGGTGGCCTCCTGGATCGCCGGTCGCGTGGCCCACCCTGGCCCGACGATCGGGCTGGTTCTCCGTCAGAAACTCCGGCGCGGCGGCACCGGGTGCGGGGTTCTGGCTGCGCCGGAACCTCTGGCTGCAGCGCGCCACGGGCGTGACGTCGAGTCGGCCGGGCGCGGGGATTGTTCGCCGAGACGGCGCGGCCTGCTTCGCATGAAGTCGTGCTAGCGCCTGGTGGCGGTCCGCAGCACTACAGGGCGCGCGGTCCAACCCGCCCCCGGCGACCGGGCTAGTTCGCCGTCAGAAACTCCGGCGCGACAGCCGCCGTCAGCCACACGCCGTTCTCGCTGCGCTGGAACTCGTGCCCCGCAGCCGCCATTGCGCCGGCGGCGACGCGGAGCACCACCGGGCGGCCGTGCCGGGCCCCGACTGCGAGCGCCGTTTCGACGGCGGCCGACAGGTGCACGGCGTGGCGGCGCATGGGCCGCAGGCCTTCCCGGTAGATCGCGGGCAGGAAGCGCGTCGCGGTGCCGTGGTAAAGCACCTCGGGGGGCGTGAGGCGTTCCAGGCCCAGCTCGACGGTGACGCTGTGGCCCTGGTTAGCGCGGATCCGGCGCCCGCTCTCATCGAAGGCGAAGCGCTGTTTGTTGTTGCGCTCCACCACTTCCGCGAGTTCGGCTCGGCTCACGCGCACGCCGTGAAGGCGCAACGCCGCCAGCAGCTCATCGACTCCGACCCAGCCGGCGGCGTCCAAGGTGAGGCCGATGGCCGAGGGGTCGTGGCGCAGGTGGCGGGAGAGCCGCTTCGAGACGCGGATCATCTGTTTCTCGTCCATAACCACACCAGTGACCCACATCCGCCCCGCCGCCACAACGGAAATTCAGATCCCGCCCTCGGCAACCGGGCGCAGTTTGCTCGCGCCGGGGCCGAAGCGGGCCAGCTCGTCGTCGGCGTTGTACAGGCTGCAGCTGCGCAGCGACAGGCAACCGCAGCCGACGCAGCCGGTGAGGCGGTCGCGCAGGCGCTGCAGCGCGTCGATGCGCGCGTCGAGCTCGTGCTGCCATTCGCGCGAGAGCCGGGCCCAGTCGGCTTTCGTGGGTGCGTGGTCGGCGGGCAGGGTGGCGAGGGCGCCGCTGATGTCCTCCAGGGAAAGGCCCACGCGCTGCGCCGCCCGGATGAACGCGATGCGCCGCAGCACCGAACGCGGGTAGCGGCGCTGGTTGCCCGCCGAGCGTTCGGAGGTGATGAGCCCCTTGTCCTCGTAGAACCGCAGGGCCGTGTGCGGGACGCCGCTGCGTTCGGCGACCTGCCCGATGCTCAAGTGCTCCGCCAACCTCGTCATTGGTCCAGGTTAGCGCTTGACCTAGACATTGGTCGAGGTTGCACCGTGGAAACATGACCACCACAGCAACGGCCTACGCGGATCTGCCCCGGCTGATCTCGCTGATGACCGGCGACGACAAACACCAGGCCGCGGCAGAGTCCACAGTGGACGTCATCTGGGTGCTCTACGACCGCGTCCTCGACATCTCACCCGAGAACTTCCACGACCCCGGCCGCGACCGGTTCCTGCTCTCCAAGGGACACGGGCCGATGGCCTACTACGCCGTGCTCACCGTCAAGGGTTTCCTCGACGAGGCCGAGCTCGCCGACTGGTCGTCGGCCCGCTCCCGGCTCGGCCACCACCCGGACCGCAAACGCGCGCCCGGCGTCGAGATCTCCAGCGGCTCGCTGGGCCACGGCCTGCCGATCGCCCTCGGCACCGCGCTCGGCCTGCGAGCGCGCGGCCACGACAGCCGCGTCGTCACGCTCGTCGGCGACGCCGAGCTCGACGAAGGCTCCAACTCCGAAGCCATCGTGGTCGCCGCGCGCCTGGGCCTGGAAAGCCTGACCACGGTGGTCGTGGACAACCAGTCGTCCACGCACGGCTGGCCCGGCGGCATCGCCCGCCGGTTCGAGGTCGAGGGCTGGGCCACGCGCACCGTCTCCGGCCGCGACCACGAAGCGCTCTACGACGCGTTCACCAGCGAACACCCGGGGCGCCCGCTGGCCGTGGTCGCCGTCGTCGAACCGAAGGGCTGACGGACATGCTGAACATGCGCGAAACCTTCCTCGCCACCACCGAAGAGATCGTGGACGCCGACCCGGACGTCGCCGTCGTCCTCGCCGACATCTCCGCCGCCCAGCTCGCCGGCGCGGCGCGGCGGCACCCGGACCGGGTGGTGAACGTCGGCATCCGCGAGCAGCTGCTCGTGAGCACGGGCGCCGGGCTCGCTCTCGCCGGCCTGCGGCCGATCATCCACACGTTCAACGCCTTTCTCGTGGAGCGCGCGTTCGAGCAGATCAAGCTCGACCTGGTCCACCAGGACGCGGGCGCCGTGCTCGTGTCCTACGGCTCCTCCTACGACATGCCCGCCGAAGGCCGCACGCACCAGTCGCCGGGCGACGTCGCGCTGATCGACTCCCTGCCGTGTTGGTACGTCCACGTGCCCGGGCACCCCGACGAGGCCCGCCGCCTGCTGCTCGACTCCGTGCCCGGCGACAGCCGCGTGTACCTGCGGCTCTCGGCCGACCAGAACGCCGCGCCGCACCTCGGCGTCGGGTTCCAGCGGGTACGCAGCGGCCGCAACGGCGTCGTGCTCGCCGTGGGCCCGATGCTCGACCGGGTGCTCGCCGCGAGCGAAAACCTCGGCGTGACGGTGCTGTACGCGTCGACCATCCGCCCGTTCGACGCCGCGGGGCTGCGGGCCGCGGTGGGGGACGTCGCCGACGTCGTGCTCGTGGAGCCGTACCTCAAGGGCACTTCGGCCCACCACGTGAGCGAAGCGCTGCGAGACGTTCCGCATCGCCTGCTGTCGCTCGGCACCCTGCGCGACACGGAAGTGCGCACCTACGGGAAACGGGCCGACCACGATCTCGCGCACGGCCTCGACGCGGGCTCGATCGCGTTGTCCCTCAAGGACTTCCTGCGGCCGTGAGCCTCGGGTCGCCGGGGCTGGGGGTCCCGGCGACCCGAGGTTCACCCAAGATCAGCGGAACGCCGCGATGCCCGTCACCGACTGGCCCAGCGACAGCGCGTGCATCTCCTCGGTGCCCTCGTACGTCAGCACCGTTTCGAGGTTCGCCATGTGCCGCATCACCGGGTACTCCAGCGAAATCCCGTTGGCGCCCAGCATCGAGCGCGCGGTGCGGGCCACGTCGAGCGCCGAGCGGACGTTGGCCAGCTTGCCGAAGCTCACGTGGTTGTGGTGCAGCGCGCCGGAGTCCTTGAGCCGGCCGATCTGCAGCGCGACGAGCCCCGAACGGTTGACCTCGACCAGTAGATCGGCCAGTTTGCGCTGCGTGAGCTGGAAGCTCGCCAGCGGCTTGCCGAACTGCTCGCGCGAGAGCGTGTAGTCCAGCGCGGTTTCGTAGCACGCGCGGGCGGCGCCGACGACGCCGAACAGGATGCCGTAGCGCGCTTCGTTGAGGCAGGACAGCGGGCCGCGCAGCCCACGAACCTCCGGGAACGCCGCGGATTCCGGCAGGCGCACACCGTCGAGCACGAGCTCGGCCGTGAGCGACGCGCGCAGCGACAGCTTGTGCTTCACCTCGTTGGCGGTGAAGCCCGGCGTCGACGTCGGCACCACGAAGCCGCGGATGCCCTCGTCGGTCTGCGCCCAGACCACGGCCACGTCGGCGACGGTGCCGTTGGTGATCCACATCTTCGTGCCGGTGAGCACCCAGTCGGAGCCGTCGCGCACCGCGCGGGTGCGCATGCTGCCCGGGTCGCTGCCGGCGTCGGGTTCGGTGAGGCCGAAGCAGCCCAGCGCCTCGCCCGCGGCCATCTTCGGCAGCCACTCCTGCCGGTGTTCCTCGCTGCCCCAGCGGTGGATCGCGAACATCGCGAGCGAGCCCTGCACGGAGACGAAGCTGCGCAGGCCGGAGTCGACGGCCTCCAGCTCCCGGCACGCGATGCCGTAGGCGACCGCGCTCGTGCCGGCGCAGCCGTAGCCCTCCAGGTGCATGCCCAGCAGGCCGAGCTGCCCGAAGCCCTTGGCCAGGTCGCGCGCGGGCAGTGAGCCGGACTCGTACCAGTCGGCCACGTGGTCGAGGAGCTGGTCGCGCGCGTAGTCGCGCACGGCGTCCCGGATGGCGCGCTCCTCCTCGGCCAGTTCGGCGTCGAGGTCGAGGAAGTCGTGTGGATCCGGGTTCTTGCTCATCGGGCTGCTCCTACTGGCTCGCTTCGACGCGGTGCCAGCAGGAAATCACAGATGACCCGGGTTCCAGTGCGTGGGATTCATCACGTTCTCTTTGCGAGCGTCACGAGAACGACATGCGTCGACTTGGGCGCGGGAGGGTTGCGGAGGGATCACCAGGGTCGTGAACTGCGGAAACGGCACGCTTTCGATGTCGTCCCGCCACGCTTCGAACATCTGGCAGAGGAGGTCCGACTCGGACATGTCTTCCTCTTCCCTCGTCGGGGGGCGCCCGCTGCGCCTCAGCCGAACGGGTGAATACCCAGCGGGGCCTCCGGTGAAACGGGGTCGCGTGCAAAAATTCGCGGGCCGCCGCCAAGGTCACGTTCGCGAAGGAGCGAACCATGCGTCTGTCGACGTCGGCGGCGAAAGCCCTCGCACTCTCCACCGCAGCCTTGCTGAGCTGCGCTTCCCTTGCCTCGGCGAGCCCCGCCGCCTCCCTCGGCGGCTGGCGCCGGACCGGCGAGGTCTCCGTCGCCAACTCGATCAGCGGCGAAGGCATCACCACGCTGCGGCTGCCGGGCCGGGCCCCGCAGACCGTCTACCGCAACGGCACCACCATCCCGAAGCCGCTCAAGGACGAGGGCTGGGGCCACGTCGGCGACCCAGATTCCCTGCGCGGCTACACCTTCGACGTCTACCAGGACACCGTGACCAACCCGCCGGTGTCGAAGATGTACCTGGTCACCTCGCCGTCCGGGCAGACCACGGAGTTCGTGCACCCGCTCGCGGCCGACGAACCCGCGCCCAACGCCAACGCCCAGGTCGCCGTGACCCCCGACGGCCAGTGGCTCGTCTCGGGCGCGCTCGGCGACGCGACGGAGCTGTTCGTCTCGCCGACGCCGTTCCTCAACCACCACGCCCCGCGCGTGGCCGGCGACCTGCCGCTCGCGGCGCGGATCCACCTCGACCACCCGATCCGCGCGGCGCAGGGCTGCGACTTCGTCTCGGCGACGCGCCTGCTGTGCGCGACGTCGGACTCCAACAACGACCTGTACCCCACGAGCTACCAGCTCCTGCAGGTCGACCTGCCCCACGCGCTCACCGGCCACGACGTCCGCGCGCACGTGAAGGAGCTCGGCCAGCTGCCGCTGTCGAGCACGTGCGCCGGCGCGTTCACCCCGGAAGGCGTGGACTACGACGCGCCGACGGGCACGCTGCGCGTCGAGGTCGTGCCGCCCGCGCCCTGCAACACCGTGACGGACGTCTACTCCTTCCGCCGCGGCTGACGTGCGCTCCCGCCCCGGGACTACGCTTGAGGTGTGTCTCGTGTGGTGATCCTCGACTACGGTTCCGGCAACCTCCGCTCCGCCGAACGCGCCGTCGCGCGCGCCGGCGCCGAGGTGGAGGTCACCGCCGACCCGCATGCCGCGCTCGAGGCCGACGGTCTGGTCGTGCCCGGGGTGGGAGCCTTCTCCGCCTGCATGGCGGGGCTGCTCGACGTGCACGGGCACCGCATCATCGGCAAGCGCCTGGCCGGCGGCCGTCCCGTGCTCGGCATCTGCGTGGGCATGCAGATCCTCTTCGGCCGCGGCGTCGAGCACGGCGAGGAGACCGAGGGCACGGGGGAGTGGCCCGGCACCGTCGAGCGCCTGCACGCCGACGTGCTGCCCCACATGGGCTGGAACACCGTCCGCGCGCCCGCGGACTCGCAGCTGTTCGCCGGCCTCGACCCGGACGAGCGCTTCTACTTCGTGCACTCCTACGCGGCGCGCCGGTGGGAGCTGGAGTCCGGCTTGGCGGGGCGGCAGCCGAAGGTGACGTGGGCCAACCACGGCGAGGACTTCGTGGCGGCGGTGGAGAACGGCCCGCTGTGGGCCACGCAGTTCCACCCCGAGAAGTCGGGCGACGCGGGCGCGAAGCTGCTCCGCAACTGGCTCGACACGCTCTAGTCCGGCTTGGTTCGGCGCGGTAGGTCGGCCCGGTGGGCCGGCACCGTGACCGGCGCCTTTACGCTGTCGCCGTGACTTTCACGCTGTTTCCCGCAGTTGATGTGGCCGATGGCCAGGCCGTCCGACTCGTCCAGGGCGAGGCCGGCACCGAGACGTCCTACGGCAGCCCGCTCGACGCCGCCCTCGCCTGGCAGCGCGACGGCGCCGAGTGGATCCACCTGGTGGATCTCGACGCGGCCTTCGGCAAGGGCTCGAACCGCGAGCTGCTGGCCGAGGTGATCGGCCGCCTCGACGTGCAGGTTGAGCTCTCCGGCGGCATCCGCGACGACGCCTCCCTCGAAGCCGCCCTCTCCACCGGCGCCCGCCGCGTGAACCTCGGCACCGCGGCACTGGAGGACCCCTCCTGGACCGCCAAGGTCGTCACCACCTACGGCGACCGCGTCGCCATCGGCCTCGACGTCCGCATCACCGAGGCCGGCCACCGCGTCTCCTCCCGCGGCTGGACCTCCGACGGCGGCGACCTGTGGGAGGTCCTCGAACGCCTCGACCGCGACGGCGCCTCCCGCTACGTCGTCACCGACGTCAGCAAGGACGGCACCCTCAAGGGCCCGAACCTCGACCTGCTTCGCGAAGTCGCCGCCCGCACCGACGCCCCCGTCATCGCCTCCGGCGGCGTGTCCAGTGTGGACGACCTCAAGGCCCTGGCCTCCCTCTCCTGCGACGGCATCGAAGGTGCCATCGTCGGCAAGGCCCTCTACGCCGGCGCCTTCACCCTCCCGGAAGCCCTAGCCGCCGTCCGCTAGACGCCCCCTCACCCCAATGCGGCGTTGGGTGCGCTGAACGCATCCAACGCCGCATTGGGTGCGCTCAACGCACCGAACGCCACATTGAGGTTTTCTCAGTAGCGGCCGTGGTGTTCGTGGTGGGTGAGGACGAGTGCTGCTTGGACGATGGTGCCGATGCGTTTGGGGCAGAGGGTG
>NZ_JBEYSJ010000032.1:0-104818 GCF_040704195.1 Amycolatopsis sp. NPDC047767
ACACTGGCTGCACACCTACAACCACCACCGCGGACACACCGCACTCGCAGGCCACCCACCACTCAGCCGCGTCCCCAACCTCACAGGTCAGTACACCTAGGGCGTGACCGAGGAGCTGCATCGGCGCGCGTGGGCGTGGCACCGGCTGGGGCCGTGGTTCGAGGTGACCCACGGCGTCGCGATGGGGCAGCCGGGCCTGGTGGAGCCGGGTCTGGCTGGGGTGCGCGCGAGGCTCGCCGGACGCAAGTCAGCCCTGCCGGGAAGAGAAGGCCGGCAGGGCTGACATGTCTGCGATCGGCGCGCGCACGGTCGCCTCTCGGCGAAAGGCACGACGCGGCTCCAGCCGAACGGTATTCCGCGAAGGCAAAGGTGTGAGCCCGGGGGACACGTTGGGCGCACCGACCAGTTTGTTCAACGGCGCACCCACCGGAGGTATTCCGTTCGGCCTGTGACGCGGGTCGCCGGTGGTTCCACGTGGAACCAAGCCCTGGAACCGCCGGATCCGGCGCTCAGCGCGTGCAGTAGCATCGTGGGGTACGGAAGCAAGCTGGAAAAGGGGGCTTCGGATGAAGAAGCTGTTGGCACTCGCAGTCGTCGCGGGCGGCGTTCTGTTCGTCGTGAAGCGCAACAAGGCTGCCAAGGCCGAGGCGGACCTCTGGCGCCAGGCGACCGCCCCCACGGGCCCGGTCTCCGCGAACGGCAGCACCCCGGCCAAGGCCGCGGACGCTTCCCGCAACTGACTTCACCGCGCGGGTGACCCACGGGCACCCGTGCCCGGGGCTGTAGCTCAATTGGTAGAGCACCGCCTTTGCAAGGCGGGGGTCAGGGGTTCGATTCCCCTCAGCTCCACAGCTCAAGAAACACGACGAAGGCCAGTTCAGAGGGGATCTCCTTTGACCTGGCCTTCGTAGTATCCGGCGGCCGTACCTCCCGCCGTGCCCCTGCGGGCGCTCACGCGCGGCCTCGATGTTGCGGCTCATCGAGTCCGCGATCGTGTGGTCGCGCTCGCGCCGAGTGCGGCCTTCAATCTCTGCGCCCTTCAGAGCTGGCAAGCGTCTCTGGTCGCGTTCGTCATGCCTCGATACGGTGCCCTCCGTGCAGCCATCCGATCTTCTGCGGGTCCGTGAGTCCTATGACCGGGTCGCCGACCTCTATGTGGAGCTTGGAGTGGGTCGGTTGGAGGAGGAGCCGTGGCTACGGGCCGCGCTTGCTGCCTTCGCCGAGTCCGTCCGCGGGCTCGGCCCGGTCCTGGACGTCGGCTGCGGCCCGGGCACCATCACTGCGCACCTCACCGAGCTCGGGCTGGACGCTGCGGGCGTCGACCTGTCGCCGCGCATGGTCGAGCACGCCCGGCGGCTTTACCCCGACCTGCGGTTTTCCGTCGCTTCGGCGACCGAACTCGACCTCGCGCCGGCATCGCTCGGCGGCGTGCTCGGCTGGTGGTCGCTGTTCAACCTTCCGCGTGAGGAGCTGCCCGGTGTGCTGAAGACCTTCGCTGAGGCGCTCGTGCCCGGTGGTCAGGCTCTTGTTGGCACGCACGTCGGCGACGGCGACGTGCCGCGGACCAAGGGCTACGGCGGCCTGCCGGTGTCCTGGACGACTCACCTGTACCGCCCCGAAGAGCTGGCCGGAATGCTGGCCGACGCCGGTCTGGAGTTGATCGCCGACCTGCGGATCCCTGCGCAGCCGCCGCAACCGCGCCCCTAGGTGCTGCTCGCCGCGCGACGCCCGGCAATGCCGGAGGCCAGCGGCGAGTAGCGCGGACTCGTGTGTGCCCGATCAACGGGGTGCACGCGTGGACTCGCGGGAACGGTCTCGCAAAACCGCTGGTAGACGCGCCATGAGATCTCGGCAGGTCGTCCGGGATCTGCGGACGGGCATTTGCAGGCGGGGTCAGGGGTTCGATTCCCCTTTGCTCGGCTGCCGGTCGTGGTGATGGGCGACGATCGCGCGCGCACCCTATTGGTGGAATTCGAGCAGGCAGCGTTGCGAAGTCAGGTCCGTGACGGCGTCCAGCCTCAGGCCGTGGGCCGAGGCGAGCGCGCGGAACTCGTCGAGGCGGCGTTCGCGGCCGCCGAAGATGGTGAGCATGGCGAGGGCGCTTGCGGTGTCCGCCTGGTGGCCGGCGACGGGTTCGACGACGAGGATGCGGCCCGTCGAGCCGGCGGCCTCGGCGCAGCGCTCGAGGATTCGGTGGGCGTGGGTGTCGTCCCAGTCGTGGAGGATGTCGACGAGCAGGTAGGCGTCGGCGCTGGGCGGGAGCGGGTCGAAGAAGCTGCCGGCGGTGACCTGGGCGTCCAGGGCGTGGGCGGCGAAGGTGCGGCGGGCGTCGGCGGCGGTCGGGGCGAGGTCGAGCAGGTGGCCGCGCAGGCCGGGGTTCGCGGTGAGGATGGCGGCGAGGATGTCGCCGCGGCCGCCGCCGACGTCGACGATCGTGGAGAACCGTGCCCAGTCGTAGCCGGCGACGAGTTGCGGGATTTGCTCCCGGATGCGGAAAGTCATCTGGCGGTCGAAGGATTCGCGAAGATCCTCGTTCTCGGCGAGATCCGCCCAGAAGTCCTGGCCGTAACGACGCGGGTAGGCGGCTTCGCCCGTGGTGATGCTGTGGGCGAGCTCGACGAACGCCAGCTCGGCGCGCCCGCCGGCGGTGTTCAAGTCGAGGAGCGTCGCGGTGAAGTCGTCGCGGAGGTGGTCGCCGTAAGCGGTGGTGCGGTAGCCGGTGGGGGTGTGCTCGAGGACGCCGAGCGTCGTGAGGTGGTCGAGCAGGAGGCCGAGCGCGACGGGTTCACCCCGAGCTCGGCGGCCAGTTCGGACGGTCCCGCGGCGGAGAGCAGGCGCGCGGGCAGGCCGAGAGTCACGGCGACGCGCAGCGCCATCGGCGTGGCGAGTCCGGCGAGGCGGCGCAGGGTGTTCGTATCGTCGTGGGTCACGAAGATCTACTGTGCCTGGCCGGTCAACCGAAAAAGGAGAGCCGATGCGTCCCCACGTGCTGCTGAGCGTCGCGACGAGTGTCGACGGGGCGATCGACGACACGACCCCCGAACGGCTGCTGCTGTCCAACGCCGAGGACTTCGACCGCGTCGACCAGGTGCGCGCGGAGTCCGACGCCATCCTGATCGGCGCGGGCACGATCCGCGCCGACAACCCGCGGCTGCTGGTCAACAGCGAAGAACGTCGAGCCGAACGCGTGCGCGCCGGCAAACCCGCGTATCCGTTGAAGGTGACCGTGACGGCGTCGGGCGACGTCGATCCGCAGTGGAAGTTTTGGCACCACGGCGCGGAAAAGCTCGTCTACACCACCGAAACGGGCGCCCCGACCGCGCGCGAACGGCTCGGTCAGCTCGCCGAAGTCGTCGCGCTCGGACCACAAGTCGACTTCGGCGCGCTGCTCGACGACCTCGGCCGGCGCGGCGTCCGGCGGCTCATGGTTGAAGGCGGCGGGCAGATCCACACCGCGTTCCTCTCGCAGAGCCTGGCCGACGAGATTCACCTCGCCATCGCGCCGCTCGTGGTCGGCGCCGCCGCCGCGCCGCGGTTCCTACTGCCCGCGTTGTACCCGGGCGGGCGGATGAAACTGCTGGACACGCGGGCGATCGGCGACGTCGTGCTGATCCGCTACGCACCGAAGGCCGGCTGAAACGTCGCGCGCAGGGCGTCTTCGAGCGGGGTGTCACCGCGCCATGCGACGGCGGCGTCGGGGCGAAGCAGCACGGCCGGCAACGCGGTGTCTGCCTTGGCGCGCACCAGGTTCACGTGCTCGGCCCAGCCGACGGGGAGCTCGACGTCGCCGGTGAAATCGAGCAGGACGGCGCGCCCGTCGCGTAGGACCTCGGCCACGCGGGTCGGTCCGTCGGCGGTCACGAGGTCCAGGTCGGGGAGCCGAGTGGGATCGTCCAAACCGGACATCATCCCGGCGAGGTAGCGGTTGGTGTCGGGCAGGCGCATAAGATCGGTGTAGATTTCGCTCAGCGCACGCAAATCCGGGTCCGGGTTCGGCACGGCGAGAACGCGTTGGGCCGACGTGTGGTGCAGCACGCGGGCGGCCTTCGGGTGGCGTTCGGCGTGGTAGGTGTCGAGGAGGCTGTCCGCGGCTCCTCGAAGCGTCGCGGCGAGCTTCCAGCCGAGGTTGAACGCGTCCTGCACACCGAGGTTGAGGCCCTGCCCGCCAAGCGGCCCGTGGATGTGGGCGGCGTCGCCGGCGAAGAAAACGCGGCCGTGGCGGTAGTTTTCGAGCTGGCGCGTGGCGTCGCTGAAGCGGGAGATCGTGCGGACCTCGGCCAAGGTGGTGGGTTCGCCGTAGATCGCGGTGAGTGCCTGCTGCACGGCTTCCGCGGTCATCGGCGGCTCAGCTTCGTCGCGCTTGCCGTAGGTGAAGCGGTAGTGGTCGCCGCCGGTCGGCACGAGCATGCCCCAGTGGTCGGCGGTGGTCCTGGTCATCGTGCTCATGTGGCCGGCCTGCGCGGGCACCAGTTCGGAGACGGCCGATAGGCGCACGTCGGCGAGCACCGCCCGGTACGTGCCGGGACGGCCGGGGAACGGCAGGTCGAGCAGCTTGCGCACGGTGCTGTGCGCGCCGTCGCAGGCGACGACGTACCGGGCGCGCAGGTCCCGGTCGGTGGTCACGGTGACGCCGGTGTCGTCGGCGCGGACCGCGGTGACCTCCTGACCCCGCAGCACGCGAGCGCCACGGGCGGTCGCCGCCGCCTCCAGCACCTCCTCGACCTTCCACTGTGGAATGCCGATCGTATGGGGATGCCTGGTCTGCCAAGGCGTGCAGTCGAGCGGCACCGGCAGCCCGGCGAAGTGCCCGCCGACGGCGGCGCGCTCGAACTGCCGCTCGCGGATCGCGTCGAGCAGGCCTCGCGCGTCGAGCAGCTCGGCGGTGCGCGGCTGGATCGTGCCGCCCTTCGTCTGCTCGATGCGTTCGGTCAGCTTCTCCAGCACCACGACCTCGGCGCCGCCGAGGGCGAGCTCGTGCGCCAGCGTCAACCCGGCCGGGCCCGCCCCGACCACTATCACGTCCATGAAGTGCTCCTCAGTGCATAAGTAGACTGAGTGCAATATAGCCCTGAGTGCACCAAGGCGGTAGCCTGTTTTCGTGGACGAGCGGACCGGCCTGCGGGAGCGGAAGAAGCAGCGCACGCGCGAGGCGATCTCGAACGCCGCGCTTAAGCTGTTCTTCGAGCACGGCTTCGACCAGGTGTCGATCTCGCAGGTCGCGGAGGCCGCTGAGGTGTCGCGGCGGACGTTGTTCGCCTACTTCCAGGGGAAGGACGACCTCGTCCTGCACCGCATGGCGGACCACGAGCACGAAAGTGCGCGCGTGGTCCGCGCGCACCGCGACGCACCGCTTCCCGCGTTGCGCGCGCACTTCCTCGACGGCCTGCGCCGCCACGACCCGATCACTGGGCTCTGCGACCTTCCGCAGGTGCTGGCGCTGTACCGGCTGATCATGGGCACGCCGACCCTGCTGCCGAGCCTGTTGCGGTTCCGGGAAAGCGGGGAGCTGGCGCTGGCGGCCGAGCTGGGCGACTCACCGGACCTGTCGCCGCTGACGGCGCGCCTGGCGGCCGCGCAGATCGCGGCCGTGCAGTGGCGGCTGTCGTTGGAGAACCACCACCGGATGGCGAAGGGCGTCACCGCGACCGACGCGTACCCCGAGGCGGTCGCGGCGGCCGAACTGGGCTTCGACCTGCTGATGAACGGCCTCGGGACGCTCGGCAAGAGTTAACCGCGGCGGATCCACAAGTCGTGCGGAGTGCGGCCGGGCTGGAAACCGCACGAAGCCGCCAACGCGGCGGCCTCGGCGAACGCGTGGCCGACGAGCTCGGGTGCGTGGGCGTCGCTGCCGAAGGAGAGGATCCGGCCACCTTCGGCGGCCCACCACAGGAGAACGTCGCGCGGCAGGGGGACTCTCGTGTTGAGCTCCAGGGCGCGCCCGCTGCCGGCCAGCGCGCGCAGGACCGTGCGGAACTCCTCCTCGAAGTCCGCGGCGACGAAGGGTTTCGACGAAGGCCAGGTGCGCAGCGCGTAGTCGATGTGGGCCAGAACCTCGAAATCGGCTGTCGACTCCACCAGGCCTAGGACCTCGCCCAGGTACGCGCGCAGCGTCGCGTCGGCCGGGCGGTCCGCGATCACGCTCAGCTCGTAGTGGTGAGTCCCCTCCGGCAGCGAGTGCACCGAGCCCAGCACCCGCTCGAAGCGGTGCGCGGCCAGCAACGCGTCCGCTTCCGGCCGATGCCAGTGCGGTTCACTCAGCTCGACGCCCGACAGGATCCGCAGGTCCGGGAACCGCTCGCGGCACTCCTGCACGCACGCGAGGTAACCCTCGACGTCGAGGGCCGGCGGCTCCAGCACGCCGTCGGTCCGCAGCCGCACGCGGAAGTGGTCGGGCAGGTGCGGCCGGATCGGCTCGGGGATGAGCCACGGCGTGAGGTCGGCGTGCTCCGTGAACGCCACCGACGGCAGCCCGAGCGCGAGTGCGCGTTGGCACGACTGGACCATCGACCCGGTGACGGTGTCCCACGACCACTCGGTGTGGACGTGGCTGTCCTGCGGCAGCACGCCCTCACACTACGAGTTGGCCCGCAGCACCGAAATCGCGCGAACGGTGGCGTAGCCGCGCCATTCGAGCGACGCCGCCGGCGAGAAGCTGGCGAAGTCGACCGTCCAGCCGCCGTCTTCGAGCTGCTGGGACTCGAGGCGCTCGAGCTCGGCGGCGATCGCGGCGGGGTCGAGCACCTTGCGCGACGGGCCCGGGATCGGCGAGAAGTCCAGAGGCCGCAGGACCTCGTCCTCGCCGCCGCCGGCGACGTGGAGGATGCCGTCGGGCGGCAGGAACTTGCCGAGGTGGTCGAGGAGTTCGTCGGCCTCGGGGCGGGTCGCGTGCGCGGCGTCGAGGAACCGGATGGCGAACGACAGCTCGATCGCGTGCGGCTGCTCTTCGACTCGGGCGATGGCTTCCAGACAGGTCGACACCGCGGCGGTGAGCCACGGGTGTTCCGCCACGGCCTTGTCGTGCGCCGCGACGCGTAACGCCGTCGACGCGACGAAAGCCGTGCTCTGGAGCGAGAACTTCGTCGGGTTGGCATCCGTCCAAAATGGAGCGCTCCCGGCGCGGTCCGCGACGGGGAACGCGAACGGCAACCCGCCACCCGGCAGCGACACGGACTCCAGCCAGTCGCACAGCTCCAGCGCCAGCGGCGTGGTTTTCGGCGCGATGTCCTCGAACACCTCGAACGCGTGCAGCGCCCCGCCCGGCTGGCTCTCCGGCGCGCGCAGGTCGGGCTCCAGGCCCCAGCCGTAACCGCCGTCGGCATTGCGGTATGCCGCGACGGCCGAGAGCACGGCCTCCGCATCACCGTCTCCTCCGCCGAACAGCAGCTCGAACCGCCGGCGGTCGAGCAGCCGCCCGTGCGCGGCGAGGAAGGACGCGGCAGCAGCGAGGTTCACAGTCATACGACCACCGTCGCACGCCCCCGCGCGCGCGTATTGAACAGTTCGGACACCGGGGGACCGCTCATGACCGAAGCGCTCATCCGCGCCCTCCTGCGCGACCAGCCCCCTGAGGCGCGCTGGCGGAGTGGTGTCGACGCCCGCTTGCCTCGCCCTCGGCTAGCACCTTTCGCGCTCGCCGGCCTGCTGCTCGGCCGACTTATCCACAATCGACCCCCCTGTGCTGAAGCTGTCCACAGATTCCCGCGGGGCCGATTTTTGGCCCCTCACCTCGATAGAATGGGACTGGGGACGCCCCCCGAGGAGGGCGGGGGCGTGTCGTGCGGGGCCGAGGGGTTCGCGGGGCTGTGCGGCGGTTCGGGGCGTGGAGCGAGTGGCGGCGTGGGTGTGAGGTGGCGTTCGAGTCAGGGGGCTGTCGCGGCCGGTGTGCGGAGCTGTCTGTGGTGGTGGGGATCCGGAGCGAGCCGGGTTGGTGTCAATCGGCGAAGTTGGTTGGCGGTGAGAGCCGAAGGCGGGTCGCCGGGTGGGAAGGCAAAGTGAGCTGGCCGGGGTGGGGCGGCGGTCCTGGCAGGCGTCGGGTTAGGGCCAGAGGCGTTCGCGGGTCCAGGTGTTGGCGTCGCGGAGGTAGCGGAGGCGGAGGTGGCGGCGGTCGTGTGAGGCTTGCCAGAATTCGACCGTCGTGGGGGTGACGAGGTAGCGCGTCCAGGTTTTGGGGGCGGCGTCGGGGTTGTCGGCGACCCATTGGGCGGCGGCGTCGGCGGCTTCGGTGAGTTTGGCGGGGTCCGGGAGGGGCTCGGACTGGTGGCCGATGAACGCCTCGACGCGGGAGGCGGGTGGGCGGGCCAGGAAGTCTGCCGCGGAGATCTCCGGGGCGGCCGGGGCGACGGTGCCGCGGACGCGGACCTGGCGGCCGCGGGCGGGCCAGAAGAAGGTGAGGGCGGCGTGTCGGTTGGCGTCCAGCTGGTGGCCCTTGGGGCTTTCCGAGCTGGTGGCGATGGCCCAGGCCGACGGGGCGACGTCCTTGAGGATCACGACGCGGGCGTCGGGGAAGCCGTCGGTGTCCACTGTGGACAGGGTCACCGCGTGGGGCGCGAGGACGTGTTCGCCGGCTTCCGTGAGCCACTCGAGGAACAGCTCTTCGGGGGTTTCCGGGGCGGTGTCCGGGTCGAAGGGCGGGAGTTGTTCGGGGAATGATTGCCAGCCGCGTAGGGAAACCATGTCACTGACCGTACGGTGGGCGGCCTGGTGGTGGGTAGAGCGGTGGCTGCGGGCCGGGTGGGCCGGCGGCCGGGGGTGGCGGGAGTTGGGGTTGCCAGCCGGGTGGGATTTGTTGGCCGGGGAAGCCGCCGGGACCGGGGCCGCCGGCGGTCGGACCGGTCGTGCCAGGGGCTGAACCGGGGTTGTTCGGTGCGGAGTCCGGGGCGCCGTCGCCGGGGGTGGCAGGGCTGTTCGCGGCAAGGCCGGGGGCGCCGTAGCCAGCCGTGCCAGGGGTGTTGTCGCCGTAGCCGGCCGTGCCATAACCAGCCGCGCCAGGGCTGTTCGAGCCAGGGGCCGGGGCAACGTAACCAGCCGCGCCGTACCCGGCCACGCCAGGACCGGCGTTGTACCCGGCCTGCTGAGCCTGCCACTGCGCTTGCCACTGCAGCTGCTGGTAAGCCTCCGTCGGCTGGGGAAAGCAGAACAGCAGCTTCGCGTTGACCGAGCCCTGCACCGCCGCGCCCCAGAACTTGCCGCCGACCCAGGCGTACGTCATGCCGGCGTACGGGTCGACGGCGACCATGCGCGTCTCGCCGCCGAACTGGTTGGCGGTTTTGGCCGAGGCGGCCGTGGCGGCGTCGGGGTGGACGCGGCCCACCAGGCCCGCGATCACGACGGAGGCGGCGGTCCAGCCGACGGTGCCCTGGACGTTGGCGCGCGCGTGCTGGGTGGCGAGGCCGGTGAACTGGAACAACGTCTGCGCGTCGATCTCCGGGTACGCGGCCGCGACGACGCAGTAGTTCATGGTGGACAACATGATCGACTCGGTAAACAGGCCGACGGCCGCGGTCACGGGTCCGATCTGGACGGTGCTGAGCCGTCCGCCGCTGCGTTGGACGCGCTCGGCCACCACGTGCAGGTACTGATCCGGCGTGAACACTCGAACCCCCTGACCGCGACAACGACCGCCCGGCGCCCATCGTCGCACGCCGGGCGGCCGGGGGTGTCAAGCGGCGGGGACAGGGACTCCGCGGGTGCGGCGGAACAGGTCGGTCAGGGCCCAGTGGCCGCCGCCGGTGAAGGCGAGCAGGAGGAAGGCCCAGGCGAAGATGGCGGCCTGCTCGCCGCCGTTCTCGATGGGGAGCACGGCTTTGCCGAAGTGCACGGTGAAGTACGCGAAGGCCATGGAACCGGAGCAGATCACGGCGGCGACGCGCGTGCCGATGCCGAGCGTCACGGCCGCGCCGCCGACGAGCTGGATCAGCGCGGCCCACCAGCCGGGCCACGTGCCGACGGCCGTGGCGTGGTGCCCCCACAGGCCGAACACGGTCGAGGCCCCGTGGCAGAAGAAGAGGAAACCGAGGACGATGCGGAAGAGCGCGAGGACGTGGTCACGGCCTCTGTCGAAGAGTTTCACGGCTGTCGTCTCCCTGGCAGTCGGAAAATACGTGACTGCCAGGGTAGGTAAGCCAAGCCTCAACTATCACCACAGTGAGTGAAAGATCCCTTACTCGCTGAAACTTGAACCTTTCGCTCTTCACTCTCGTGTGACTGGACATGATTGACTGTGCGCGCTATGCGACGAATCCTCGCTCTCGCGCCCGCCCTGGCGTTGCTCGCCGGCTGCAGCGTGTCGACCCCCATCGCGGGCACCGCGCAGCCCGCGCCGCCGCCGACGACCACCAAGCACACGGCTGAGCCCGGCCTGCCGCCCGATCCGCAGCCGACCCGGGAAGCGAAGTGCCCATACCTCTCGGCCGAGACGGTGCAGGACGCGAACGGCCAGCACGTGACGACCGTACGCGTGTCCGACGACAAGCCGCACCCGTCGTGCTTCTTCTACCGCCCCGACGGCGGGCTCCAGGTGACCGTGCAGGTGTACGTGGGCACGAAGGACGTCGCGACGAAACTGGTCAACCGCGCCGCGCCCGTCGACACCTCGAACCCCGCTTCCGACCCCGCCGGGTGGAAGGGCGGCTACCAGCCGGCTGGTGACGGAGTGGTGTACGCGGTCTCGAAGGGGGGAGCCGCGGTCATCGTGACGAGTAACCAACAGCAGAGCATCAAAGCACGCACAGTGGCCAAGAAGGCTATCGCGGCCCTGAAGCTCTGAGTAGTGGCCTCCACACGGGTGAGTGAAGTTGATCTTGTATTACCCTGTGCGGCACGCGCAGGCCCTGGAGCACTCGCGCGGGCGGGTGCCCGTCCGGCACCACAAGCACTTCGCCATCTCTACGACAAGGACAAGATTCGTGGCTGACACCCTCAAGGAAATCCTGCTCGACTCCAGCCGTCGCCCGTCGGTCGTCACCGACCTCGAGGGCCTCGTGGACGCCGAGGTGTCCGACAAGGGCGGGGTCTCCGGCGCCGTTGTCAAAACCGGCTTCGCCGCCGTCAAGAAGATCAAGCCGGGCATCATCCCCTCGGCCGTCGACACCCTGCTGGACGACTTCGCCGTGGCCCTCGAGCCGTTCTACGGCGACTACCGCGCCCAGGGCGGCAACGACTTCGGTGCCTACCTGACCAGCCGTTCCGACGCGGCCGCCGACGCGCTGCTGAGCGTCACCGACTCGCGCGCCGACCGCAGCAGCCGCGACAGCATCAAGAAGGTCTACTCGAAGCTGCGCCCGAACGGCAAGAAGAACGTCGAGGAGGCCCTGCCCCGCCTCGGCCAGCTCATCGACAAGCACGCCGCGATGGCCTGATCTGCCTCAGTAGCAACGGAAGAGGGCCCCGGGACGGCGATCCCGGGGCCCTCTTCGCGTGTGGTTCAGTTCTTCTTCTCGGCGGCCGACGTGCTGGGGGCCTTGCCGTTGCTCGCCGGAGACGGCTTGGTCTCCGAAGCGGGCTTCGCCGGAGGAGCCGGCGGGGTCGCCTTCGGCGGCGCCGGGGCGACCGGCGGCTCCTGCTGGCGCGACTTCAGCACCACGGCCGTGCCGACGGCGACGGCACCCAGGCCGAGCAGCCACGGCCAGCGGCGGCGCTTGCGCGTGCCCTTGGCCGCAGACTTCGCCTCGACCAGCGCGGCGCGGAAGTCCTTCTTCGCGGCCTTGAAGTCCTTCTTGCCCCGGCGCTTCGACTCACCGGCGGACTTCGCGGCCTTGATGGCGGCCTTCTTCGCCTTGCGGCCGGGCTTCTTCAGCTCGGCGACGCGGGCGAGGGCCTCCTTGCGAGCCGCGGCCGAGCTCTTCTTGAGCTCCTTGCGCGTCAGCTCGGTCTTCTTCGCGAGCTTCTTGCGTGCCCGGCGGCTCTGCTTGGCGAACTCTTCGGCGCCGGCTTCCGCGGCCTTCGCCGCTGAAGCTGCCCCCGCCTTGCCCGCTTCGGTGGCTCGCTTGCGCAGGCCGACCGCGCCGGCCTTCACCGACTCGCTCACCGAATCTGCGGCCCGGGTCATGGCCTTCACCTCACCAATCGTTTTTGATATCGCTCTGTTGCCCGTAACCTATCGTGCCCTTTTTCCCGGCGTGACGCTGTGTCTTCCCCCATCGGGAACCGGTGAAACCTCGGGAAATGCCCATCTTCCTGCGGTCCTGCCGCGGGGTTCCCCCGTGCCGAGCCCCCTGAACCCCCCAAATGTGGGAAGGGATGGCACGATGGCGGCGTGACTGAAAGCGCCCGCAAGGCCACCCTGCACACCAATCAGGGTGACATCCACGTGAACCTGCTCCCCGACCACGCGCCGAAGACGGTCGCGAACTTCGTGGGGCTGGCCGACGGCTCCAAGGAATACACGCAGCCGAACGCGCAGGGCACGAACTCCGGCCCGTTCTACGACGGCTCGATCTTCCACCGGGTCATCGACGGCTTCATGATCCAGGGCGGCGACCCGACCGGCACCGGTCGTGGCGGCCCCGGCTACAAGTTCGGCGACGAGTTCCACCCCGAGCTGCAGTTCAACAAGCCCTACCTGCTGGCGATGGCGAACGCCGGGCCCGGCACCAACGGCTCGCAGTTCTTCATCACCGTCTCGCCGACGACCCACCTGAACTTCAAGCACACGATCTTCGGCGAGGTGGCGGACCAGGAGTCCCGCAACGTCGTCGACGCGATCGCGCGCGCGGCGACCGGCCCGGCGGACAAGCCGCTGTCCGACGTCGTCATCGAGAAGGTCACCATCGAGGCCTGAGGCCGTCTCGGGGGGATTTCGGTAGGTTGGAGTCATCGTGAACCAACCGCCGAATCCCCCCGCGTACCCTCCGCAGGCTGCGCTCCCCGGTTGCTGGTGGCACCCCAACCGCCCGACCGGCCTGAGCTGTGCGCGCTGCGGACGTCCGGCGTGCCCGGACTGTCTTCGCGAAGCCCCCGTCGGCTTCCAGTGCACCGACTGCGTGCACGCCGGCTCGCAGCAGACGCGGCAGCAGCACCGCGAGTACCAGAACTCCGGCATGGGCACGCGCACGATCGCGGGAGCCCGGCCGACGGACTCCGTCGTGATCACGACGACGCTGCTCGCCGTCAACGTGCTGATCTACCTGATCACGGCGTTGCAGACGAAGAGTCTTTTCGACAACGGCAATGCGCCTCTGGAGCAGTTCGGCTGGATGCAGCCCGCCACCACACTCGTCGGCGGCGAGTGGTGGCGGATCTTCACATCGGGCTTCGTGCACTTCGGGATCATCCACATCGCCGCGAACATGTTCTCGCTGTGGATGATCGGCCGCGCGCTGGAGCAGGTCTTCGGGAAAGCCCGGTACACGGCGCTCTACTTCGTATCGATGTTCGGCGCGTCCGTCGCGGTGCTGCTTTTCGACAACCCGCTCCAGGTCTCCGGCGGCGCCTCAGGCGCACTGTTCGGGCTGCTGGGCTGCTACGCGGTGATCGTCGTCAAGCTGAAGCTCAACCCGGCCGGCTTGCTGGTCACACTGGCGATCAACGCGTACATCACGTTCTCGATCCCCGGCATCTCGATCCTCGCCCACGTCGGTGGGCTCATCACGGGTGCGCTCGTCGCCGTGGCCCTGCTCTACGCGCCGGAGCGCAACCGCGTGCGGTGGCAGGCGATCGGCGTGGCGATCATCGTGGTGGCGCTGCTGGGCCTGGTCGTCTACCGCGGCGTTGAGCTCTCGGCGCTGGCCGGCTAGAACGCGCCGCGCAGGGCGGTGATCGCGTCGAGGACGTCGCGCGGGTCTTCGCCGAGGTCGACGCGGCCGAAGATGTAGAGCTCGTCGTCGTGTTCGAGCTCCAGTGTCACGCCGTCGCGGCCCAGCCGGCGGGTGGTGCGCAGCTGGATGCTCGTCCGGTCCCACGGCAGGCGGTGCGTGCCGCCGAGCGTGCGGGTGACCAGGCCGTCCGCGTCGACGGACAGCCGTGGGCGCACCACGCTCCAGTGCACCGCGAACGCCCCGATCGCGACGGTGGCGAGCCCCATGAGCACCGCGCCCTTGCCGTCGCCGAAGAGCCCGTCGAGCACCGCGCCGGCGAGCAGCAGGACTGTGACCAGCCAGGCCACTACCACAAGGGCCGAACGGGGTGCCCACGAGGTGGGGTAGTTATCCACAGAGGTTATCCACACTGGGGATGAGTCACACCGATGTAATTCGGTGTCAAGCCGCCATCCGGAGTAATGATCAGCGCCAGCGCATGGTCATGAGCAGGCCCACGATCATCGCCGCGAAACCGATGCCGAAGTTCCAGTTCCCGAGAGACGTCAGGAACGAAATCTTGTCGCCGGCGATGTAGTTCACGATGAGCCACAGCAGCCCGAGGAGCATGAGGCCGAACATGACGATCTTGTAGAACAGGTTCGACGGGCCCGCGGCCTTGACCTTCACCGGCGTCCGGCGATCAACGGGCGGGGTGTACGCGGTCTTCTTGCGGACCTTGGACTTCGGCATCGTGTTCCTCGCGTGCTGTTCTGGCTCTGCCTGGTGGCGGTGCCTGTTCGCGGGCGTCCCGCTCGTCGGGTTGCGCAACCAGCGCCACGTGAACACGTTAACGTAAACGACGGCTCCAGAGCACTGGGCGGGAGCGGTCGGATTTCCGGACTGTGACAATAGCGCCACCGGCAGTTCCACCGGCGGTGTGAGAGGAGCTTGCGTGACGACGCAGGATTGGCCGGGTGAAGACGACCGCCGCCGCCCCGCACCAGGGCCCGACGGCCAGCGGCGACGCCAGCCGCCGCCCGGTGCCGACGGCGCCGCGAGACCACGCAGGCAGCCCCCGGAGGACCCCACCCGGAGAGTGCCCCCGCCCGCGCGCCGCGTCGCGGGCGACCCGGCAAGCAGGCAGGCCGACCAGCGCAGATCACCCGAACAGCGGCAGCCGCGTCCCACTCAGCAGAACGGCACCGAGCCGGGGCGCACGCCGGGCGCGGACGCAGGTGGCGCCCGACGGGGCGCCGGTGAGCCGGCCTACGGCGCGCGAGGCGCCGACGCCGGTGGCCACGACGCAGGTGGGCAGGCAGGCAGCGGGCCAGGAGGCGCCGGCCGCCGAGGCGCCGCGCCGGGCGCGGGGGGACCGATGGCCGCCGGGCCCGACGCCGGCGGGCCGCCAAGCGAGCCGGGCCGGCGCGCGCGGGCCGAGGGACCCGGCACGCCACCCCGCGGGATCGAGTCGGCCGGGGACCCGCCGACCGAGCGCATGGGCACTCCGCCCCGGGGCACCCAGCGGGCCGGGAATCCGCCCACCGAACGCATGGGCACCCCGCCGCGCGGGACTGGGCGGCCGACGCAGCCGCCACGCGGCGGAGCTGGGCCGGACCCCAGGCGCAGGCCGCGGCCCGTCGTGGCCGATCAGCCCACCGAGGTGTTCGCGGCCGTCGAGGCGGGGGGAACCGCCACCGCGGTGAAGGAGAAGCCCGAGCCCGCGCCGTTGGGCAAGGGGGGCGTCGCGATTCGGACGGCCGGGGAAATCCTCATCACGCTCGGCCTGGTCGTGCTGCTGTTCATGGTCTACGAGGTCTACGTGACCGACCTGTTCTCGGCCGAGAAGCAGTCGGCGGCGAGCGACCAGCTCGAGGGCGACTGGGCCAAGGACCGCACGCTGCACCCCGGCCTCGTCGACGGCAAGGCGTTCGCGCGCATCCACATCCCGTCGTTCGGTGCGGACTTCAACTTCACGATCCAGGAGGGCACCGGCGAGGACTCGCTCGCGATCGGGCCCGGCCACTACAAGGGCACGGCGCTGCCCGGCGAGCCCGGCAACTTCGGCGTCGCCGGTCACCGCGTGGGCAAGGGTGCGCCGTTCAACGACCTGGACAACCTCAGCTCGTGTGACCAGATCGTGATCGAGACGCAGACCGACTTCTACATCTACAAGGTCCTGCCCTACGACGACGAAATCTCCGGCTGGAGCAGCGGCAAGGGCGCGCAGCCGGAGTGCAAGGGCGTGTCGACGCTGCGCAACCCGAGCATTCCGGGCGGCGGCGCCTACGACCAGACGTTCGGCCGCAAGGTGGTGCTCCCGAGCCAGGGCGACGCCGTGAACCCGGTGCCGTACAAGCCGGCCGACACGCTGCCCAAGGCGCAGGAGGCCTCGCTGCTCACGCTCACCACGTGCCACCCGCAGTTCTCCGCGAAACAGCGGCTGATCATCACGTCCGTGCTCACGCAGCAGGTGCCGAAGTCGCAGGTGGCGGACTACGGGAAGCTGTTGACCGAGATCGGCGGTGCTTCCTGATGTACGCGTGGATCTGGCGGCGCCTGCCGGGACCGTTCGCGGCGAAGCTGACGATCGCCGTCGTGCTGGTGCTCGGCATCATCGCCCTGCTGATGTTCGTGGTGTTCCCGTGGCTCGACCCGCTGCTGCCGTTCAACGAAGTGTCGGTGGACAACTGAGGCACACCCGCTTCGGCGTCTTCCTCGTCTCCGGGCGGTTCCCGGGGCAGGAGGACGCCGAAGTGCTGCTCAGGACCGTGCGCGCGGCCGAGGCCGCGGAGGCGGCGGGCTTCGACGACGTCTGGCTCGCCGAGCACCACTTCCTGCCCTACGGCGTGTGCCCGTCGGCGATCACGCTCGCCGCGCACGTGCTCGGGCGCACGTCGGGGATCACCGTCGGCACGGCGGTGAGCGTGCTGTCGACGACGCACCCGGTGGCGCTCGCGGAGCAGTGGTCGATGCTCGACGCGGTGTCCGGCGGCCGCCTGCGCCTCGGCGTCGGGCGCGGCGGGCCGTGGCAGGACCTGGAGGTGTTCGGCACCGGGCTCGAACGCTACGAAAGCGGCTTCGCGGAATCACTCGACGTGCTGCTCACCGCTGCGAACGGCACCGCGTCGGCGGCTGGTGAGCACTTCAACTTCCGCGAGGTGCCGCTGGTGCCGACACCGCGGCGGCGGCCGGAGGTGGTCGTGGCGGCCGGCGGCCCGAAGTCCGACGCCGTGCGGCTGGCCGCCGAACGTGGGTTGCCGATGCTGCTCGGGCTGCACGCCGGTGACGACGAGAAGGCCGCGACGGTCGAGGCGTACGGCGGGCACAACAACCACGTGTCCACCGTCCTCTGCCAGGTCGGCGACAGCCGTGCCGCGGCGGTCGACGTGGTGCGGAAGTCGTTGCCCGGCTGGCTTTCCGACGGGCTCGGCGCGCACGTGACGGTGGACGGCCGGCCCGGTCCGTCGCGGGATCCGCACGAGTACACCGAGCACCTGTGCGAGATCCACCCCGTCGGCGATCCGGACTACTGCGTGGCGACGCTGGAAACGAGCCTCCGGCGCACCGGAGCCGCCCACGTGATCATGTTCGTGGAGGCGTCCGGTACGCCGGAGGGCACGGCGGAGAACATCGCGCGGATCGGCGCCGAAGTGCTGCCCGCGCTCAGGGATTCAAAAGCCGGCGCTTAACAGTCGCGCAGTTCCGGGCTCTGGTTGAGCAGCTGCCCGCGCACCGAGACGAACGCCCGGTAGCGGTCACCGTCCACTTCGGACTTCCGGAACACCGCGACCCGGTGGCAGTTCTGGAAAGCGAGCTTCACGCCGAAGTGGCGCTCGAGCCCGCCGCGGATGGCGTCGGAGGCCAGTGCGCGCAGCAGCTGCCCGCGGGCGGCCTCGCTCGGCGGCGGCGTCTCGTTGTCGGCGAAGCCGTCCGGCGCGCCGTCGGCCTCGGCGATCACGCCCGTGATCACTTCCCACGCGTACGGCAGCGACTCCCGCACGCAGGCGACGAACTCGGCGTCGGAGACCTCCCCGCGCTCGGCCTTTTCCAGCAGCGCGGGCGATACGTCCAGAGACAAGACAACCTCCATGGTGAGTGGTTCCCCTTCCTGGCTACTCGCCCGGCCGAGCACGCCACAAGAGAAAACGGTATTCATCACCACTTCGGTGGATCACTCCCACCGGAACAGCCGCACGGCCAGCGCCGTCCCGCCCAGCGCGAACGCGGCCAGAGCGACGAACTGCAGCGGCTGAACGCCCGCGCCCACCCACGCGTCCTGCAACGGCTGGGTGCCCGGCGGCACGTACGCGCCGATCCGCTGGATCACCTCGGGCAGCAGCGGCCGCGGCAGGTACACGCCGCCGAGGAACATGATCGGGAAGAACGCGATCATCGCGATCGCGGCCGCGGCTTTCGCCGTGCGGGCGATCGAAGCCGCGATGAGGCCGAGCGCGAACACCGCCACCAGGCCCAGCAGCAGCGTCACGACGTAGGTCAGCGGGTGGCGCGGCAGCGGCACGTCGAACACGACGCGCGCGGTCACCAGCATGAGCGCCACGCCCGCGAGCGCCACGACGGCGTGCAGCACCAGCTGTGCCAGCAGCAGGAACGCGGGTGGCACGGGCGTGGTCGCGAGCCGGCGCAGCACGCCCTGCTCGCGATAGCTCGCGACAGCCGCGGGGATCGACTGCAGGCCCAGCATCGCGAGCGCGACGACCACGAGCGAGGGCACCCACAGGTCGATGAAGCGGTGACCACCGGTCACCTCGCTCGGTTCGCGCATGCCGGGGATGGAACCGACGCCGACCAGCACCGCGGTCGGCAGCAGGACGCCGAAGATCGCCCACATCGGCGTGCGTGCGAAGAGTTTCGCTTCGGTGACGAGGAGTTTGGTGAAGGTGTGCACGGTCAACTCCGTCCGGTGAGGGTGACGAACGCGTCGTCCAAAGTGGATTTCCCCGTGGTGGCACGGAGTTCGGCCGGGGTGCCGGTGGCGACGATCCGGCCGGCGTCGAACACGGCGACGCGGTCGCAGAGGCGCTCGGCCTCGTCCATGAAGTGGGTGACGAGCACGACGGTCACGCCGGCGTCGCGCACCCCGGTCACGAGCTGCCAGGTGTCGCGGCGCGAATGCGGGTCGAGACCGGTGGTGAGCTCGTCGAGGATCGCGATCTCGGGGTCGCCGACCAGCGCGAGCGCGATCGACAGCCGCTGCCGAAGGCCGCCGGAGAGCTTGCCGAACGCCGTGGCCCGGTGCTCTTCCAACCGCAGCTGCCGCAGCAGCACCCCGACGTCGGCCGGGTGCGGGTAGAACGCGGCGAACAGGTCCAGCGCCTCGGCCACCCGCAGCTTCTCGGGCAGCCGCGCGTCCTGCAGCTGCACGCCGACGCGCTGGTGCAGCCGGGCGGCGTCCTTCGCGGGATCCAGGCCCAGCACGGAAATCGCACCGCTGTCAGGCCGGCGCACGCCCTGGAGGCATTCGACGGTGGTGGTCTTGCCGGCGCCGTTGGTGCCGAGGATGCCGAAGATCTCGCCGCGCTCGACGGTGAACGAAACGCCGTCGACCGCGACCCGCTTGCCGTAGGTTTTGCGGAGCTCGGTGACTTCGATGAGTGGCATGCGACAAACGCTAGAAGCGCGCGGCGTCCGGCAGAATGACGGTGAAACCCCAGCTCAGGTGGGGTTTTGCTGACGTGGGGGTGGGGCTGGGCCCACCCCGGTACGGGAGCTTCGGCCAGTGCGCCCGAGTGCCCGGCTCGGTCAGACTGCGGGAAAGGGGGTGCGGCGAATGGAATCCGTGCGGCGAGCGTTCGTCCTCGCCGGCCTCGCGCTGCTGAGCTGGGTCGACGCGCTCGTGGAGCTGCTCGCTTTCCTGCTGCTCTGCGTCGGACTGGTCTTCTTCTTCACCCCAGCCATCGACCGGGCCCGCGGGCGCTCGGCGCGCACGCGGGAGCTCGTCGGCCGGTGGTGCGGGATCGAGGTCGCGACGCCGTACCGGCCGGCCCCGGCGGAGCCGGAACGCGAGCGCGACGGCTGGTACCGCGACGGCAACCAGCTCTACAAACGGGCGTGGTGGATCCGCTGGAACCGACGTTTCACGTGGATCATGGAGGATCCGGCGACGAGCCGCGAGCTCGGCTGGCAGGTGCTCAACCCGCCGTTCGCGCTGGTCACGGCGGTGCTGTCGGTGGTGGCCGGACGCCACGCACTGCGCTGGTACGGCCGCTGGACCCGCCACTGGCTGGGGCCGCACCCGGCCGCCGACCCCGCCCGCAAGTGGTGGCTGCACCGCCACCTCGAGGCGGCTGGCCACCAGTTCGGCCTTCTCGCCCTGGCGTGCGTGCACCTGGTCTTCTCGGTCTGGCAGCTGGTGCTGATCGTCGGCGCGGCCCCGATGACCGCGTCGCTCGTGGTGGGCAGCCGGACGATCACGGACACGCTGCGGCGCGAGGCCGGGTACTGGACCGGCGTGCGCATCGACCGGCCGTACCTGCCCCCGCCCGGGCTGCCGGTGCCGCGCGCCGACGGGCTCTACCAGTTCGGCAAGCAGCTGTACGACGAGCCGTTCTGGCCCCTTCAGCGCGCCCGCACGCAGTGGGTCCTGCGCGACCGGGCCACCTGGCGCGACCTCGCCGGCGGCGCGCTGATCCCCGTGGTCTGCCTGCTGCTGACGTTGCCGACGGTCGCGTTGCTCGGCTGGGGCCTGACCGGCCTGGCGACGCTGTGGGTGTGGCGGCCGTTCGTGACGGCGCCGGACCAGCCGGTGCAGTGGTACCCGCTGCCCGAGGTGTCGACGCACCTCGGCGCGCTCGCGCAGACGCCGCTCGCGCTTGTGCTGCTGGTCGCCGGACTGGCGCCGGCGCCGTGGCTCGCCCGGCAGCAGGCCCGCTTCGCCCGCGTGTGGCTCGGTCCGACGGAGGCGACGCGGCTGGCGCAGCGCGTGGCGCGACTGGACCAGTCGCGCACCGACGTCACCGTGGCCCAGGCCGCGGAGCTGCGGCGCATCGAACGCGACCTGCACGACGGCGTCCAGTCGCGGCTCGTGGCGATGGGCCTGAAGCTCGGCGCGGTCGAGGCGCTGATCGACAGCGATCCCGAAGCGGCCAAACGGCTGGCGGCCGAGCTGCGCACCGCGTCGGCGGACGCGTTGACCGAGCTGCGGCTGCTCGTGCGCGGCATCCACCCGCCGGTGCTGTCCGAACGCGGCCTCGTCGACGCCGTGCGCGCGGTCGCGCTCGACAGCCCGCTCAAGGTCGAGGTGACGGCCGACGTGCCCGGCCGCCTCGAGCAGCCGGTGGAGGCGTGCGCGTACTTCGCCGTGTGCGAGCTGCTGGGCAACGCGGCGAAACACGGTGGTGCGAAACGGGTTTCGGTCTCGCTGACGCACTCCGACGGTGTGTTGCGCGTGGTCGTGACCGACGACGGCAGCGGCGGTGCCGAAGCCGCGCGCGGATCGGGACTTCGCGGAATCGAGCGCAGGCTGGGGGCTTTCGACGGTACGTTGAGCCTCACCAGCCCACCGGGCGGACCGACCGAGGCGATCCTGGAGGTGCCGTGCCAGACAGTCCCGGAACCGGCGGGCCAGGAAGCGGCGCCGGCCGCCCCCGAACCGTCATCGCCGAGGACCAGTACCTCCTCCGAGACGGCCTGACCCACCTGCTCGCCGCGCACGGCTTCGACGTCGTCGCCGCGGTCGGCTCGGGCCCGGAACTCGCCGCGGCACTGCGGGAACATCGCCCGGACGTGTCCGTTGTGGACGTTCGCATGCCGCCGACGAACACCGACGAAGGCCTGCAGGTGGCGCTGGCGGCCCGGCGCGAGATGCCCGGCCTGCCGATTCTCGTGCTGTCGCAGCACGTCGAGCAGCTCTACGCGCGCGAGCTGCTCGCCGACGGAACCGGCGCCATCGGTTACCTGCTCAAGGACCGTGTGTTCAACGCCGAGCAGTTCGTGGACGCCGTGCGCCGCGTCGCCGCCGGCGGCACGGCCATGGACCCCGAGGTGATCGCGAAACTGGTGGCGGGCAACGCTTCCGACCCGCTCGCGGCCTTGACCCCGCGCGAACGCGAGGTGCTGGAGCTCATGGCCGAGGGCTGCTCCAACGCCGCGATCGCCGCGCGCCTGCACTTCAGCGAGGGCGCCGTCGGCAAGCACACGGCCAACCTCTTCGCGAAGCTCGGCATCGCCGCTTCCGACGACACCAACCGCCGCGTGCTGGCCGTGCTCGCCTACCTCGGCGCCAGTTGATCCCTTGACGCGCTAGTCGCGCGAAACCCGCACCATCTCGTCGCGCTCCACGACCTTGATCCGCTCCCGGCCGTGCGGCTCGCCCAGCGACTTCTCGTGCGCGTCGAGCTTGCCCCAGCCTTCCCACGTGGTGAACGGAATCCCGCGCCCGGTGAGGAAGTCGAGGATCGCGTCGGGGGAGTCGTGCTTCGGCGTCGCGAGCGTGTCCGCGTCGGCCAGCAGGCTCGCGACGGTCTCCGCCGCGTCGCCCTTCGTGTGGCCGATCAGGCCGATCGGGCCGCGCTTGATCCAGCCGGTGACGTAGACGCCGGGCAGCTGGTTCTCGTCGAGGTCCAGCACGCGGCCGGCCTGGTTCGGCACGACGCCCGCGGTGTGGTCGAACGGGATCTCCGGCAGGTGCGACGACAGGTAGCCGACCGCGCGGTACACGGCCTGCACGTCCCAGTCGTGGAACTCGCCCGTGCCGCGCACGCCGCCTTCACTGTCGTACTCGGTCCGCTCGGTGCGCAGTCCGGTCACGCGGCCGTCCTCGCCGAGGACCTCGGCCGGCGCGTGGAAGAAGTGCAGGTGCAGCCGCTTCGGGCGGGTGCCCTCGTCGCGGATTGCCCACTCCTGCAACGTCTTCACGACCATGTCGATCTGCTTCGACGCCCGCAGCGCCGTGATGCTGGCCTCGTCGAACTCCATGTCCTCGGGGTGCACGATCACCTCGACGTTGGGCGAGTGGTCGAGTTCGCGCAGCTCCAGCGGCGTGAACTTCGCCTGCGCCGGGCCGCGGCGGCCGAACACGTGCACGTCGGTGACGGGGCTGGCCTTCAGGCCTTCGTAGACGTTGGCCGGGATGTCGGTGGTGAGCAGCTCGTCGGCCGTCTTCGCGAGGATGCGGGCGACGTCGAGCGCCACGTTGCCGACGCCGAGCACGGCGACCGAAGTGGCGGTCAGCGGCCAGGTGCGCGGCACGTCGGGGTGGCCGTCGTACCAGCTCACGAAGTCGGCTGCGCCGTGGCTGCCGTCGAGGTCGGCGCCCGGGATGCCGAGCGGCCGGTCGGCCATCGCGCCGGTGGAGAAGATCACGGCGTCGTAGAACTCGCGCAGCTCGTCGAGCTTCAGGTCGGTGCCGTAGTCGACGTTGCCGAGCAGCCGGATGTTCGGGCGGTCGAGCACCTTGTGCAAGGCGGTCACGATGCCCTTGATCCGCGGGTGGTCGGGCGCGACGCCGTAGCGGATCAACCCGAACGGCGCGGGCATGCGCTCGAACAGGTCGACCTGCACGTCGGCGTCGGACTTGTCCAGGAGGTCGGCGGCGTAGATACCGGCAGGGCCGGCGCCCACGACCGCTACGCGAAGGAATCGGCTCACCGCACCCACGGTAAGTTAGGGCTACCTAACTTTCACTGTGATCTGGCGTACGGTCCAGCAGGTGGGAGCGGCACTGTGCCGGTTGTTTACTAATCCGACCACAGCCACGGCCGCATGGCTTGGGCAGCGACGGCTACGTCTCGCTCGGGGGAGCGGCCTACTTTTGGCCGGATCAGTAAAGTGGCCGCATGCGCGTACTCGTCGTCGACAACTACGACAGCTTCGTCTACAACCTGGTGCAGTACCTGGCGCAGCTCGGCGCCGAGTGCACGGTGTGGCGCAACGACGTGGTCGACCTCGAGCGGGTGCCCGAGTTCGACGCCGTGCTCGTCTCGCCCGGCCCGGGCACGCCCGAGCGCGCCGGCCAGAGCATCGAGGTCATCGCGAAGTGCGCCGAGACGCGCACGCCGATGCTGGGCGTCTGTCTCGGCCACCAGGCCCTGGGCGTGCACTTCGGTGCGACCGTGGACCGCGCCCCCGAGCTGCTGCACGGCAAGACCAGCCAGGTCCGCCACGAGGGCAAGGGCGTGCTCGCCGGCCTGCCCGACGGGTTCACCGCCACCCGCTACCACTCGCTGACCGTGCTGCCCGAGACGATCCGCGACGAGATCTTCGAGGTCACCGGCCGTACCGAGTCCGGTGTGGTGATGGGCATGCGTCACCGCGAGCTGCCGCTGGAGGGTGTGCAGTTCCACCCCGAGTCGGTGCTCACCGAGGGCGGGCACCGGATGCTGGCCACGTGGCTGGCCTCGGCCGGCTACGCCGTCGACCCGAAGAAGGTCGACGAGCTGGAACGCGCCACGAAGGCGCTGCAGAAGGCCGCCGCTGCGTGACCACCCCGCTGATCCGGCTCGTCGGAGTCGGTAAGCGGTACGGCGGCGGCGAGCTGGTGCTCGACGGCGTCGACCTGGCCGTACCCGCCGCGTGCGTGGTCGGGATCCTCGGCGCCAACGGCTCCGGGAAGTCCACGCTGCTGCGGATCCTGGCGGGTGTTTCGCGGGCGAGCCTCGGCACGGTCGAGGGCACGCCGTCGATCGGCTACCTGCCCGACCGGTTCCCCGGCGGGCAGCGGCTGAGCGCGCGGTCGTACCTGCGGCACATGGCGCGCATGCGCGGACTTGCCGACTTGTCGACGATCGACCCGCTGCTGGAGCGGCTCGCGCTCGTCGGCGGGCCTGACGCGCAGCTGCGCGCACTCTCGAAGGGCAACGCGCAGAAGGTCGGCCTCGCGCAGGCCGTGCTGCCGCGGCCCGATCTGCTGA
This sequence comes from Amycolatopsis sp. NPDC047767, assembly GCF_040704195.1. Classification (NCBI taxonomy): domain Bacteria; kingdom Bacillati; phylum Actinomycetota; class Actinomycetes; order Pseudonocardiales; family Pseudonocardiaceae; genus Amycolatopsis; species Amycolatopsis sp. NPDC047767. The sequence goes on from NZ_JBEYSJ010000032.1 coordinate 24,605, forward strand.
TCCTCGACGAGCCGTGGTCGGGTCTCGACGTCGGCACCCACGCGGTGCTCGGCGAGCTGGTGGCCGAGACGCGGGCGCGTGGCGCGAGTGTGGTGTTCACCGACCACCGGCCGGCCGTCGTGCGGGAGAACGCCGACGCCGTCTACCGCATCGAAGCCGGCCGGCTCACGGCCGTGGGCGTCCGCGCGGAAACCGGGCCCGCCACCCGCATCGTCCTCGCGGGCACCGGCACCGACTGGACCGCCGAACCCGGCGTGCGCCACGCGATCGCCGAGGGTCCGCACGTGGTCCTGACCGTCGACGCGACGAGCGCCGACGCCGTGCTCCTGCGGGCGCTGTCGGGCGGCTGGTCCGTGCGGGAGGTGGCGCCGTGCTCGCCGTGAGCCGCTACTACCTCGCGCTGCTGGGCCATTCCCAGCGTTACCTGCCGGCGGTGCTGGCCTACCTCGCGCTTTCGGTGATCCTCTACTCAGACCCGCACTCGCCAGTGCTGCCGCTCTACGGCGTGAGCAGCGGCGCGCTGGTCGTCCTCGGCTGCTGGCTCACGATCGCCGTGCTCGACATCGAAGATCCGGTGCAGCGGCTCGTCACGCTCAGCCACGCGCGCAGCCGCCGGCGCACCATCGGCGGTGCGGTATTCGCGGTGTTCGGCTGCGTGGTGGTACTGACGGTGATCACGATCGTGTGGTCGGGGATCAGGACGTGGCAGCTCAGCTGGGACGCGTTCGGCGTTGGGCTGGTGAGCTTGCTGGCGAGCGGCCTGCTCGGGATCGCGATCGGCCTGCCGTGCTCGCGCCTGCTCGTCGGGCGCATCGGGTGGACGGTGCTCGCGGCCGTGCTCGTGCTCGGCCTGGTCCTGCTGGGCAAGTGGGTGCCGCTGGTCCACCCGCTGATCACGGCGCTCACCAACAGCGCGCCCTACGGCGGCGCGCTCGTCCTCGCCGTGGTCACGTCGGTGGTCGCGCTGGGCGTGAGTGCCGGCGTCGTCGGGTGGCTGGCGGGCCGGCGGGCCTGAGCTCGGAGCGGTTCGAACGTGCTCCGAGTGAATCTGCAAATTGCACATGGCAATTTCCGGTTCGGATCTTCCGGAGATCACCCGAGCACGCTAATGTCTTGCCTTCACCCACGCGGGTGGCACCGGCCAGCAGCGAAAACTGCTGCGGAGAGAGCCCGCGGCGTCGGGAAACGCTCCGGCGCCGCGGGTGGGTCTACCGGTCCACCGGCATTCGTCGGCTGCACGACGCGCCCGTGCCGACGGCGGATGCCGGTGCCCGGCCGGAATGATCGCTCGGAGTGATATGCAAATTGCAGTACGCAATTCAGGAAGGCGGTCTTCCTCCGCGCCGGCGCGTCGGTTACCCTCGCGCCGTCTGTTCACCCGTGAGGGGAGAGTCGTGACGGCTGGGATCGCCGCGATCACCGTGGCCGGCTCGGGTGATGAGCTGCATCAGCTCGCCTCCTGGCTGCGTTCCGAGGACGAGCTCCGCGACCGCGTCCGGCTGGCCGAGAGACCCGTGTCGGACGACGCGGCGGGTGACGCCGTGGTCGTCATGGTGAGCAGCCGCTCCGTGGGCACGCTGTGCCGCTCGCTGTTCGGCTGGCTGCGCAAGGGCCGCGGCGACGAACGCGTGCTGCTCAAGCTGAAGCGCTCCGGGGCGGTGGAGGAGCTCGACGTCGACTGCGGTTCGACCAGCGACGTGGACGCGGTGCTCGCCAGCGTCCGCGGGTTCTTGGACCAGGACTGAGTCTCGGCCAGGATCGGGAAACTTCCGGACAAAGCACAGGGCCCGCACGGAAACCGTGCGGGCCCTGTCGCGTTTCACCGGCTATGGATGCCGCACCGGCGGGAAGCCGGGCGGCAGACCGCCGGAACCGCCGTTGCCGGGATTGGTCGGCGTGGTGGTGTCACCGCCGCTGTCGGTTTCGAAGATCGTCAGCACGACCGTCTGGGTCGGCGAGATCGTCTGACCGGCCTTCGGGTTGGTCTTCGCCACGGTGTTCGGCGGAACCGTGGCGAAGTGCACCGACTCGGTCTGGATCTGGCCCGACCAGCCCATGCCTTGCAGCGTCTGTGTCGCCTGGTCCTCGGTCTGACCGGTCAGGTCCGGCATCGTGATCTGCTGAACGCCCTTCGAGACCTGCAGCGTGATCGTCGAACCCGGCGCGACCTGACCACCGTTCGGCTGCTGATTGACGACCTGGTTCTTCGGGTCGTTGGAGTCCACGTCGACCCGTTTGACCGTGAAGCCGAGTCCTTCGAGCTTCTTCTTCGCGGCGTCGTAGTCGGTGCCGGTCGTGTCCGGCACCTGCTTGAGCTGCAGCTCGCCGCCGATGACGATGTTGACCTTGGTGCCTTCGGGCGCCGACGAATTCGGCGTCGGGTTCTGCGAAATGACCTTGCCGACCTGGTCCGGTGTCTCGGCCGGCTTCGAGGTGGAGTCACCGAGCTCGAGCTTGGCCTGCTCCAGCGCGGTGCGCGCGTCGTCCGGAGTCTTGCCGGTCAGGTCCGGCACGGTGGCCGAATTGGGCCGCGCGCCCACGTACAGCTGGATCTGCGTCGTCGTCGCGACGTTCTGGCCTGCACCCGGGTCGATCGAGACGACCTTGTCGACCATGTCGTCGGTGCAGGTCAGGCCCTTGGGGTTGGTGCTCGGGTCCGACGCGCCGCAAATCACGTTCTTGTTCGGGGCGAACGACGAGAAGCCCGCCGTTTGCAGGTTCGACTTCGCGACACCCGCCTGTTGGCCCACCACGTTCGGAATCTGCGCGTTGGTGGTCTCGGCCCGGAAGGCACCGCTGAGCCAGAAGATCAGCAGCACCACGCCGGCCACGAGCAGAACCGCGACGATCGCGAGGATCGTGCGGTTTCGGCGCTTGACGCGCGGGTCCTCGTCCGGCTCGTCGGCGTACTCCTCGTAGCGCTGGGGCTGCCGGCGGTCCTGGTTCATCACCTGGGTGCGCTCGTCCTCCGACATCACCATCGGAGCGGACGGGCGCTGGCCCGAGAGCGTGCGCACGAGGTCCGAGCGCATCTCGGCGGCCGACTGGTAGCGGTTCGCCGGGCCCTTCGCCAGCGCCTTGAGCACCACGGCGTCGAGCTCGGGCGTCACCGCCGGGTTCACCGACGACGGCGGGCTCGGGTCCTCCCGCACGTGCTGGTAGGCCACGGCCACCGGCGAGTCACCCGTGAACGGGGGCTCTCCGGTGATGAGCTCGTAGAGCACACAGCCGGCCGCGTACACGTCGGAACGCGCGTCGACGGCTTCACCGCGCGCCTGCTCCGGCGAGAGGTACTGCGCGGTGCCGATCACGGCGGCCGTCTGCGTCATCGCCGACTGGCCGTCGTGCATCGCGCGGGCGATGCCGAAGTCCATCACCTTGACGGCGCCGTTCTTCGTGATCATCACGTTGGCGGGCTTCACGTCGCGGTGCACGATGCCGTGGCGGTGGGAGAAGTCCAGTGCCGCGCAGACGTCGGCCATGACCTCCATGGCCCGCTTCTGCGACATCGGGCCCTCGGTCTTCACGATGTCGCGAAGCGTCCGGCCCTCGACGTACTCCATGACGATGTAGGGCAGGTTCCCGAAGTCGGTGTTGGCTTCACCGGTGTCGTAGACCGCCACGATCGCGGGGTGGTTGAGGGCGGCCGCGTTCTGCGCCTCGCGGCGGAAGCGTTCCTGAAACTGGGGGTCGCGGGCGAGGTCCGCGCGCAGGACCTTGATCGCGACTTCCCGGCCCAGACGCACGTCGTGTCCATGATGGACCTCGGACATACCTCCGTAGCCGAGCGTCTCGCCCAGCTCGTACCGATTGGAGAGCAGTCTGGGTGTGCTCATCTCTGTGTGCCGTTCCATTCCGTCCAAGGTGTGGTCATGATGCCTTGCAGGCCCTGCTTCTCGCTCGCACCCGGTTCGGCGGGTCCGCCTGCGGTCGGTCCTCCAGCGCGGCCGGTCGGCTCGACTGGCGCCGGTCTGCCTGTGTCCACGCTTCTCGGTGTCTGTCCGTTGCCGGTGCCCACGACTTTGGCCACGACGAACGCCGCTGCCACGATCACGGCGACCACGATCACCGCGAGCAGCACCCACCAGCCCCACTGGCTCTTCCGCCGCGGCACGGGCGGGTGCACGGGGTGCACCGAACCCGGCGAAAGCGGCGGGAACCCGGGGTTGGAACCAGGACCGATGGGCACGTGGGGGAGCTCGCCGGCCTGCGGCATCCCGGGGGGCGGCGACGGGGGGACCTGGCCCGCCGCGTAGGCGGCGTTGACCAGGCCGAGCGGCGTCGGCAGGGGGTGCCCGGCGCGGACGGCCGCGACGGCGGCGGCGAACTCGCCACCGCTCGCGTAGCGCTGCCGGGGGTCCTTGACCAGCGTGGCCTCGATGACCGCGCGCGCACCCGGTGGCACGTCGGGCGGCAGCGGCGGCGGGAGGTCGCGGATGTGCATCATGGCGACGCTCACCGCGTTCTCCGAGAGGAACGGCCGGTGGCCGGCAAGGCATTCGTAGCCGCACACGGCCAGCGAGTACACGTCGCTGGCCGGCTCGGCGTCGTGGCCCAGCGCCTGTTCGGGCGCGATGTAGTGGGCCGTGCCCATGACCATGCCCGACCGCGTGACCGGCGCGGCGTGCGCGGCTTTGGCCACGCCGAAGTCGGTGATCTTCACCTGGCCCGTCGGCGTGACGAGGATGTTGCCTGGCTTCACGTCGCGATGCACCAGGCCCTGCTCGTGCGCGGCCTGCAACGCGGTGCCGGCCTGCTCCAGCAGGTCGAGCGTGTAGTCGGCCGAGAGGCGCCCGTGCTTGGCGAGGATGCCCGCGAGCGGGTCGCCCTCCACGAACTCCATGACCAGGTACGCGATGGGCAGCGCGTCTTCCTCTTTGCCACCCTCGGTTCCGGCGAAGGTCTCGCCGTAGTCGTGCACCGCCGCGATCCCGGCGTGGTTGAGCGACGCCGTCATCCGCGCCTCGGTCCGGAACCGGTGCAGGAACTCGGCGTCGCCGGAGAGCTCGGCCTTCAGCACCTTCACCGCGACGACCCGGTCGAGCCGGGTGTCACTCGCCTGCCAGACCTCGCCCATCCCGCCGACGGCGATCCGGTTCGTCAGCTTGTAGCGCTCGGCCAGCAGCTGACCCGAGGACAGCATGGGTCACCCACCCCCGAGGCGCGCGGCGATGGCGGCCCGGCCGATCTCGGCGGCGACGGAGCCACCGGTCGCGGCGAGCCCGCGGTTGCCGCCGTTCTCGACGATGACCGACACAGCGATCTGCGGGTTGTCCGAGGGCGCGAACGCGGTGTACCACGCGTGCGGCGGGGTGTTCTTCGAGTCGGTGCCGTGCTCGGCGGTGCCGGTCTTCGACGCGATCTTCAGCGCCGGGTCCTTGCCCTTGCCCGCGGTGAAGCCCTCCGACGCGATCATCATCTGCGTGAGGATCTGGTCGTTCTCCGGCGACAGCGCCGGCGTGCCGGTGAGCTGCTCCGGGTCGGTGTCCTCGATCGTCGAGAGGTCCGGCGCCAGGATCGACTGCACGAGCTGCGGCTTCATCGCCATGCCGCCGTTGGCGACGGTCGCGGCGAGCAGGCAGTCCTGCAGCGGCGTGAGGCGCACGTCGCGCTGGCCGATGCCGCTCTGGTAGAGCGCGCCCTGCGAGTCGAGCGCGCCGACGGTGGACGGCGCCACCTTCATCGGCACGGTCAGGTCGGTCTGGCCGATGCCGAAGTTGGCGGCCGTCGCCTTCATCTTGTCGGGGCCGAGCTGGCCCGCGAAGGTCGCGAACGGCACGTTGCACGAGTGCGCCAGCGCGTCCTTGAACGTGTTGCCGGGGCAGGTCTCGCCGGCGTAGTTCTCGAGCGTGGTGTTGGTGCCCGGCAGCTTCACGTTGGGCGCGGTGTTGATCACGGTGTCGGGGCCGATGCCGGCCTCGAGCGCGGCCGACGCGGTGACCAGCTTGAACGTGGACCCGGGCGGGTAGGTCTCCGAGATCGCCCGGTTCAGCATCGGGTTCTTCGGGTCCTTGGAGTAGTTCGCCCAGGCGGTGTTCTGGTCCTTGCCGTGCGACGCCAGCGTGTTCGGGTCGTACGACGGCGTGGACACCATCGCGAGGATGCGGCCCGTCTTCGGCTCCATCGCCACCACGGCCCCGGTGTAGCCGTGCTGGGTCATCAGGTCGTACGCGGCCTTCTGCACCTTCGGGTCGATCGTGAGCTTCACGTTGCCGCCGCGCGGGTCACGCCCGGTGACCATGTCCGACAGGCGGCGCACGAACAGCCGCGGGTCGGAGCCGTTGAGCACGTCGTCCTCGGCGCGTTCGAGGCCGCCGGCGCCGTAGTTGATCGAGTAGAACCCGGTCACCGGCGCGTACATCGGGCCGTCGGTGTAGGTGCGCGTGAACTTGAACTTGTCGCTGGAGGCCTTCACCCCGGCCAGCACCACGCCGTCGGGCGTGACGATCTGCCCGCGCTGGCGCGAGTACTCGTCGTAGAGCACGCGCTGGTTGCGCGAGTCGGTGCGGTAGTCGTCGGCTTTGACGACCTGGATGTAGGTGTCGTTCGCGAGCAGCAGGACGATCATGACGAGCATCGCCATGCCGACCTTGCGCAGGGGAGTGTTCACGCGGTCCTCCCGTCACCGTTCGGGCTGCCACCGGCCGGCGGGCGCTGCACCAGCACGGTGTGCGCCTCGGCGATCGGTGCCTGGGGCTGCTGCGGCTTGGCGCGCTTGGCCGGCTTGCGCGCGGCGTCGGAGATGCGCAGCAACAGGGCGACGAGGATGTAGTTCGCGAGCAGCGACGAACCACCCTGGGACAGGAACGGCGCCGTGATCCCGGTTTCCGGGATCAGCGCCGTGACGCCGCCGACGACCACGAAGATCTGCATCACCATCGTGAACGCGAGCCCGCCGCCGAGCAGCTTGCCGAACGTGTCGCGCACGGCCAGCGCGCTGCGCATGCCGCGCATCGCGATCAGCAGGTACAGCATCAGCACGGCGGCCAGGCCGATGAAGCCCAGCTCCTCGCCGATCGACGCGGTGATGAAGTCGGTGCTCGCCGCCGGGACGATGTCCGGCCGGCCCGCGCCGAGACCGGTTCCGCCGACCCCGCCCGTGCCGAGGCCGAACAGGCCCTGCGCGAGCTGGTAGGAGCCGCCGAGTTCGTCGTAGCGCGGGCCCAGCGGGTTGAGCCAGTTCTCCACGCGCTGCTGGACGTGCGTGAAGAGGTTGTAGGCGATGATGCAGCCGCCGATGAAGAACGTCAGCCCGACGACGACCCAGATCACGCGCTCGGTCGCGACGTAGAGCATCACCAGGATGATGCTGAAGTACAGCAGCGACGTGCCGAGGTCCTTCTCGAACACGAGGATGCCGATGCTCGCTGCGGCGGCGATGAGGATCGGGCCCAGGTCACGGGCGCGCGGCAGCTCCACGCCGAGGACCTTCTTGCCCGCCACCATGAACAAGTCGCGTTTGGACACCAGGAACGACGCGAAGAAGATCATCAGCAGGATCTTCGCGAACTCACCGGGCTGGATCGAGAAGAACGGCAGCTTCAGCCAGACCTTCGCGCCGTTGACCTCGGACAGGCTCGACGGCAGCACCGCGGGCAGCGCCAGCGCGGCGATGCCGATCAGGCCGAAGGTGTAGCCGTAGCGCGTGAGAGTGCGGTGGTCGTTGACCACGACCAGCACGACCACGAACAGCGCCAGCGAGATGACCGTGAACAGCACCTGCTTGGTCACTTCGGGGCTGTACTCGCTGCCCTTCTGCGCGGCCTGCTCGGCTTCGGCCAGGTCGAGCCGGTGGATCATCACCAGCCCGATGCCGTTGAGCAGCGCGACACACGGCAGCAGCACCGGGTCGGCGTACGGCGCCCAGCGGCGCACGGCGAGGTGCGCGGCGGTCAGGACACCGAGGTAGGCGAGGCCCAGCCACAGGATCGAGAGCGTGAGCTCCTGCTCCTGGTTGGCCTCCACGAGCACGAGCGCGAGGGTGACGATGAACGCGGCGAACGCCAGCAGCAACAGCTCGGTGCCCCGGCGCTTGGGCAGCTCCCGGGGCGGATTGGTCGCGAACTGGGCCGACAACGGGTCGGCCAGGGGCTGACCCATCAGTTACCGCCTCCTGTCGGCGCCGTACTCGACGTCGAGCAGTCCCTCCCCGCAGGCTGGTTCGCCGACGAAGACGCGCCGCTCGAAGGCGGCGGAACAGCGCTGCTCGACGACGCCGGCGGACCGCCGGGAGCCGTCGGCACGCCGGAAGTGGTGCCGGGGGTCGCCGGCGGGCAGTCGGACAGCTGCTTGCGCAGGCGCAGGAAGTCGTCGATGTACGTGCGGGCGTCGTCGAGGCTGTCGCGCTTCACGCCGTTCTGCACGGCGATGCGCGCGTCCTCCTGCAGGGCCGGCACGCGCAGCTTGTCGGTGCACAGCGTCCCCGGCGGGCACGAGCCCTGCTCGAAGGAGTGCAGCTGGATGCCGAGGATGCTGCCCGGCACCCCGCGGTAGATCACGACCTCCTGGTCGGGACCCTCGCCCACGTAGTACTGGCTGAGCACGAAGTAGCGCGTGGCGATGGCGGCCGCGGCCAGCACGATCAGCACCACGACGGCGCCGACGAGCCAGCGGAACCGCTTGCGGCGCTTGGCCTTCGGGTCCTCCTCGAACGCCTGCGGCTCCGGCCGCGGCTGAGGGGGCGGCTGCGTGAGCGCCCGGGCCCGCGCGGCCGGCGAGTCGCCCTGGTGCTGCTCGTCGCTGCCGTCGCCGGCGGCGCCGCCCACGATCGGGGCGTCGTCACCGAAGTCGACGTCGACCACGTCGGCGATGATCACGGTGACGTTGTCCGTACCACCGCCCTTGAGGGCCAGCTCGATCATCCGGTCCGCGCAGTCCTGCGGGTCCGGGATGCGGATGGCCTCGGACATCGTCTCGTCGGAGACCATGCCGGACAGACCGTCGGAACAGATGAGGTACCGGTCACCGGGACGAGCCTCGCGCACGGTGAGACTCGGCTCGACCTCGTGCCCCGTGAGCGCCTTGAGCAGCAGCGAACGCTGCGGGTGCACCGCGGCCTCCTCGGCCGTGATGCGGCCCTGCTCCAGCAGCTCGTTGACGAAGCTGTCGTCGCGGGTGATCTGCGCGAACTGGCCGCCGCGCAGCAGGTACGCGCGGGAGTCGCCGACGTGCACGAGCCCCAGGCGGTTGCCCGCGAAGAGCACGGCGGTGAGCGTGGTGCCCATGCCGTCGAGGTCGGGATCCTGGGAGACGAGCTCGGCGATGGCCGCGTTGCCGTTGGTCACGGCCTCGCGGAGCTGACCGAGCAGGTCGTCGCCCGGCTCGTCGTCGTCGAGGGGGGCGAGTGAGGCGATGACGACCTTGCTGGCCACCTCACCGGCCGCGTGGCCGCCCATACCGTCGGCGAGCGCGAGGAGGCGAGGGCCGGCGTACACGGAGTCCTGGTTGTTCGAACGAACCAGGCCCCGGTCGCTGCGGGCCGCGTAGCGGAGGACGAGAGTCATGGGCGAAGCTCGATCACCGTCTTGCCGATCCGGATGGGGACTCCGAGCGGGACCCGGAGGGGTGCAGTGACCTTAGCCCGGTCGAGGTAGGTCCCGTTCGTCGAGCCCAGATCTTCCACGTACCAGTCCTCCCCGCGCAGGGCGATGCGGGCGTGCCGGGTCGACGCGTAGTCGTCGTCGAGCACCAGCGTCGAGTCGTCGGCACGGCCGATCAGGATCGGCCGGCCGTCGAGCGCGATACGGGTGCCCGCCAGTGCCCCGTGGGTCACCAGGAGCTGCTGCGGGGCCTTGCTGCCCCGCGGCTTCTTCTCCTTGTTCCGCCGGAACGAGGGCACCTGCACCCGCAGGCCGGACGCGGCGTAGAGATCCGAACGGACGACCCGCAGGGCGGCGAACACGAAGAGCCAGAGCAGCACGAGAAAGCCCACTCTGGTGAGTTGAACGACCAGCTCTGGCACTTGTTGTGTCCGCTCCCGACTCTGCCTGCAAGCCGCGGCGCGCGCGCACCGCGGATCCCCCCGCACGACAATTCTGCGGGAACCCCGTCACCGGCCTCTGGTCAGCCCTGGGTTCGGAACACCAACGAAGAGTGACCCACCCGGATGACGTCCCCGTCGGCCAGCTGCCACGTCTGCACCGGAGTCCCGTTCACGGTCGTGCCGTTCGTGGACCCGATGTCGGCGAGCGTGGCGCTCTGGCCGTCCCAGGTGATCTCCAGGTGCCGGCGCGACACCCCGGTGTCGGGCAGCCGGAAGTCGGCGTCCTGGCCGCGGCCCACGACGTTCCCGCCCTGCTTCAGCGAGTACGTGCGGTTCGAGCCGTCGTCCAGCTGCAGGCTCGCGGCGAGCGCGCGACCGGCCGCGGGAGCGGGCTGGCCGTAGCCGGGCTGCTGCTGGGCGTACGGGTCGGCCGCCGGCTGGCCGTAGCCGGGCTGCTGGCCGTACGGGTCCGCCGCGGGCTGGCCGTAGCCGCCGCCCTGCTGGGGCTGGCCGTACTGGTCGTAGCCGCCCTGCTGGGGCTGGCCGTAACCCTGGTCGTAACCGCCCTGCTGGCCGTAGCCACCACCCTGCTGCGGCTGGCCGTACTGGTCGTAGCCGCCCTGCTGGGGCTGGCCGTAACCCTGGTCGTAACCACCCTGCTGGTAGCCCTGGTCGTAACCGGGCTGAGCGGCACCGCCCTGCTGGGGCTGGCCGTACTGGTCATAGCCGGGCTGCTGGCCGTAACCCTGCTGCTCGTAACCGCCCTGCTGGCCATAGCCCTGGTCGTACCCGGGCTGCTGGCCACCCTGCTGTCCGTAGCCGTACTGGCCCTGCTGGCCGTACGGGTCACCCTGGTCGTATTGGCCGTATCCGGGGGGCTGGCTCATTGCTGGGTCTCCTGCGTTGCTGGGTCGTGCCGACCGTGACGAGCCACCGGGTCCACTCGCGTGGGCGTCGGGATCGACGGACGAACGGGTCTTGAACTGTCCAGTATGCAGCGCCTCGTTGCGCTCGAGTGATACGACGACGTCACCATAGGTCTCCCAGCCGTGCTCGGCGAGGTGTTCGCCCACAGCTTGTGCGAGAACCGCAGTGACCCGCTGCTCGTCGCCGGCCATCCGATCGTGGTCAGCCTGCCCCAAGGACACGATGTAGTGATTCGGGGCGAGCTGCCGACCGCCTGCCAGCTCACGAACGTTTTCCTCGCCTTCCCGCTCGAGCGCCACCGCCACTTCCTGCGTGACGACGTTGCCACCGAACATGCGCGCGAAGGTGTTCCCCACGAGGTTCTCGAGACGCCTGTCGAAGCGCTCTACCCGACCCACCTGGGGTGACCTCCTCGCACGTGTGCTTCCGCACCGATCCTATCCGGGAGAGGAAGCCTCGACACGACCCCCGCTGAAACCCGTGAAAACCCCCTGCTACGCTTTGCTGGCTGTCAGAGAGAAGCAACTCGGGCGAGTGGCGGAATGGCAGACGCGCACGGTTCAGGTCCGTGTGTCCGAAAGGACGTGAGGGTTCAACTCCCTCCTCGCCCACCTTGGTCGGAGCCCCAGTCGCTAGCGCGACTGGGGCTCCTCCCGTTTGTCGGTCGTTATTGCTCCCGGGGGGCCGAGCCCCCCGGACCCCCCACGGTGCCTTTGGTGCTGACCCAGCGTGGTTCAGACCCGTAGTGGTTGTGTTGAGCTGGGGTTATGAGGTTTGTCATGCGGTGCGGGTGGGGAACGCATGGTGCCTTGGTGAGGGCTGCGTCTGGGGGTGGCGAGGGGGTCGGCGCCAGGGTGGGGGCATGGGTAGGGAAGTGGTTGTCGAGGTGGACGGGCTGAGGGTCGAGTACGGGGCCTTCGTCGCGGTGCACGGGTTGAGTTTCACGGTGCGGGCCGGTGAGGTCTTCGGGTTGCTGGGGACGAACGGTGCGGGCAAGACGTCGACGATGGATGTGCTGGAGGGGTATCGGAGGCCGAGTGCCGGCAGTGTGCGGGTGTTCGGGGTGGATCCGGCGACGGAGAGGGAGAAGGTTGCTCCTCGTGTCGGGATCATGTTGCAGGAGGCCGGGTTCTTCGACGACCTGACGGTGGTCGAGTCCATTCGGGCGTGGCGGAGGTTCACGGCGGATGCGATGTCGGTCGACGAGGCCGTCGAGCTGGTGGATCTGGGGAAGGTCGCGGGTACGCGCGTCGGGAAGCTGTCCGGTGGGGAGAGGCGGCGGCTGGATCTGGCGTTGGCGGTGTTGGGGCGGCCGGAGCTGTTGTTCCTGGACGAGCCGACGACCGGGTTGGACCCGCAGGCGCGGCGGCGGACGTGGCACGTGCTGGAGAACATGGTCGCCGGGGGGATGGCGATTCTGTTGACCACGCACTACATGGAGGAAGCGCAGTACCTCGCGAACCGCGTCGCGATCATGGATCGCGGGCGGATCATGCGGCACGGGTCCGTGGACGAGGTGATCGGCGCGGACCACGGGTCGACGGTCACGTTCGTCAGCGAGGTGGCGGTGCCGGTCGAGCTGGCCGGGGTGTCGGAGGACGCGCGCCACTACGAGCTCAGCAGCACGGACCCGCAGTCGGATCTGCACCGGCTGTTCGACTGGGCTGCTCGCGCCGGAGCGCGGATCTCGGACCTCGAGGTGCGGCGCAACTCGCTCGAAGACGTTTTCCTCAAGGTGGCCGACGAGGCCGCCCTCGCCACCACCGCGAAGGAGCGCTGATGACCGCCATCGCCCCCGCGTACGCCGGACCTCGTCGTTCACTCGGCTTCTGGCGCTACACCTGGTCGCAATTCCTGTTGTCGCAGAAGGTGCACTGGCGCGATCTCGGATTCGCGCTCACCGGTGTGCTCATTCCGCTCGGCCTCGGCATCGGATTGCCGGCCAGCCAGCACGGCAAGGGCGAGATCGCCGGCGTCGACGGCGGCGTGTACCTGCTGCCCGGGATGATGGGATTCGTCCTCGTCTGGATCGTCTACAACGTGGTGAACTCCGCGACCAGCCGGCGCGGAAAACTGATTTACAAACGCCTTCGCGGCACACCGTTGCCGGACACCGCCATCATGACCGGAGAAGCGATGAGCGGATCGGTCACGAGCATCGCGCAGGTGGTCGTCCTGCTCGTTTTCGGGCTGACGTACCTGGGTGCGCCTGCTCCCGCGAACCCGCTGTTGCTGCTGGTCGGCGTGGTGCTGGGGGCGTTCACGTTCGCGGTGCTGGCGATCGGGGTGTCGGGTCTGCTGCCCACCAGTGAGGTGTCCACGTGGATCGTGACGCCATTCCTGTTCCTCATGATGTTCGCGTCCGGGATCGTTTTCCCGCTGTCCGAAATGCCGCACTTCCTGCAGGTGCCGGTGCAGTACCTGCCGTCGAGCTCGGTCGTGGAAATCGTGCGCACCGCGTATCTCGGCCGGGACTTCGCGTCGAATCCGGCGACGGCGCAGCTGCCGCACCAGGTCGGATTCCTGGAGTCGTTCAGGGCGTGCGTTATGCCGCTGGGACTACTGTGTGCCTGGATCGGCGTTTCCCTCGGCCTGGGCAAGCGCTTCTTCAAATGGGACCCGAAGCGGTCGAGCTGAGCAGGAGGAGACGTGGACCGGTGGAACCCCGGGACACTGGGCCGCGTCGTCGCGCTGCTGATCCTCGGGACCACCGCCGCGTTCACCGTCGAGGCGTTCTTCCTGTGGCTGAGCACCCACCCCCCGGTGCTCGACGTGCTCTTCGCGGTGCTGGCCGGTGCGGGTGTGCTGGCCGGCACCGGACGCATCGTCTGGGCGGTCGTGCGCCGTTCCGCCGCCCGTGGCGAGCACCTGGTCGACGTGGCGATCGCCACGAGCCTGGCGTTCGCGCTGCTGCTGGCCTTCGGGCCGGCGTGGCTGGCGCTGCCGTCGCTGGTCGCCGGTGTCTCCGCGATCAGCCTCACCGGGCTCAAGCGCTGGATCTTCCCGCTGGTCGTGCTCCTCGTCACCGCCGCTCTGGCCCTGTTGATGCAGGTGCCGGCGTACGCGGTGGCCGAGGTGCTGCTGCGGTCGCTGGTGACGATCGTCGTGCTGGCGGGGATGGGGCTGCTCGTCACCTACGCGGCCGAAGTCCACGCCAACCGCGACGAGCTGGCCCGCATGGCGGTGGTCGAGGAGCGGCTGCGGTTCGCCCGTGACCTGCACGACGTGCTCGGCCGCGGGCTGTCGGTGGTGCGGCTGAAGGCCGAGCTGGGCGTGCGGCTGATGGACACCGACTCCGAAGCCGCTCGCGCGCAGCTGGTGCAGATCGCGGAGCTGGCGGGCGGGTCCGTGACCGAGCTGCGCAAGGTGATCGCCGGCTACCGCCAGCCGAGCCTGGCCGAGGAGCTGCGCGGCACGTCGTCGATCCTCAGCCTCGCCGGGGTCCGGGTGGTCGCCGATCCCGTGCCCGAAGGATTGCCCGGGCCGGTCGCGGAGGCGATCGGTTCGGCCATCCGCGAGGGCGGCACCAACATCCTGCGGCACAGCGCCGCCGAGAACTGCCGCGTCGAGTTCGTGCGGGACCCCTCGTGCGTCCTGGTCCGGATCCGCAACGACCGCCCGCACGCCGGCGGCACCCGCGCCGGCCACGGCCTCACCGGCCTGGCCGAGCGGCTCGCCGCCGTGCGCGGCACGCTGGAGCACGGCGAGGTCGACGGCGATTTCGTGCTCACCGCCCGCGTGCCCCTTGACCTGCCGAGGAAGAGCTCATGACCTTGCGGATCGTGCTGGCCGAGGACCACGCCCTGCTGCGCGAATCGCTGCGCACGGTGTTCAGCCTCGCCGACGACATCGACGTGGTGGCGGCTGTGGACAACGGCGCCGACGCGCTGGAAGCCATCCGCCGCGAGCGCCCGGACGGCGCCATGGTGGACATCGACATGCCGCGGATGTCCGGGCTGGAGGTGGCCGAGGCCGTGCGCGCCGAGGGTCTGGACTGCGGGCTGCTCGTGGTCACCAGCTACGGCAAACCCGGCTACCTGCACCGCGCGATGCGGGCCGGGGTGCGCGGGTTCGTCACCAAGAACATCTCGCCGGACGACCTGATCACGGCCGTGCGGAAGGTCTGTACCGGCGGTCGACATGTCGACCCGGAGATCGCCGCCGATGCGCTGGCCGTCGGGGAGACGCCGCTGACCGAGCGGGAGCTGGACGTGCTGCGGCTGTCCGGCGCGGGGCTGCGGCCCGCCGAGATCGGCGCGCGGCTGTCGCTGGCCGAGGGCACGGTGCGCAACTACCTGTCGAGTGCGCTGACCAAGCTGCAGGTGGACAACCGCGTGGCCGCGTACCGCGTCGCCGAGGAGGCGGGCTGGCTGTGACCGACCTGCTGGAGCTGTACCAGGACCTGCACGCACACCCCGAGCTGGCCGGCGAGGAGAAGCGGACGGCGGACGTGCTCGCTCGCGAGCTGACCGCGCTGGGGTTCACCGTGCGTAGCGGAATCGGCGGCCACGGCCTGGCCGCCGCGTTCGAAAACGGCGCCGGGCCGACGGTCGCGGTGCGGACCGAGCTGGACGCGTTGCCGCTCGCCGAGCGCACCGGTCTGCCGTACGCGGCCGGCGGTTCCGCCATGCACGCCTGCGGCCACGACCTGCACCTGGCCGCCGTGGTCGGCGCCGCTCGCGAGCTCGTGGCGACGCGAGCGGAGTGGCGCGGCCGGGTCGTGGTGCTCGGGCAGCCGGCCGAGGAGACGCTCGAGGGCGCGCTGGCCATGGTGGCCGACGGGGTGCACGACGTGTTCGGCCCGCCCGACGCGTTGCTGGCCCAGCACGCCGTGCCCGGGCCGGTCGGTCGGGTGGGCCATTCGCCGGGGCAGATCACCGCGCCGTGTGCCGAGCTGGCGATCACCGTGCACGGCCGGGGCGGGCACGCGGCGGTGCCGCACCTCGCCGTGGACCCCGTCGTACTGGCCGCGCACCTCGTGGTGCGGCTGCAGTCGGTGGTGGCGCGGGAGACGAACCCGGCCGATCCCGTGGTGGTCACGGTCGGCTCCGTGCACGCGGGCGACGCGGCAAACGTGATCCCGGACCGCGTGGAGCTCGGCGTGAGCGTGCGCGCGGCGAGCGACGGCGCGCTGGCCCGGGCGCTGGCCGCGATCGAGCGCGTGTGCCGGGCCGAGGCCGCCGCGTCCGGCGCGCCCGTGGAGCCGGAGGTCGTGACGGTGCGCTCGGCGCCGGCGACCACCAACGACCGGCAGCTCGTGCTGGCCGTGCGAGCGGCGCACCTGGCGGGGCTGGGGGCGGACCGCGTCGGCTGGACGCCGCCCGTGGCCGCGGCCGAGGACTTCGGCCACCTGGCCGCTCTGCCGGACGGCACGACCGTGCCGCTGTGCTACTGGACGCTCGGCGTCGGCGCGCGCGGCACCAACCACTCACCCGACTTCGCTCCGGAGCCGGCCGCGCTCACCGACGGGTGGCGAGCTCTTGCCCTCGCCGCACGGGCCGTACTCGCTGTAACCGAGGAGTAGTCGCTCCGGCACCCATAGTTGATCTACCTTAAGGGAACCCTAGGAGAAACCTAAGATAGCTGTCAGCTAACTACTCCAGACGGGTGACATGTGTGATTTACCCTCCTCTTGCCTACCGAGTTGGGTTTAGCGTTCCCCCTGTGCGAATCGCTCAGAGCGAATAGCACGAAACTGGGGAATCAAAAGCCTGGGGGGGCTTGCGTGATGAGAACTGTTTTGGTTGCCGCGTTAGTCGTTGTGTCCGTTTTATCCGGTGTTTCCGCTGCTGAGGCCAGTGTCCCGGCGCCCCCGAGATGCGTGCCCAGCACGCAGTACGCGTACGTCGGCTTCGAGCTGGCGAAATGGGATTACGTCGGTGTCGACGGCGGGGAATACCTGTACCGGTACAGCTTCAACGGCTGGAATCAAGGCACGGTCACCTGCAAACCCGAGGCGTGAATTCCATTCGCTTTCAACCTTCTGAAGGGAGGTGAAGGGAATGCAGGAAAACACGACCGCCGTGGACGCGGTGGAGGAGCTGCAGGTCGAGGAGCTGGTGGAAACCACCGCGGCCGGCACCGCCTTCTGCATCGGCAGCGCGGGCTGCCCGTCCAGCGCCGGCACGGCGTCCAGCTTCGGCTGAGCAGTCCCACACCACTGATCCACGAACCTGAGGAGATCGAGATGAACGAGTTCGACAACCAGGTCGAGCAGGCGTTCGCCGAGGACATCACGGTGGAGGAGCTCGGCGAGGTCGCCGGCGCCGGTACCACCAACACCGGCGGCACCATCAGCTCCACCACCTGCCCGGCGTGCATCGGCACCGCCTTCAGCTGGTCCTGAGAGGAAAACGGTCATGGAGACGCAGGAAACGCAGGACTTCACCGAGGAACTGACCGTCGAAGAGCTGTCCGACGCCACGGGCGCCGGCTGGTGCGTCGGGTCGGCCGGCACGTTCGGCTGCCCGTCGAGCGCCGGCAGCTACGGCACCGTCAGCTCGCACTGACGCACTGATCCGAACCACTGACGCACTGAGTTGGGAGGAAAAGCAATGAACGAGGAAATCTTCGAGCCGGCCACGACCGAGCTCACGATCGAGCAGCTTTCCGACGCGCAGGCCGGCAGCTTCTGCCTCGGCAGCGTGGGCACCGCGGGGTGCCCGAGCTCGGCGGGCACGGTCGGTACCGCGAGCTCGAGCTGACAATCCCCCAGGACATCCGCGGCGAAACGAACCTCTGAAGGGAGGTTGTCATGGAGAACGTTACCACGCAGGCCCCGCAGGTCGAGGAGCTCGTGATCGAGGAGCTCACCGAGGCCGGTGCGAGCAATTGCTTCGGAACGGCGGGCAGCATCGGCTGCCCGGTGTGCTTCGGCACGTACGGCTGTGCCACCTGAGCCACCTGATTCCAGGTGAGGCAGGTCAGCTATTCCACCCACACCGCGTGGTCGCCGTCGAAAAATGATTCATGAATGGCGGCGACCACGCGGTGCGGGAAAACACGCGTTCTGAAAGGACTGGGGGATGTCGGAAATCGTCCAGCGGTTGTGGCGGCACTTCGCCCGCCTGGAGCCGTTCGGAATGCAGGCTCCGGATTTCTTCGCGGAGCTGGTGGAACAGGCGCCGGTGGTGCGCTTCGACGGAATGTGGGTCATTTCCGGCTACGAGCTGGTGACCCGCCTGTGCACCCACCCCGGCTTCCCCATGGCGGCCCCCGTCTTCACCGACGTGGTCCGCCGAGATAACCCACAGTTTGTTCGCTTCTTCGGCAGCACCATGTCGGTGCGGGCGGCCGAGGAGCACTCGCGGCTACGCGGTGTGCTCACCGGGGCGTTTTCCGGCCGTCGGCTGGCCGGTCTGCGCGACCGCATCGACGACGTGGTGGCCGCTCTGCTGGCCGAACCGCTGCGTCGCGGTGAGGCGGAGTTCGTCTCCGAGCTGGCGACGCCGCTGCCGGCCGCTGTCACCGCCGTGCTGCTGGGCGTGCCGCCCGCCGACCGCGACTTCGTCACCGCGCGGGCCACCGGCATGATGAGCCAGCTCGCCGCCGGTTTCCTCACCGAGACGCACCCCGAAGCGGGTACCCCGATCACCGCCGCCGAGTTCGCCGAGCTGCGCGACTACGTCGCCGGCCTGCTGGCCAAGCGCCGCGCCGAGCCGGCCGAAGACCTGATCGGGCACCTCGCCCAGGCGCAGGAGGCGGGCAAGCTCACCGCCGACGAAGCCGTGGACATGGTGCTGCTGCTGTTCATGACCGGCCTCGACACCGTGACGGCCGCGCTGGCCAACACGCTCGTCGTGCTGTCCGAGCAGCCCGACGTCGCCGCGGCGCTGGCCGCCGACCCGCGCTGCGGCGAACGCGTGTTCGCCGAGGCCATCCGCCTGCGCACGCCGGTCGCGTTCGGGTCGCGCCAGGTCGCGCACGACCTGTCCGTCGGCAAGCTGGACTTCAAGGCCGGCGACACCGTTATCCTCGCCTTCGCCGCCGCCAACCTCGACCCGCGCAAGTTCGACGCGCCGCTCGAGTTCCGCTGGGACCGGCCGATGACCGGCAACGTCGCGTTCGGCCACGGCAGTTACTACTGCCTCGGCAGCGCGCTGGCCGCGATGACCGCGCAGTCGCTGCTGACCGCGGTGCACGACCGGCTGCCGACCCCGACCCGTCCGCCGGCCGAGCTGCCCTGGCGTGCGTCGCTGGCTTTCCCGACGCCGCGCGAGCTGCCGGTGACGTTCGCGCCCGCGCCGGCGGAAAGCGGTGCCCGGTGAGCACGCGCTACCGGTCTCGCGCCGGAGCCGAGTTCCGCCAGGTCGAGGAGTCCGACTGCGGTGCGGCCTGCCTCGGCATCCTGCTCGCCGGGTTCGGCAAGTACCTGTCGTGGCCGGTCCTTTCGCAGGCCTGCGGTGGCGGCCGCGACGGCATCAGCGCCGCGACACTCGCCCGGCGCGGCCAGCAGTTCGGCCTGACGGTGAGCGCCAAGCGCGTCCGGCTGTCCGGCGCCGAGGCCGACGTCGCCACCCTGCGCGGGCTGGCCGCGCCCGGCGTGGTCTTCGTGGACAACCGGCACTTCGCGGTGCTGGAACGCGTCGGTCGCGGCGGCAAGGTGCGGCTGCACGATCCCGCGGCCGGGCGGCACACGCTGTCGATCGTCGAGTTCCGCGAGCGGTTTTCGGGGCTGTACCTGGGTTTCCGGCCGGGTGCCGGCTTCGAGCCGAGCGGTGCGCCGCAGCGGGTGCTGCCGCGCGCACTGCGCTGGCTGGGTGCCGGACTGCCGGTGGTGCTCGGTGCGGTGGTGGCCGGCGTGGTCACGGCCGGGCTGACCGTGGTGGCCGCGCTGCTGGCCCGCTCGCTGGTCACGGCGACCGCCGGGCCCGGGGCGACGTGGTGGCTGGCCGCGGTGGCCGTGGGTCTCGCGCTCGCGGGCTGGGCGCAGCAGCGGCTGGTTTCGGCCGCTTTGCTGCGCACCTCGCTGCGGCGCTCCACCGAACTCGTCGGGCACCTGCTTCGGTTGCCCGGCAGCTACTTCCACCGCCGCTTCACCGGCGGCGTCGCGGCGCGGGTGCAGATCGCCGACACGATCGCGCAGCAGCTGACCACGGTGGTGCTGCCGGTCGCGGTGAGCCTGGCCGCCGTCGTCGGTCTGCTCACGGTGCTGGCCGTGCTCGCTCCGCCGGCCGCCGCGCTGCTGGCCGGGAGCACGCTGCTGACCGCGTTGGTCGTGCGGTTCGGGCGGCGGTCCGGGACCGAGCGGCAGTCGGCGTTGATGGTCGAACAGTCGGCGCGCGACGGACTTTCGCTCAACGTGCTGTCGGCCATCGACACGGTGAAGGCCGAGGGCAGCGGACGCCAGGCGTTCGGGCGCTGGTCTTCGGCGCAGCGCAAGGTGCTGGCCGCGCAACGGCGGGCGGCGCTGGGTGAGCACGGGATCGGCCTGGCCGTCACGGCGTTGCATGCCTTGGGCTACGCCGCTTGCCTTGCGCTGACCGCGCTGGTCGCGCCAGGCGAGGTGATCACCGTGGCCGTGCTGGCCGGCGTGTGGCAGCTGCACGCCGGCGGCCTCGTCACGGGGCTGCACCGGATCGGCGGCCTGCGCAGCAGCTTCGCCGCCTACGACGACGTGGCCGGCGCCGAGACCGATCCGTCCGATGTGGACGAGCCCGTCGCCGTCGGGCCGGGGCGCGTCACCGTGCGCGGTCTGCGTTACGGCTACGACACCAACACCGAGCCGCTGCTGGTTTCGCTCGATCTCGACGTGCCGCCCGGCGGCCGGATGACGCTGGTCGGCCCGAGCGGCTGCGGCAAGTCGACGCTGGCGAAGCTGCTGGCCGGGCTCGTGCGGCCGTGGTCGGGCGTCGCGCTGGTCGACGGGCGGCGCAGCGCGGATCTGCCGCCTTCGGTGCGGCCGTTCCTGGTCGGGTACGTTCCGCAGCGGCCGGCGTTCTTCGAGGGCACCGTGCGCGAGAACCTGGAACTCGGCACCGCGCTGCCGGACGACGCCATCGCCGCCGCCCTCGACGACGCCCAGCTCACCGAGACGATCGAGCTGCGCGGCGGGATCGACGCGGCGCAGGTCAGCCAGCAGGCCCGCAACTTCTCCGGCGGCGAACGCCAGCGGCTGGCCCTGGCCCGCGCGCTCGCCCGCAACCCGCGTGTCCTCGTGCTCGACGAGGCGACCAGCGCGGTCGAAACCGCATTGGCCGCCCGCATCGACGCCGCTCTGCGCACCCGCGGCACCACCACGGTCGTCGTGGCCCACCGGCTTTCCGAGGTCCGCGGCGACGACACGGTCGTGTTGCTCGACCACGGCGCCGTGCGCGTCTACGGCACTCACGACGACCTGCTGGCCCACTCCCGCGGCTACCGCGACATCGCGGAGGTGGCCGGATGACCACGACGGTGCCCACGGAGAAAACCCGCTCGTGGTTCGAGGAAACGGGCGCGACGGCGGCGTCGCTGCGGCAGGCCGTCGCCGGTCGGACCAAGCCCGAAACGGCCGAGCCGCAGCCGATCGACGACGCTGCTCCCGCGCCGACCGTTGTCCAGAAGCCTGTACCGGAGCCGCGCAAAGCCGTTCTGCCCCACGAAGGCAGCACCGGCCGGCACCTGCTGTCCTTCGCCGTGCGCGGCCAGCGGGCCCGGCTCGTGGTGAGTGCCGTGGTCGGGTTGCTGGCGACCGTGTTCGGGTTCGTCGTGCCGCTGGCCGGGATGGTGCTGGCGATCGCGATCGCCGCGGACAACCGCGACGCCCTGCCGTACCTGGCCGGCGCGCTGGTCGGGCTGCTCGCGTTGCAGCTGCTGACCACCGCCGTGGTCGAGCGCGGGCTGCTGACCCTGACCGACGGGGCCCAGGACCGCATCGAGTCGGCGATCTGGCAGCGCCTGCTGAGCCTGCCCGCGACGTTCTTCCGCGACTACCCGCTGCGCCGCCTGATGGGCTTCTCCGGCGGGGTCGGCCAGCTGCGCGGGTTGCTCGGCAGCGGCGGCCTCACGGCGGCGTTGCACGCGGTGTTCGCGCTGGTCGCGATCGCGTTGCTGGCGCTGCTGGACCCGTGGCTGGCCGTGGCGGCGGTCGGGATCTTCGGGCTCGTGCTCGGGGCGATGCTGTGGCTTTCCGTGCGCCAGCAGCGGCACGACACCGAGGTGCTGTCCGCCGTGGACGACGTGCAGGCGGCCGTGTATCCCGCGATGCTCGGCATCGACGACGTACGGGCGTTCGGCGCGCAGTCCTATGTGGTCGGTCGCTGGAGCAAGGCGTTCCGCTCGCAGAAGCGATCCGACGACGCCGGCCTGCGCTACGCGGAGATCGCGAGTGCGCTGGCCGTGGCCTGCTACCCGGCGCTGCTCGCGGTGCTGCTGCCCATGGCGTCCGGCCTGGGGTTCACCGGGCAGTGGACGGTGGTGATGGTCGCGATGACGCTCAACCTCACCGCCACCCGGCTGCAGAGCGCGCTTGTCGGCCTGTTCGCCATCGGCCCGGTGCACGCCCGTCTCGCGCCGGTGCTTACGACCCGGCCGGAGACGCCGGCGCGCCCGACCCCGCTGCCGGCCGCGCGGGGCGCGGTCGAGCTGTGCGACGTGAGCTTCCGCTACCCCGGCCAGACCCGTGACCTGCTCACGGACGTCTCCCTGCGCATCGAGCCGGGCGAGTTCGTGGCGCTGATCGGTGCGTCGGGCGCGGGCAAGTCGACGCTGCTGCGCCTGATGCTGGGCCTCGACCGGACCGAGCGCGGTGTCGTGCTGGTCGACGGCGTGGACGTGAACACCTGCGACGTCGACGAGCTGCGCACGCGGATCGGGTACGTCGCCCAGGACGCGACGCTCATGCGCGGCACGCTGGCCGAGGTCATCTGCGGCGCGGCGGACGAGGTGGACCTCGACCTCGCGCAGCGGGCGGCCGAGCAGGCGCAGCTCGGAGACGTCGTCGACGCCTTGCCGATGGGCCTGCACACGCAGGTCACCGACGGGGAAAGCGGCTTGTCCGGCGGCCAGGTGCAACGCCTGCTGCTGGCCCGCGCCCTGGCCAAACGACCTTCCGTGCTGCTGCTCGACGAGGCCACGAGCGCACTCGACGCCGCCGCGCAGGAGCGGGTACGGCGCGCGGTCGACGACCTCCGGCTGACCCGGGTGGTGGTGGCCCACCGGCTCTCCACCATCCGCTCGGCCGACCGGATCGCCGTGCTGGAGCACGGACGCATCGCCGACCTCGGCACGTTCGCCGAGCTGTCCGGCCATTCGACGGCTTTCGCCCGGCTGGTGGGCAACGCCCGCCGGCTCGACTGAGGGGACAACCATGACGAAGAGCATCAATCGGATCACGAGGTTCAACCGGTCGTTGCGGGTGCTGACCGTGCCCGGCGACGCGGTGTACCTCACGAGCGAGCGCACCACGCAGACCCGCCTCGCCGGTGCGTTGGTCGAGCAGCTGGCCCCGCTGCTGGTCGACGGGCAGCACAGCCGCGAAAGCATCAAGCAGGCGCTGGCGGAGGCCGATCCGGCGCGCATCGACGTGGCGCTGGACCGGTTGTGCCGCAGCGGGTATGTCGTCGAGGTGGACCCCGAGGTCGACCCGCGCGTGGGCGGCTACTGGGAAGCGTCCGGTGTGGACGGTGACGACGCCGTGCGGCGCCTGGCCGGTGCGGACGTGCGGGTGCTCACCGCCGGCGACGTCGACGCGGCCGGGTTCACCGAGGCGCTGGCGGCGCTCGGTACCGGCGTCACCACGGATCCCGACGCGCCGGCCGGCTTCACCGTCGTGCTCACCGACGACTACCTGCGTCCCGAACTCGCCGAGTGGGGCACGAAGTTCCACGCGGCGGGCACGCCGTGGCTGCCGGTGAAGCCGGTCGGCAGCATGATCTGGGTCGGCCCGGTCTTCGAACCCGGCGTGACCGGCTGCTACGAGTGCCTGCGGGTGCGGCTGTCCAACAAGAACGTGCTGGCGAGCTACCTGCGCCAGCGCGGAGTGCTCGACAGCCCGGCGCTGGTCAACTCCGTGACCGGCACCGGCGTCACGCAGGATCTGGCCCACCGCCTCGCCGCGCTGCACGTCGGCAAGTGGCTCACCGGCGCGTTCGCCGCGGGCCGGGCCGCGATGCCGCAGCCGCCGGGCGGGGTGGCCGCGCAGTACGGCACGCCGTGGCAGTCGGAGGTCATCACGCTCGACACGGTCAGCCTCACGCAGGAGCACCACCCGTTCCAGCGCCGGCCGCAGTGCCCGCTGTGCGGTGAGCCCGAGCTGCAGGCCGACCGCATGGCGGCGCCCGTGCAGCTCGAGCCGCGCCCGCGCATGGCGAGCAGCGACGGTGGTTACCGGTCGAGCCCGCCGGAGCAGTTCGTGGCGCGCTACGAGCACCTGATCAGCCCTGTCACGGGACCGATCAGCAACCTTGTGAAGGTGCCGTTGGAGGTCGAGGGCCTGCACACCTACACCGCGGGCCAGAACTTCGCGATCCCCATGGCCAACGCCAACGACCTGCGCGCCGGCCTGCGCAGCTGCAGTGCGGGCAAGGGGATGAGCGACGCGCAGGCCAAGGCGTCGGCGGTCGGCGAGGCGATCGAGCGCTACTCCGGGCTGTTCCACGGCGACGAGGCTCGCCGCACCGCTCGGCTGGCCGATCTGGACCCGGCCGAGGTGATCCACCCCAACGCGTTGCACCTCTACAGCGACGCGCAATTCCGCGACCGCAAGGAGTGGAACTCGCGCCCGTCGCACTTCCACTGGGTCGCCGACGATCTCGACCCGCAGGCCGAGATCGAGTGGTCGCCGGTGTGGTCGCTGACCGAGCAGCGCACCAAGCTGTTCCCCACCTCAGGCCTGTATTTCGCTTACCACAACCCGAAAACCCCGTTCCAGGCCGGCGCGAACTCCAACGGCTGCGCGGCGGGCACGAGCCTCGAGGACGCGATCCTGCAGGGCTTCATGGAGCTGGTGGAACGCGACACCGTGGCGATGTGGTGGTACCACCGCCTGCGCCGGCCGGCGATCGACCTGTCGACGTTCGACGTGCCGTACTTCGCGCAGTGGCAGCAGCGCTACGACGAGCTGGAGCGCGACACCTGGGTGCTGGACCTGACCAACGACCTGGGCATTCCGTCCGTGGCCGCGGTTTCCGTGCGCCGCGACAAGCCCGCGCAGGACATCCTCTTCGCGCTCGGCGCGCACTTCGACGTGGAGGTGGCGATCGGGCGGGCGCTGTCGGAGATGAACCAGTTCCTGCCGGCGGTGATCGGGATGAAGGCCGACGGTTCTGGTTCCTATGCCTACAACGACCCCGACCAGCTGCACTGGTGGCGGAACGCGACCGTGGAGAACCAGCCGTACGTGCTCCCGGCCGAAGGCGCCCGGCGCACCCGGGCCGACTTCGAGCGCTATCAAAGCACCGACGTGCGCGAAGACGTGCTGCGCGCCGAGCGGGCCGTCGCCGAGCGCGGGATGGAAATGCTGGTGCTCGATCAGACGCGGGTGGACATCGGCCTGCCCGTGGTGCGTGTGCTGGTGCCGGGGATGCGGCACTTCTGGCCCCGCTTCGCGCCCGGCCGGCTCTTCGACGTGCCGCGCGAACTGGGCTGGATCGATGAAACGCCGTCCGAAGCCGACCTCAACCCGATTGCGATGTTCCTATGACCACGCTCGAACGCACCGCCGAGTACACCGTCACCTTCCGCCGCGACGTCGCCGTGCTGACCAAGGACGACCAGGTCCTGCTCGGCCTGGCCGATCGCGCGGGTTACCGCCTGCGCGGCGTCGGCGCCCCGATGCTGGCGGCTCTGGAGCAGGTCCGCGCCGGGCTGCACACCGAAGAAGAGCTCGCCGCCGAGCACCCGCAGTCGCCGGTCGCGACCGTGCTGACGAAGGTGGAACCGTTCCTGGCCACGGGTTTTCGGCTTCGCGGCGAGCGCGTGGCCGTGCTGGAGCGCACCGGCGTGACCGGGCTGCGGCCCGAGCTGCCGGAGCTGGCCGGCGCGTGGCTGCGGCTGGGCAAGTTCAGCCTGTTGCGTCGCCGCGGCGGCGAGCTGGTGGTGGAGTCGCCGCTGAGCAAGTACCGCGCGGTGCTGCTCGACGCGGCGCTGGCCGGCGCAGTGGCGGCGCTCGCCGTGGCCCGGCCGACGTCGGAAGTGGACACCGAGTGGTGGCCGGTGCTGGCCGCGCTGGCGGGCGCGGCCTTCCTCGACGTCGGCGCCGACGGTGAGTTCCCCGTCGACTCCGACGACGTGCTGCGCCAGTGGGATGTGCACGACCTGTACTTCCACAGCCGCAGCCGGATCGGCCGCACCGACGAGGCGTTCGGCGGCCGCTTCCCGTACGTCGGCGACATCGAGCCGCTGCCCGCGGTGGCGCCCGCGCCGGAAGGACCGCGCACGGAGCTGTTCCGCCCGTCGTTCGACGCCGTGCGCGCCGCTGACCATGGGCTGCAGGAGACGATCGAGGCGCGCCAGTCGATCCGCACGTACGGCGAAGATCCCATCACCGTCGAGCAGCTGGGTGAGTTCCTCTACCGCACGGCGCGCGTGCGCGGCACCTACGGCCCGCGGCCCGAGGCGCGGATGCCGTACGAAGGTTCGAGCCGGCCGTACCCCTGCGGTGGTGCGGGGTACGAGCTGGAGCTGTACGTCACCGTCCGCCGGTGCGCTGGCCTTGAGCCCGGCATCTACCACTACGACGCCGGCGAGCACGTGCTGCGGCTGATCAACACCGAGTCGCAAGCGCGTGACGAGCTGCTGCGCGTGGCGACGCTGTCGACCGGCGGCCAGGCCGTGCCCGACGTGCTGGTGACCATGACCTCGCGGTTCCAGCGGCTGTCGTGGAAATACCAGTCGATCGCGTACGCGGTGACGCTCAAGCACGCCGGCGCGCTGTACCAGACGATGTACCTGGTGGCGACCGCGATGGGCCTGGCCGGCTGCGGTCTGGGCAGCGGTGACGCCGACGCGGCGGCCAGTGCGTTCGGGCTGGACTACCTGAAGGAGTCGTCGGTCGGCGAGTTCATCCTGGGCAGTGCCCCGGCCGAGCTGCCCGCCCCGGTGAGCGGTGACGGCGCGCAGGACTGGCGGGGCGAGCTCGACCCGGGCTGGCAGGCCGAAGCTCTCGCCGCGCGGAGGCGGTGAGGTCGTGTCCGAGCTGCTCGTCTCCCGGATCTGCGGCCTGCCCGCCAGCGTGCTCGACGGTCTGCGTGCCCCGGAGACCGTCGCCCTGCTGGAGGAGGCCGAGTCCGCCGCCGCGCGCAAAACCGCGTTGGCGGAACCGGTTTGCGATGCGTTGCACGCCGTGATCGGCCGCGACGAGCTGTCGCGCGAGCAGCGGCGCGGGCTGATCCGGCTTCGTCGGAGCGTGTTCAACGACCGCTCCGACGAAGCCGGCGTCAGGCTCGCGCGGGAAGTGCTGGCCGCGGGGGAGGCGGACCGGCTCGGTGAGTGGCACCAGCTGCTGGTGCGCGAGCGTGAGCTGCTGGAAAAGGCGGCGCGGGCGCTCGGCGCGGAGCTGGCTTCGGCGCAGCACGCCGTGGCTTCGGCCCTGCGCAGCCCGCACGTACTGGCCGGGCTGGCGCTGGCGAGCCCGGAGTTCGTCACGGTGTTGACCGGCCGCGCCGAGCTGGGCAAACCCGGTGGCCGGCTCAGCCGCAGCGCCGTGTCGTACCTGGTGCGGACCACGGTGAAGCCGAGCCCGTTCGGCGCGTTGACGACCGTCGGCGTCGGAGACTTCGGCGGCGCGGTCGACCCGGGCGCGGGCTGCCGGCTGGTGAGCTCCTCGCGCGTCGCGGCGCGGCTCGCGTATGCGGCCCTGGAAGACGACCCGGTGGTGGTGCCCAATGTGGACACTCGCCTCGTCGGCGCGGAGTGGCTGGCCGCGCTGCCCGTGCACCTGATGCGCCACGGCGTGTACTTCCGCGAGGACGAGGTCACCGCGCTGGCCGGGCCAGTGCCCCTCGACGCTCGGCCGCGGCGCCTGCGTGAGCTGGCCGCGGAGCTGGGTTGCGCCGTCGACGACGTGCGCCGGCTCGTGGACCAGGGGTTGCTGCTGGTGAGCCCGCCGTGGCGCCTCGACGAGCCGCGGCATTTCACCGCGTGGGGCCGTCCTTCGCTGGCCGAAGCCGAGAAGGTCGTGGCCGGCAGCGCGGACGGCCGGCGCCGGGCCGACGCCGTGCTCGCGTTGCGCGGCCGGCTGCGAACCGTGCTGGCGGAACGCGATCCGGCGCGCGTCGGCTGGCTCGACGGGCTCGGGCTGGTGCACGAAACCGTCGCGCACGGCCCGGAAGCGGAGACCGCCCCGCCCGCGTGGGTGGCGGGAGAGCTCGACCGGCTCGACGGCCTACTTGGCGCGACCGCGCGGCCGCGGGCCGGGTACTACGACCTGGTCCGGTTTTTCCTGCACCACTACGGAAACGGCGGCGTCGCCGACCTGGCTGAGTTCGCGTTCCGCGCGGTGCGCGACCTGGACCCGATGCTGTGGCTTTCCCGCTGCGCGGTGCCCAAGCCCGACGTGCGCGACCTCGCCGGGCCGAGCATCGGCCGTCCGGCGCACTCGGTGTTCTGGCAGGTCGCGGGCGAAAAGCTGGTGGTCAACCAGGTGCACCCGGGGTACCTCGGCGCCGTCTCGCGCTGGGCGGGCGTGCCGGGCCTGGCCGCGCGGGTCGAGGCGGCCGTGACTTCGTTGCACGAGAAGCGTTTCCCCGGTTGCGCGGTGTACCAGGTGACCGCGCACGCCGACTGGACGGACACGCAGCGGCCGGCCGTGCGTTCGGCGCCGTGGCTGTCGTGGGGTGCCGAACGGCCCTTGGCCGGGCCCGGTGGCGTGCCGATCGACGGGTTTCGCGTGCGCCACGACCTGGCCACGGGGACGTTGGAGGTGCTCGACCCCGCCGGGCGGCCCGCCGCGTTGAGCTACCTCGGCGCCGTGCCCGCGCACCTGCTGCGCGGGGTGCCGCGTGTGCTGCAGCTGCTGTCGGATCCGTGGCTGTCGCTGGGCCCGTGGGCGCCGATGCCGGGCGCGGGGTTTCGCGAGCGCGTGACCGACGGGCGGCTGGTGCTGCGCCGGGCCCGCTGGACGCTGCCGGCGTCGGCGCTGCCCGATGTCGCCGGCGGACCCGAGGTGGACTTCCTCCGCGCCGGCCGGATGTTCCTGGCCGAGCACGGGTTGCCCGAGCAGGTGTTCGTCCGCGGTCTCGGTGCGGGCGGGGTGCCGCAGGGCAAACCGCAGTGGCTCAGCTTCGCCCACCCGCTCGCGGCGTGGACGGCGCTGAAAGGCCTGGCCGGCGCGGAGGAGCTCGAACTCACGGAGGCCCTGCCGGCCGTTTCCGACGCCGGCTCCCGGCGCGTGGCCGAGTTCCTGACGGTGGTGACCCATGCTTGAGACCCTGCTGCGGCCCGACTGGCGTTACTGGCGCGTGTACGTCCCGGACTTGCCGTCCGTGACGCGGCTGCTGACCGAGGTGGTGCGGCCGGTGGTCGGTGAACACTCGTTGCGGCGCTGGTTTTTCCTGCAGTACATGGACATGTCGGGCCTCCAGCTGCGCGTTCGGCTTCAGCCTGAGCCTTGCTCGGCCGCCGTGGTCGAAGCCGACCTGGACCGCCGCTTCGCCGAACGCGGCACCGAAGTCGTGAAGCGCTGGTACGAGCCGGAGCTGGCGAAGTTCCGCGGCCCCGACGGCGTGGAGTTCGCCGAGCGCGTGGCGCACCTGGGCAGCGACACCGCGCTGGAACTGCTGCCCGGCCGCGCTTCCGCCCACCGCATCACGCAGGCCGCGGCCCACACGGCCGCGATCGTCGAGGGCCTGCCCGCCGACCAGCAGATCAGCTTCCTGCACCAGTACGCGTGGTACTGGTCGGGCCGCGGCGCCCGCACCGTCGCCTGGCGCCCCGCGGCCGCCACCGCCCGTCCGGACGACCCGGCCGCCGTGCGCCAAGCGGGCCGCCTGTTCGAGAACGTGACGCGCGAACTGGCCACCGACCGCGTCGGCAAACCCCTGCGCCGCTACGCCGAGCGCTTTTGGACCGAGTACCGCGAATCGGCCCGGCGAGTTTCGCCGTACCGGGCGGCGTTCCAGCACGTTCACCTCATGAACAACCGGCTCGGCGCAGTTCCCGGAGAGGAGGCCCAAATCGCGCGGTTGTTGTGGGTGCAGCGATTGCGTAGCATCGGTAATTGATCGGGTAATCCGATAAAACAACAGTTGGGGAGAAATATCATGGACTCAGGCTCCAGCGGCGTTGCCGGCGGCATCGGCGACCCGGACGACGACCACCCGAACCCCGTCGGTGACGCCGTGGTCAGCGGCGTGCGCTCCGTCCTCGACAAACTCGGCCCGGCGGGCAAGAAAGCCGCCGACCAGCTACCGAAGAAAAAGGACAAGTAAAGCCGCGATTATTCCGGCGAACGTGACCGCGCGCCGCGACGGAAATTACGCGTGAACAATGCGGTCACGCACTGACCCGCCACCGGCAGGGGCGCGGAGAGCGATCCTGACTGTCGCTCTCCGCGCCGGCCGGGGCGGTTGTTTCGGGCCGAACCTATTTGTCCGCCCTATTTAGTCCGGGCCGCGATCCAATCCGCGATCACGTCCACCCGTGACGTCGTTTCGACGGTCGCGTGGGGGCAGTCCGGACCGGTCGTCTCCACGGAGATGAGCTGGCCTCCGCTGCCGGAGGGTACGAAGTAGGGCGCGCCCGAGTCGTAGACGCACGCGCTGGTGGTGGGGGAAGGCGCGACGCCGCGGACGCCGACGGTGGTGCTGCCCACGGAGGCGATCTGCACGGTGCCCTGTTGCAGCTTCGAGGACGGCACGGGGTTCTTCGCCGTGTGGCTGCCCCAGCCGGCGAGGGTGAGGCGCTGGCCAGCGGCCGGGATCAGGCGGTTCACGGTCAGCGGCGTGATGTCCGGGACCGCGCTGTCGAGTTGCACGAGGGCGACGTCGTTCTCCGCGGACTGCAGCACCTGCGTCGCCTTGCGGGTGACGCCCGCTTCCTTCGCTTCGTCCACCAGGCCGAGCGTGACGGTGGTCGGGTACGGCACCGGGCCGGACACGCGGTTGCGCTGCGCGTCGTGGAAGCAGTGGCCGGTCGTGATGATCCACGTGGGCGCGACGAGGGAGCCCGAGCAGAAGCTCGTGTACGTGCTCCCGTCCGGGCGCGGGATGCTCGCCATGGTCAGCTTGGCCGTGAAGCCGTACTGGCCCGGGGCCACGTCGGACCCGTCGGCGACGGCCAGGGCCGGGCCGGCGGTGAGGAGGGGCAGGAGGGCAGCTGCGGTGAGTGCGGCGCGGACGCGCATTCTTTCCCTTCGTCGGGCCACCGGCAGGGCGCCGATGATCGACCCTCAACGCTATCCAGCTACTTCCGGGTCAGGAATTCCCTTGTCGGGCGAAAGAAAACGGGCCCCGCGGCCTGTGCGCGGAGCCCGTCTTCTGGTATCCGGGTGTCAGTGGGTCTGCGCCAGCACCCAGTCGGCGACGACGTCGACGCGCGAGGTCGTCTCCAGCTGGTCGTGGGGGCAGTCGGGGCCTTCCGACTCGACCGCCACGATCCGGCCGCCGCGGCCCGAAGCCACGAAGTACGGCGCACCCGAGTCGTAGAGGCAGGCGCTGGTGTCCGCGGCCGGCGCGACGCCGTGCACGCCGAGGGTGGTGGCCGCGACCTCGCCGACCGCCACGGTGCCCTGCTGCAGCTTCATCGACGGCGCCGCGTCCACCGAGCTCAGCGCGCCCCAGCCGGCGAGAGTCAGCTTCTGCCCGACCGTCGGCTCGGAGCGGCTCACCTTGAGCGGCGTGATCCCGCGGACCGGCTTGTCGAGCTTGGCGAGTGCGATGTCGCCTGCGCCGGCCTGGACCACGTCGGTGACCTGGCGCGTCACGCCGAGCTTGCCGCGCTGCACGGTCGTGCCGAGCAGCACCGAAGTCGGGTACGGCACCGGGCCGGAGATCGGGTTGCGGTTCACGTCGTGGAAGCAGTGCCCGGCGGTGAGGATCCACTGCGGCGCGACGAGGGCGCCGGAGCAGCCGCTGTCGTAGTGCGTGCCGTCGGGCCGCGGGATGTTCGTCATCGTGAGCTTCGCGGCGAACTCGAACCGGCCCTGCGGCACGTCGGATCCGTTGGCGACGGCCGACGCGGGTACGGCGGTGGCGAGCGCGGCTGAAAGCGTGAGCAGAGCCGCGGAAAGGATCGCGCGAACGCGCATGTCATTTCCCCCTGGTCAGATGGCACCGGTCGAACCGGTGATCGGCCAGAGCCTAGCCAGCACCGGGGTTCACTCGAAAGTGTTCGGGCAACCGGGCTGCCCACGGGGCCGGCCCGGTTGCCCGGACGTCGATCAGTTCACGCCGACGAGGTCGACGACGAAGATCAGCGTCTCGTTGGGCTTGATCACGCCGCCCGCGCCGCGCTCGCCGTACGCGAGGTGCGGCGGGATCACCAGCTGGCGACGGCCACCGATCTTCATGCCGGCCACTCCCTGGTCCCAGCCGGGGATGACCTGGCCGGCGCCGAGCGCGAAGCGCAGGGGCTCGCCGCGATCCCAGGACGCGTCGAACTGCGCTCCGGTGGAGTGCGAGACGCCGACGTAGTGGACCGTCACTGCGTTGCCCGGCTGGGCCTCCGCGCCGTCACCGACGGTGAGGTCGGTGATCTCCAGTTCGGCGGGAGGGGGTCCGTCCGGGCGGTCGATTTCGGGCTTTTCCAAGGTCATGGCGCTCACCGTACCTAGCAGCGGCAGGCTGCGCCGATCGGACTAGGCCCAAAGAGGGGTTAAACGCGAATAGTCTTCACACTTCATCTACCCGTCGGTAGCGTGCGCTGGGTCACCCCTGGGGGAACCTCGTGGACGGGAGCTCCGGCATGCGACGACGCATCCGCACCCTGGCTGTTTCGGCCCTGGCCGTTGTCGCGGCGGGACTCGTGACAGCGGTCGGCGGCGCGCCACCGGCCTCGGCGGCCTTGCCCGGCAACGACTATTGCGCCGGCCAGTGCAACGACATCCTCCCGCCGGGGGAGAACGGCAGCGCGACGCTCGCGGAGATCCTCGGCAACAAGGCGTTCGGCACGCAGCCCGCGCACGCCGACGACCAGCTCGGCAAGTACGCCGACCTCGCCGGTGGCTACAAGACGCTGACGACGGACACCATCGGCAAGTTCTTCAACGACTCCTCCTTCGGTGTCCCCGCCGACCAGGTCGCGAGCACGCTGCAGCCCCGCTCCGATGTCACGATCACGCGCGACAAGGCCACCGGTGTCCCGCACATCCAGGGCACCACGCGTTCCGGCACGGAGTTCGGCGCCGGCTACGCGGCGGCGCAGGACCGCTTGTGGCTCATGGACATCATGCGCCGCGTCGGCCGCGGCCAGCTGACCTCGTACGCCGGTGGCGCGCCCGCCAACCGCGAGCTGGAGCAGTCGTTCTTCGCCGCCGCGCCCTACACCGAGGACGAGCTGCAGCAGCAGATCGAGGCGACGGCCGCCAGCGGCCCGCGCGGCAAGCAGGGCCTCGCCGACGCGCAGTCGTACCTCGACGGCATCAACTCCTACATCACCGACTCCCACAACGGCCGCTACTTCCCGGGCGAGTACGTGCTCACCGGCCACGTCGACGCGATCACCAATGCGGGGACCATCGAACCGTTCAAGCTCACCGACCTCGTGGTGCTCGCCTCCGTGGTCGGCGCGCAGTTCGGCGCCGGTGGCGGCGGTGAGGTGCAGAACGCGATCGCGAAGCTCGCGTTGCAGGAGAAGTACGGCGTGGCCAAGGGTGAGCAGGTGTGGCAGAGCCTGCGTTCGGCCGACGACCCCGAAGCCGTGAAGACACTGCACGACGGCCAGACCTTCGACTACGGCATGACCCCGGCCAACCCGCAGGGCCTCGCCATGCCGGACAAGGGTTCCGTCACGCCGCAGCAGCTCGTGTACGACCAGTCCGGCTCGGCGGCGACCAACACGCCGGCGAAGGTCGACGTCAAGGCGCCGGCGGACCAGCAGGCCGCGAAAGGCATGTTCGACAACGGGGTGCTGCCCGGCGACATGCTGAGCGACAAGCACGGCATGTCCAACGCGCTCGTGGTCTCGGGCAGCAAGACCGCCAGTGGTCACCCGGTCGCCGTGTTCGGCCCGCAGACCGGGTACTTCGCGCCGCAGCTGCTCCTGCTGCAGGAACTTCAGGGCCCGGGCATCAGCGCGCGCGGCGCGTCGTTCGCCGGCATCTCGATGTACGTGCTGCTCGGCCGCGGCCGGGACTACTCGTGGAGCGCCACGACGTCGGCGCAGGACATCATCGACACGTTCGCGTTGCCGCTGTGCGACCCGAGCGGCAAGCCGGCCACGAAGGACTCGAACTACTACGTCTACCAGGGCCAGTGCCTGCCGATGGACACCGTGGAGCGCAAGGACTCCTGGTCGCCGACGGTGGCCGACGGCACCGCCGCCGGTTCGTACACGCTGCGCAGCTACCGCACGAAGTACGGCCCGGTGACCAGCCGCGCGACGATCGGCGGCAAGCCCGTGGCGTACGCGTCGCTGCGGTCGTCGTACTTCCACGAGGTCGATTCGCTCATCGGCTTCCAGGAGTTCAACGACCCCGACTTCATCCACTCCGCGACCGACTTCCAGCGGGCCGCGAGCGACGTGAACTTCACCTTCAACTGGTTCTACGCCGACTCCAAGGACGTCGCCTACTTCAACTCCGGCGCCAACCCCGTCCGCAATTCCACTGTGGACCCGATGATGCCGGTGTGGGGCGACAAGGGTTACGACTGGCAAGGCTGGAACCCGGACGGCAACAAGGCGAACTACACCCCGGCCTCCCAGCACCCGCAGTCGGTGAACCAGGACTACTACGTCAGCTGGAACAACGCCCAGGCCAAGGGCTACGCCTCGGGCGGCGCCGACAAGTCGGCCGTGCACCGCGCCGACCTGCTCGACACGCGTGTGAAGGCACTGATTACCAGCGGCACCAAGGTGACGCGCGTGAACCTCGCGCAGGCCATGGAAGACGCGGCGCTCGCAGACCTGCGGGCCGAGGAGGTCTTGCCGTTGCTGCTGCAGGTGCTCGACAAGACGCCGCTCACCGGCGCGGCGGCCGACGCCGAGGCCAAACTGAAGACGTGGCTGCAACACGGGCACCAGCGCGTGGAGTCTTCTCCGGGCAGCAAGATGTACAACGACGCCGACGCGATCCGGATCATGGACGCGTGGTGGCCGCTGCTCGTCACCGCGGAGTTCAAGCCGGCCCTGGGCGACGACGCCTTCACCGCGATGACGAACGTGCTGCAGATCAACGAAAGCCCGTCCGGCTTCCAGAACGAGCTGCCGGGCAAGCACGTCGGCCAGCCGCACCAGGGTTCGTCGTACCAGCACGGCTGGTGGGGTTACGTCAGCAAGGACATCCGCACGGTGCTGGGCCAGCCGGTCGCCGGCCCGCTGGGCGCGACGTTCTGCGGTGGCGGCGACCTCACCGCCTGCCGCACCGCGCTGGTCGACTCGCTCACGGCGGCCGCGGCGCAGCCCGCCACCACCGTGTACCCGGGTGACGCCGACTGCTCCGCCGGCGACCAGTGGTGCGCCGACACCGTGATCCAGCGGCCGCTCGGCGGCATCACGCACAACAAGATCAGCACGCAGAACCGGCCGACGTTCCAGCAGGTCGTCGAGTACCCGGCCCACCGTGGCGACAACGTCAGCAACCTCGCGGCCGGCAAACCGGTGAGCGCCACGAGCGCCGAGACGGGCTTCTACAACTCGCCCGCGTCGAACGCCGTGGACGCCAACGCGAAGACGCGGTGGGCCAGCGACTGGAGCGACAACCAGTCGATCACCGTCGACCTCGGTTCGGTGCAGCAGGTCGCGCGGGTGGTGCTCTCGTGGGAAGCCGCGTACGCGAAGGGCTACAAGGTGCAGCTCTCGGCGGACGGCGAGAACTGGCGTGACGCGGCCGTGGTGACCGACGGCAACGGCGGCGCGGACAACGTGTCGTTCACGCCGTCGGACGCCCGGTTCGTCCGGATGCAGGGCGTGCAGCGGGGGACCGGTTACGGCTACTCGCTGTACGAGTTCGAGGTGTACGCGCACTGAAAGGCGTGGTCGGCTCGCCGGCGCGGGTGAGCCGACCGCCACATCACGGCTGCCCGGCCGCGATAGCGCCATTGCCAATCCGGCCAAAAGCAGGCGCACCCCCGGCACGAACCGCAAGCCTGCGACGCAGGTCATAGCGCCGTGGCTGTGGCCGGATTGGCAACAAAGGCGCAGTACGGTGTTCGGTATGGATTGGACACCGCGCACGATCGCGATCGCGGCCGGGCGGCCGCACGGCCCCGGCGAGCCCCTGAACACCCCGATCGTGGCCACGAGCACGTTCGAAGCCGGCGGTGATTCCGTCTACGCGCGCTCCGACGGCACGGAGACCTGGCACGCGCTCGAAGAAGCCGTCGGTGCCCTGGAAGGCGGCCACGCCACCAGCTTCGGCTCCGGCGTCGCGACCCTGTCGGCCGTGCTGGACACGCTGACGGTCGGCTCGTCCGTGGCGGTCCCGACGTTCAGCTACGCGGTGACGCGCGGCGCGATGCACCACGCCGAGAAGATGGGCCGCATCACCGTCACCGAGCTCGAACCCACCGACACTCAGGCGTGGCTCGACTGCGACGCCGACCTGCTGTGGCTCGAGTCGCCGACGAACCCGACGCTCGAAGTGATGGAGATCGAGACCATCGCGCGCGGCACTCGCGGCCGGGTCGTCGTGGACAACACCTTCGCGACGCCGTTGCACCAGCAGCCGCTGAAGCTGGGCGCGGACATCGTGGTGCACAGTGCGACGAAGCTCATCGGCGGGCACAGCGACCTGTTGCTGGGCATCACCGTCGCGGCCGACGAGACCGTCGCGGCCGAGCTGCGCGGGGCGCGTACGCGGATCGGCTCGACGCCCGGCGCGCTCGAAGCGTGGCTCGCGTTGCGTGGCCTGCGCACGATGCCGGTGCGGCTTGCGGAGCAGTCGAAAACGGCGGCGCTGCTGGCTTCCCGCCTGGCGGAACACCCGGCCGTCACGAAGGTGCGTTACCCCGGTTTCGGGATGATGGTGTCGTTCGAGCTGGCCACGGCCGAAGCCGCCGACAAGGTGTGTTCCGCCGTCCGGCTGATCCGCGCGGCGACGAGCCTCGGCGGCGTGGAAAGCCTGGTGGAACGGCGTGCGTGGCTGCCGGGGGAGGAGCGCGTGCCCGCCGGGTTGCTGCGGTTCAGCGTCGGACTGGAGGATCCGGAAGACCTCTGGCGCGACCTCATCACCGCGCTGGGCTGAATCCGGTCAACAATTCACGGAGATTCGCCGGCGGGCCGGAAACTGTTACAGTAAAGCCACGGTTCCGCCGGCTTTCGTGTGTGGGCGCGGGTGTCGAGCCAGATCATCGCCGGGCCCCGCGGGTTCGTTACCTCTATTTACGGTGCTTTTAATCACCGTCGAAATCGTTTCGTGTTTACCCCTTTGGTCCGGCAGGATCAGCGAACGCGGTGGGGGCCACCGCGCTTTCTTCCAGGGGAGAACAACACGTGAAGAAGACCCTGGGCAGACTCGCGGGCGCCGTGCTCGCGGGCGCCCTGATCAGCCTTGCCGTCACGCCCTCCGCGTTCGCGCAGGAGGACAACGGCGGCACGCCGACCACGTCCGAGGTCGCCACTCCGCCCACTTCGGACACTCCGGTCACCGACGCGCCGGCGTCGGACACGCCGTCTTCGGACGCTCCGGCGTCCTCGCAGGCACCGTCCTCTTCGGACAACCCGCCGGCGACCAGCGGTCAGCCGACCGAAACCAGCCAGCCGGGCGACCCGGGCAACCCGGGCAACACCGGTGAGCCGAGCGACTCCTCGACCCCGACCACATCGGGCTCCGAAGAGACCTCGACCCCGGAGGAGCCGCCGTACGTCGACGACAGCGCCTACGGCATCGACTTCGACGGTGGCCAGGGCCTGTTCGTGATCGCGTGCGCCGCGGGCGAGCCGACCAACGTGTCCTCGAGCGACTTCGACCTGCTCGAAGGTCCGCACCAGGACGAGACCGACGGCCGCTACTGGGGCTGGCTCGTGCAGCGCCACGACGGCGTGTCCTTCGACGCCGGCAACGTGACCGCGACCTGGACCTGCGGTGGCGACCAGACCGGCGACCAGCCGGTGCCGCCGGCCGGTGGCGCGGGCGCGGGTTCCGCGGGCACGACCAACGGTGACGGCACCTCGCAGGTCAAGTACGCGCCCAAGGGCGGCGTCGAGACCGGCTTCGGCGGCATGGCCGCTTGATGGCGAAAACTGCGCCGATCGTTACCAATCCGGCCACAGTCACGGCCGAACGGCTTCGCAGTCACGGTTACGTGCCGCGCGGGGGTCGGCCTACTTTTGGCCGGATTGGTAAGTACGGGCAGGGCGTCGCGATCGCAGGCGCCCTGCTCCTTTCCCTGACGCTGAGCGGCTGCGGTTCGGACGCCCCGGCGACCGCCGCGAAGCCGGCAAGTGCGGCGCCTACTTCGGTGCCGGTGACCAAGCCGTTCACCGGCCTGCGGCCGACGTCGGTGGAGATCCCGAAGATCGGCGCGAAGTCGTCGCTGATCACCGTGCTGCCCAACAAGGACGGGCAGATCTCGGTGCCTTCGGTGAAGACGCCGATGCAGGCGGCGTGGTACCGGCTCTCGCCCGTGCCGGGTGACGTCGGCCCGGCGATCGTGCTGGGGCACGTCGACGGCAACCACCAGCCGGGCATCTTCTACAAGCTCAAGGACGTCAACCCCGGCGACGAGGTCGACATCGAGCGCAGCGACGGCAAGAAGCTGAAGTTCGTGGTGGACCACAAGGACGAGGTCCCCAAGGACACCTTCCCCACGCAGGCGGTCTTCGGCAACACCGACAAGCCCCAACTGCGCCTGATCACGTGCGGTGGCGTGTTCGACCACGCCGAGCACAGCTACAAGGACAACATCATCGTGTACGCGAACCTCGTCTCCTGAGCGTTCCCCCGCACGATCACGCAGCCCGGCGCCACCAGCGGCCGGGCTGCGGTCGTTTTCGGACCGGTTCGGCCGGCGCGGGCTCGACCCGGAACCACCCGATGCGCCCGGAGAGCTCCGGCATCCCCGTGGAAATCAGCACGGCATACCCGAGCCGCGTGGCGAGCCACCGTCCCATCCGCTGCACCTCCTCCGCCCCGACGTGCGCCGCGACCACCCGCACCGGCTTGCGTGGGAAGTACTTCAAGACTTCGTTCCACACGTCCGCCGGCAGGCGCGGTGGCACGTCCAGCACCACCGTCCGCTCGGCCTCCACCGCAACTGCGCGGCCCAGCAGCCATGCCCGATCGCTGATGTGCTCGCCGAAGTACATGATCGTGGCGTTGCCGACCGGGAAACTCGCGGGTTCCATCACCCACCTCCTCGCCTCCTGACACGGGCGGGGTGGCATCGGCGGTTCACCCGTCGCCGAGGTGCGTCGCTCCCAGCGTGAGGACGGTGCGGTCGAACGGCCCGCCGTGCATGGCAGCGTGGGCGACAGCGTCGTTGACCTGGTCGAGGTCGAACCGGGTGACGCGTTCGGGGGCGAGGTCCAGTGCCCCCGTCGCGATGAGCCGGATCATGGCGACGTTCGCTGTCCGCGGGTACATCCACTGGCCTCGGACGGTCACCGAGTTGCGCATGATCCACGGGTAGGGCAGGGCGAGATCCGCACCGCCGAGCATGCCGACGCCACCCATCAGCACGACCCGCCCGTACTCGCGCACGGTCATGACCGTCGCCCGGGTCGCGGAGCTGGGTGCCTGGGGTGGCAGTAGATCCACCACGAGGTCGATCGGGCCGGCCGCGGCCATTCTCGTGCGGTCGGTGTCTTCGTCTCCACTGAGCTCGACCGGGCTCACCCGCGCGCCGAACCGGTCGGCAAGCAGGTCGAGGACGGCGCGGTTGCGGCCCGGAGCCACCACGTGCCCGGCACCCATGGCGAGCGCGACAGCCACCGCGCTGCTGCCGAGATTGCCGGTCGCGCCGCTGACCAGCACCGTCTCACCGGCCGCGAGCCGGCCGGCCACCAGCCCGCCGTAGGGAATGGTGTGCACACCCAGTGCGGACCAGCGGGCGGGATCGGCTGCGGCCGAGCCGGGCAGGGGGTGCACGTTCTCGGTCGGAACCCGCATGAGCTCGGCGAACGGTCCGTCGTGCAGGTAGTGGGCCAGCTTGGCGCCGCCCTCGCCGCGGGAGCTCCAGCCCTGAAGCGTGATGTCCGGGGTCAGGGCGTCGTCGCGAGCGCGGACCGTCGAGTCGCACCACACCAGGTCACCCGCCTTCAGCTTGGTCGCGTCCGGTCCCACACTCACCACCCGGCCGATCCCGCCGACACCTGGCACGACCGGTGGTTCGAGCGGATAGCGCCGTTCACCGCTGAACACCTCGGCCGCATACGGCGGCACGCAGGTCGCCAGAACTTCGACCAGTACCTCGCCGTTGCCGGTTCGTGGGTCGGGTACGTGGTGCACCTGGAGCGGGGAACCGAACGCGGTGAGTGTCGCTGCACGCATGGAAACGCCTTTCTGTTTCGTCCTTCGCCACGCTAGGTACGTCAGGCGCATGCCGGAAGCGATGATCCGGTATCTGTGCTATGCGTAGTCGGCATGGACGTTTCGAGCGCGACCCTCCGCGTGCTGTGCCAGATCGCCGAGTCGGGAAGCTTCACCGCGGCCGCCGCGGAGCTGGGCTACACGCAGTCCGCGGTCTCGCGCCAGGCGATCGCCCTCGAACGAAGCGTCGGAGCCACCTTGTTCGAGCGGCGGACCGACGGGGTGTGGCTCACGCCGCGCGGACTGACGTTGCTGCGCTACGCGCGAACGATCTTGGCGTCGGTCGACGCGGCTGAGCGCGACCTGACCGACGAGGCTCCTCGCACGGAACTGGTGCGGCTCGGGTCGGTCTTCAGCGCAGGCCCGGTGATCCTGCCCGCCGCGCTCGCCCGGCTCGCCAGGACCGCGCCCGACGTCCGGGTTTCCACCCGCGAGGGCACCACGCCCGGCTTGGCCCGGGCGTTGCGCACCGGTTCGATCGATCTCGCCGTGCTCACCTCGCGCCCACCGCACCGGCCACCTGACGGCGAGTCACCTCGCCTGCACCTCACGGCCGTTCAGGACACCGAGCTCCTCGTGGCGGCCTCGGCCACCGGCCCGTTCGCCGGCCGCACGTCCGTGCACGTCGACGAACTGGTCGACGTACCGTGGATCGCCAGCCCCTCGTCGAGCGCGGAGCCGCTGCTCGGGGTCTGGCCCGGTCTGCCGGGGCGAGCACGCATCGTCCACAGTGCACGGGACTGGCTGACGAAACTGCACCTGGTCGCCGGAGGGTTCGGCGTCACCACCGTTCCGGAAGGCTTGGCGCCGGTTGCCCCGGCCGGGGTGATTTCCCTGCGCGTCGAGGGCGCGCCGGCCGAGATCCGCAGGGTTTTCGTGGCCCGGCTCCCCGGCCCTCCCACGTCGGCGATGACCGCGGTCACCCAGGCGATCGCCGCCACCGGCCGGCCGTGACGATTCAGAGCAACGGCGTGAGCAACGCCCGCTGCTCTTCCGGTACGTACTCCGCGTAGTTGTCGTACAACGCTCTCCGTGCCAGCCGCGCCGCCAGCTCGCCGTCGGCCGCGCGCACGGCTTCGAGCACCTCGGCGTGGTGGCGCAGCCACGACTGCATCAACGCCGAACGGTCGCGGGCGTGCGAGAGCTTGTCCTCGATCAGCTCCAGCACCACGCCGCGCACGACCTCGGCGCTCACCACCAGCAGCGGGTTGCGCGACGCGCGGGCGATCGTCTCGTGGAACGCGACGTCGGCGTGGCTGAACTGCGCGAAGCCCTCCTCGGCGCCGGCGCGCATGGCCGCGAGTGCGGTGTCCAAAGCGGACAGATCGTCGTCGGTGCGCAGCTGTGCGGCCAGCAGGTGGGCTGAACCGTCGAGCACCATCCGGAACTGCAGCAGCTCCGCCAGCCCCACGTGGTCGGCGCGGGCGAGCCGGTGCATCGAGCGGTGCAACGCCGCCGGTGACGCGGCCAGCACCTCGGGCCCGCGCGGGTCACCGGGTCGCGACCGGATCAGCTCGGCGGCCTGCAGCACGCGCAACGCTTCCCGCACCGTCGAGCGGCCGACGCCGAACTGGGTCATGAGCTCGCGTTCACCGGGCAGGCGCTCGCCGGGTTTGAGGCGGCCGCTGACCACGGCCTCCTCGATCTGCTCCACGATCCGCTCGTACGCGCGGACCGGGGCCACCGGCTCGAACTTCATCCCTTGACCTCAGCGTCGTGCGGTGCGAACCTCAGGCTACTGGTCTGACCAGTGTACTTGCTCAGTGTAGCGGCCGAGGGCCCGTCACAGGAGGCTGAATGAGAGCCCGGCTCCACCTCGCGGCGCTGGCGGTGCTGCTCGCGGCGTCGGCCTGCTCGGCCGGCTCCAGCGCGAGCGTGTCGAGCGGTCCCGACACGTTGTCGGTGGGCTTCACGGCCGAGCCCGCGAACTTCGACTTCACCCACGCCGACGGCGCCGCCATCCCGCAGGCCTTGCTGTACAACGTCTACGAGGGCCTGGTGAAGCTCGACGCGCAGGGCCAGATCGTGCCGCTGCTCGCCAAGTCGTGGACCGTGAGCCCCGACCGCAAGACCTACGACTTCCAGCTGCAGCCGGGCGTGAAGTTCAGCAACGGCGCGCCGTTCACCGCGTCGGACGTGAAGTTCTCGCTGCTGCGCGTGAAGACCGACTGGACGATCTCGATCAAGTCGGCCATGGACGTGGTCGACCACGTCGACGTCGTCTCGCCCGACCACGCGCGGGTGGTGCTGTCGAAACCCAGCAACGGCTGGCTGTTCAGCCTCACCAGCCGCCTCGGCGCGATGTTCAGCCCGACCGGGGTGGCCGACCTGGCGAACAAACCCGTGGGCACCGGGCCGTACGAGGTCGCGTCGCGCCGGCGCGGGGATTCGATCGTGCTCAAGGAGAACCCGGCCTACTGGGGCCGCAAACCCGCGTACTCCACGGTGGTGCTCAAGTACATCGCCGACCCGACCGCGCTCAACAACGCCCTGCTCAGCAACGGCATCGACGTGATCTCCTCACTCACCTCGGCCGACTCGATCCCGCAGTTCCAGGGCGACGACCGCTTCACCGTGCTGCAGGGCACCACCAACAGCGAGGTCACGCTCGCGTTCAACAATCGAAAAGCGCCGCTCGACGACCCACGCGTGCGTCAGGCCCTGACGTACGCGATCGACCGGAAAGCCGTGCTGGACCTCGTGTTCAACGGCCGCGGCACCCTGATCGGCAGCATGGTCCCGCCCACGGACCCGTGGTACGAGGACCTTTCCGGCGTCTACCCGTACGACCCGGCGAAGGCGAAGCAGCTGCTCGCCGAAGCCGGTGTGAAGAACCTCAACCTGCGGTTGCGGATCCCGAACCTGCCCTACGCCGTGTCGGCCGCGCAGGTGGTGCAGTCGCAGCTGGCCGACGTCGGCGTGCGGACGACGATCGAGCCGCTCGACTTCCCGGCCGTGTGGCTCAAGCAGGTGTTCACCGACCACGACTACGACCTGTCGATCATCCAGCACGTGGAGGCCCGCGACATCACGACGTTCGGGAAACCGACGTACTACTGGGGTTACGACAGCCCGCACGTGCAGCAGCTGCTCGCCGAGGCCGACAGCGGCACGCCGCAGCAGCAGGTCACCGACATGAAGCAGGTGGCGCGGCAGCTCAACACCGACGCCGCGGCCGACTGGTTGTTCCTCTACCCCAACGTGATCGTGGCGAAGAACAAGGTCACGGGATTCGCGAAGAACCAGGTCAGTGAGTCGTTCGACCTCACGGGGTTGAGGCCGGCATGACGGTGAAGGTGCTCCGCCGCGTGGCGATCCTCGTGGTCAGCCTGTTCGTGGCGTCGATCGTGGTGTTCCTGTTCATGGCGGTGCTGCCCGGCGATCCGGCGCAGGTCGCGCTCGGCGTCAACGCGACTCCGGAGCTGCTGGCGAAGACGCGCGCGGAGTTCGGCATCGACCGCTCGCTGGTGACGCAGTACTTCAGCTGGATCGGCGGGGTGCTGCACGGAGACTTCGGTCGCTCCTACGTCACGCGCGCAGCCATCGGGCCGCAGCTGCTCGACCGGCTCGGCGTGACGTTGTGGCTGGTCGGCGCCGGCATGGTGGTGGCGCTGGTGATCGCGGTGCCGGTGGGGATGATCGCGGCCGTGCGGCACCGCAAGCCCAGCGGGGTCAC
Organism: Amycolatopsis sp. NPDC047767; assembly: GCF_040704195.1. NCBI lineage: Bacteria > Bacillati > Actinomycetota > Actinomycetes > Pseudonocardiales > Pseudonocardiaceae > Amycolatopsis > Amycolatopsis sp. NPDC047767. The sequence continues at coordinate 68,735 of NZ_JBEYSJ010000032.1, forward strand.
GGTTTCCGGGCTGTCGCAGATCGGCGTGGCGATCCCCGCGTTCCTCGCCGGGATCATCCTGGTGCAGATCTTCGCGGTGCAGCTGCGCTGGCTGCCGAGCGGCGGGTGGACGCCGCCGGACCAGGATGCGGGGCAGTTCGTGCGCGGGTTGATCCTGCCCGCGTTGTCGCTCGGGTTGGTGCAGGGCGCGGTGCTCACGCGTTACGTCCGCTCGGCCGTGCTCGACACGCTCGGACAGGACTACTTGCGCACGGCGCGGTCGAAAGGCCTGTTGCCGGCACAGGCGTTGCGGCGGCACGGGTTGCGCAACGCGTCGGTGCCCGTGGTCACGGTGCTGGGGCTGCAGCTCGCGACGCTGCTGATCGGCGCGGTGGTGGTGGAGCGCGTGTTCGTGCTGCCCGGCCTGGGCAGCATGCTGCTCGACGCCGTGTCGTCGCGCGATCTGCTGACGGTGCAGGGGATCGTGTTGGTGCTCGTGGCGGGAGTGCTGTTGGTGAACTTCGTCGTGGACGTGCTCTACACGGTGCTCGACCCGAGATTGCGGGGTTCGTGATGACCACGCTCACCCCGGTGCGCAACCGCAGCCTCGTGCTCGGCGCGGTGCTGGTGGCGCTCGTCGTGCTGGCCGCGCTGGTGTCGTTCGTGTGGACGCCGTACGACCCGGTGCAGGTCAACGCGGCCGAAAAGCTGCTGGGCTTTTCGGCCGAGCACCTGTTCGGCACCGACAAGTTCGGCCGTGACGTGTTCAGCCAGATCATGGTCGGCGCGCGCACCACGTTGTACGTCGGTGTGGTGGCCGTCGGCATCGCCGCGGTGATCGGCACGCCGCTGGGTGTGCTGGCGGGGCTGGCGCCGCGGTGGCTGGGCGAGGTCGTGATGCGCGTGAACGACCTGGTGCTCGCGTTTCCCGCGCTGCTGCTGGCGATCATGTTCGGCGCGGTGTTCGGCGCCGACACGCTCACGGCGATGATCGCCATCGGCATCGCGACCATCCCGTCGTTCGCGCGGATCGCGCGGTCGGGCACGTTGCAGGTGGGCAGCAGCGAGTTCGTGCTCGCAGCGCGCGCGGCCGGGCGCTCGCGCGGGAACATCGCCGTGCGCCACGTGCTGCCGAACATCTCGGGCCTGCTGATCGTGCAGTCGTCGGTGTCGTTCGCGATCGCCGTGCTGGCGGAGGCGGCGCTGTCGTTCCTCGGCTTCGGCACGCGGCCGCCGACGCCGTCGTGGGGCCGGATGCTCCAGGAGTCGCAGGAGCTGTTGACCAGCCATCCGCGGCTCGCGCTGGTGCCGGGCGTCGCGATCGCGGTGGCGGTGCTCGGGTTCAACCTGCTGGGCGACGGCTTGCGCGACCGGCTCGACCCGCGATTGGCGGCCCGCGCATGACTCTCACGGTGCAAGACCTGCGGGTCGCTGACCTGGTGCGGGACGTGTCGTTCTCGATCGGCGCGGGCGAACGCGTCGGGCTGATCGGCGAGTCGGGGTCGGGGAAGTCGCTCACGGCGTTGTCGATCATGGGGCTGCTGCCGGACGAGCTGCGCGCGACGGGTTCGGTGCGGTTGAACGATCGCGAGCTGCTGGGCGCGTCCGAACGCGAGCTGTCTCGCTTGCGCGGCAACGGGTTGTCGATGGTGTTCCAGGAGCCGATGACGGCGCTGAACCCGGCGATGCGCGTGGGCCGGCAGGTGACGGAGCCGTTCCGCGTGCACGGCCGGCGCGGGCGTCCGGCAGAGGAACTGCTGGCGGCGGTCGGGCTGCCGGGCACCGCTCGGGCGTACCCGCACCAGCTTTCGGGCGGACAGCGGCAGCGGGTGGTGCTGGCGATGGCGCTGGCCAACGAGCCGTCGCTGCTGATCTGCGACGAGCCGACGACGGCGCTCGACGTGACGGTGCAGGCGCAGATCCTGTCGTTGATCAAGGGTTCGTTGTCTGCTGAGGCCGCGTTGCTGTTCATCACGCACGACCTGGCGGTGGTGGCGGCGGTGTGCGAGCGGGTGCTGGTGATGCTGGACGGGGAGATCGTGGAGCGTGGCTCGACGCGATCGGTGCTGACAGCGCCGCAGCATGAGTACACGAAGGCCTTGCTGGCTGCTTCGGATCTCGACGCGGTTGGGGGGTCCAGGGGGGCTCGCCCCCCGGCTGGGGTCTGGGGCTCGGCCCCAGAGGATGGGGCGTTGCGATGAGTCCCGTGATCGAGGTCCGCGACCTGACGCGCGTGTACAAGCGCCGCGATGTCCAGGCGTTGCGGGGCGTGAGCTTCGACGTCGAGGCCGGTCAGCGGTTCGGCATCGTCGGTGAGTCGGGGTCCGGGAAGTCGACTTTGGTGCGGCTGCTCGCCGCGCTGGACCGGCCGACGTCGGGCACGGTTTCCTTCGCCGGGCAGCGGATCGACACCCTGCCGGAGCGGAGGCTGGGGTTCCTGCGGTCGTCGCTGCAGATCGTCTTCCAGGACCCGATGGGTTCGCTCGACCCGCGGATGCGCGTGCGGGACATCATTTCCGAGCCGCTGGGGCGGCGTTCGCCGCTGCGGGTGGCCGAGCTGCTGGAAGCCGTCGGCCTGCCCGCCGACGCCGCTTCGCGTTACCCGCACCAGTTCTCCGGCGGTCAGCGCCAGCGCATCTCCATCGCCCGCGCCCTGGCGCCGAACCCGAAAGTGCTGCTGGCCGACGAGCCGGTGAGCGCTCTCGACGTCTCCGTGCGCGCCCAGATCCTCGAGCTGCTGGCGCGCCTGGTGGCGGAGTTCTCGTTGACGCTCGTGTTCGTCTCCCACGACCTCGGCGTGGTGCGGCACGTGTGCGACCGCGTCGCCGTGATGCGGCGCGGGGAGATCGTGGAGATCGGCGCCGTCGAGGAGGTCTACGGAACACCGCAGCACGAGTACACCCGGGAACTGCTGGCGGCCGCGCCCAACCTGCGCGCCGAGCTGGCCCGGCTGAGTGGAAGGCCGAGCGGAGGGAGTGCGGATGCCTGAATACCCTGAAGGACTGCCGATCGGCGCCGGCTGGGTGTCTGTTTCGGACGCTTCGGACGTGGTTTTTCCCTACGACGGCAGTGTGATCGGGTCTGCGCCGGTTGGCACTCCCGACCTGGCGACCCGGGCGATCGACGAGGCCGTGGCTGTCGCACACGAGGTCGCGGCTCTTCCTTCGCGGACGCGGCGGCAGCTGCTGAACGACGTGGCCGCTGCGCTGCGGTCGCATCGGGAGGAGTTCGAACAGCTTCTGGTCCTGGAAACCGGAAAACCACTGGTCGACTGCCGGGTCGAGGTCGCGCGCACGATCGTCACGTGGGAAGCGGCGGCCGAGGAGGTGTCGCGCCTGCACGGCGAAACCGTGCCCCTGGACCTGCTCCCGTCGGGCGACGGCCTCGTCGGCTTCTGGAAGCGCAAGCCGATCGGCGTTGTCGTCGGGATCGCGGGCTTCAACTACCCGGTGCTGCTGGCTTCGCACAAGATCGCGCCGGCCATCGCGGCCGGCTGCCCGGTGGTGGTGAAGCCCGCTCCGCAGACGCCGTTGGCCACGTTGTGGCTGGTCCACCTCGTCCGCTCGGTGGCGCCCATCCCGGCCATGGTGCAGCTGGTCACGGGCGACGCCGCGGTCGGGTCCGCGCTGGTCACCGACCGCCGCGTCGGCGCGGTGTCGTTCACCGGCTCGGCCGCGGTGGGTCACCAGATCGCCCGCGACGCCGCTCCGACCAAGACCCTGCTGGAGCTGGGCTCGAACGCGGCTCTGGTGGTTGCTGAAGACGCCGACCTCGAAGCCGCCGCGGACGCCGTGTTGCGCGGAGGGTTCTACGCGTCCGGCCAGGCGTGCATCTCGGTGCAGCGGGTGCTGGTCGTTTCGTCGGTGGCTTCGGACTTCACCGCTCGCGTCCTGGCTCGCCTCGGTGAAGTCGTCGTCGGCGACCCGCGCGCGGAGACCACCCGCGTGTCCAAGCTGATCGACTCCCGCTCCACGGACCGCGTCGTCGAGTGGGTCGACAAAGCGACCGCTGCCGGCGCCCGCGTGCTGGCCGGCGGCTCGCTGGTCGACGGCGCCCTGGAACCGACGGTCCTGGCCGACGTCCCCGACGGCGTCGAATGCTGGGACGAGGAGATCTTCGGCCCCGTCGTCTGCCTCCGCACGGTGTCCGATGTGGACGCTGCCTTCGCGGCCGTGAACGCCTCCCGCTACGGCCTCCACGCCAGCGTCTACAGCCGCTCCCTCAGCACGGCCTTCCGCGCGCTTGACGAGCTGGACGTCGGCGGCGTCGTCGTGAACGAGGTGCCTGGCTTCCGCTCCGACACCATGCCGTACGGCGGCGTCAAGGACTCCGGCATCGGCCGCGAAGGCCCCCGCTTCGCCGTGGAAGAACTGACCGTGACCAGGATGGCGGTGCTGCGCCCGTGAGCTACGAAAACCTCTTCCGCCTCGACGGCCGCCGCGCCGTCGTCCTGGGTGGCGGCAGCGGCATCGGCCGCGAAGCCGCCCGCGCGTTGGCCGCGCACGGTGCCCACGTGATCTGCGCGGACCGTGATGTCGCCGCCGCGCGCGAGACGGGCGTGGCCGAGGCGTACGAGATCGATCTCCTCGAACCGGGCGCCGTCGAGAAGGCGGCCGCGGAGCTGGGTGAGCTCGACGTCGTCGTTCTCACCGCCGGCGTCAACGTCCGCAAACGCCTCCTCGACTACACCCGCGAGGAGTTCGACCGGGTCGTGGAGCTCAACCTCGGGGTCGCGTTCGAGGTGGTGCGCGCGTTCGGCGGGCCGATGGTCGCGCGCGGCCGCGGCAGCATCATCGGGTTCTCCTCGATTCGCGGCACGACCGTCGAGCCGGGCCAAGGCCCGTACGCGGCGACGAAAGCCGGCCTCGTGCAGCTCTTCCGCACGGCCGCCGCGGAGTTCGGACCGAGCGGCGTCCGCGTGAACGCCATCGCGCCGGGTGTCGTCGAAACCCCGCTCACCGCGCAGATCAAGCAGAATCCCGGTTGGTACGACGCCTACGCCACCAAGGGCGCCCTCGGCCGCTGGGCGCGCGCCGACGAGCTGGCCGGCGCCGTGGTGTACCTCGCTTCGGACGCTTCGACGTTCGTCACGGGCTCCGTGCTCGCCGTCGACGGGGGCTGGACCGCCGTCGACGGGCGTTTCGAACCACCCGCTTCGTGAATCGGAGGTAACGATGGAGCTGGCCGATCTGACCGCGGTGGACCTGGTCGCGGGCTACCGCGCGGGCACGGTGTCGCCCGTCGAGGCGACCGAGTCCGTCCTCGCCCGCATCGAGGCGCGCGAGCCGCAGCTGCACGCCCTGTACGCGTACGACGCGGCTTCAGCGCGCTCCGCCGCGAAGCAGTCCGAAGCCCGCTGGCACGCCGGCGAACCACTGGGCCCGATCGACGGCGTTCCCTTGACGCTGAAGGAAAACATCGCCACCCGCGGCACACCCGTCCCGCTCGGCACCGCCGCCACGGCCCTCACCCCGGCCGCCGCCGACGCTCCCGCCGCCGCGCGCGTCCGCGAGTCCGGCGCCGTGCTGCTGGCCAAAACGACCATGCCCGACTACGGCATGCTCACCTCCGGCCTCTCCAGCTTCCACACCGCCACCCGCAACCCGTGGGACCTCTCGCGCACGCCCGGCGGCTCCAGCGCCGGCGCCGCCGCGGCCGCCGCGTCCGGCTACGGTCCCCTCCACGTCGGCACCGACATCGGCGGCTCCATCCGCCTGCCCGCCGGCTGGTGCGGCCTCGTCGGCCTGAAGCCGAGCTTCGGCCGCGTGCCGGTGGACCCGCCGTTCCTCGGCCGCGTCGCCGGCCCGCTGACCAGGACCGTCGCCGACACCGCGCTGCTGATGGGCGTCCTGTCCGCGCCCGACCCCCGCGACCACCTCAGCCTCCCGCCGGCCACCCTCGACTGGGCCACACCGGCCGGTTCGCTGCGCGGCCTGCGTGTCGGCCTCCACCTCGACCCCGGCGTCGGCCTGCCCGTCGACCCGCAGATCACCGCCGCCGTCACCGCGGCCGCCACCCTCTTCGAATCCGCGGGCGCCGAGATCTCCCCGGTCGACCCCTTCCTCACCCGCGAACTCCTCGACGGCCTCGACGTCTTCTGGCGCGTCCGCGCCTGGTCCGACCTGCTGGCGCTGCCGGAAGACCGCCGCGCCCGCGTCCTGCCCTACATCGCCACCTGGGCCGGATCCGCCGCCTCGGTCTCAGCCCTCGACACCTACCGCGGCTTCGCCTGCATCGACCGCATCAGCACCGCGGCGTTGCACGCCACCTCGCCCTACGACGTCGTCCTCTCGCCGGTGTGCGCCGTCTCCGCCCCCGCCTTCGACGCCGCTTCCCCCACCAACGACCCGGCGCGCCCCTTCGAGCACATCCCCTTCACGATGCCCTACAACATGTCCGGCCAGCCGGCCATCGCCCTGAACTGCGGCTACACGTCGGACGGCATCCCGATCGGCCTGCAGATCGCGGGGCCCCGCTTCGCGGACCTGGCCGTCCTGCGCGCGGCCGCGGCGTACGAAGAGCTGCGGCCGGAGCAACGACCCTGGCCGGTCGGCTGACGACCGACCGTCCACCTGGGACTCAGCTGCCGACCGCCTCGGCCAGCGCCAGCACCCGCTGCGCTTCCTCCACGTGGAGGTTCTCGATCATCCGCCCGTCCACCGTCACCACGCCGCGGCCGGCCGCGCGGGCCTCGTCGAAGGCCGCGATCACGCGGCGCGCGTGGTCGACGTCCGCGGGGGACGGGGAGAAGATCCGGTTGCACGGCTCCAGCTGCGACGGGTGGATCAGCGTCTTGCCGTCGAAGCCGAAGTCGCGGCCCTGGCGGCATTCGGTCTCGAAACCCGAAGCGTCCTTCACGTCGTTGTACACGCCGTCGAGGATGACCTTGCCGGTCGCGCGGGCGGCGAGGACGGCGGCCGACAACGCGGAAAGCAGCGGCCAGCGGCCCGGGATGAAGGCGGCGTGCAGCTCCTTCGTCAGGTCGTTCGTGCCCATCACGAGCACGGTGAGCCGGGGCGACGCGGCGGCGATCTCCTCCGCGTGCAGGATCGCGACGGGCGTTTCCAGCATCGCCCAGATCTTCGTCGTCTCGGGCGCGCCGCCGAGCTCCAGGGCGCGCTCGATGTTGTGCACCTCGCCCGCCGAGTTCACCTTCGGCACGACCACGGCGGCGGGGCCGGCGGACGAGGCGGCGCGCAGGTCGGCGTCGTGCCACTCGGTGTCGAGGCCGTTGACGCGGATGGCCACCTCGCGCGTCCCGTAGTTCCCGAGCGCGGCACACACCCGCTCGCGCGCGGCTTCCTTCGCGTCCGGCGCGACGGCGTCCTCGAGGTCGAGGACGAGCGCGTCGGCCGGCAGGGTCTTGGCCTTCTCGAGCGCGCGTTCGTTGGCGCCCGGCATGTAGAGCACCGATCGGCGGGGCCGGATCTGCGTCATGCTCGCTCCTCACGCGACTGGACTCGAGGGGACTCGACGAGTCGTCAAACCCTAATCCGGGCCCGTGTGACACCGCTGCGGCGAAGGTCACCGCCAACCGGGTGACCCCCTCCCACCTGCGACGTCCACAGTGGAACACCGCCCGGTTGCGCCGAACGGCGTAACGCACTGGACTCTTTGCCACGCGGCGTTCCGGTCCGTGGGTAGCCGTTCGTAGGCGGTCCGTAACGCCACTCATCCCCGGCTCACTCGCTTGGCGGCACCGTCGGGCCGAAGTCCACCGACCGCCTACCGACCGGTCACCGACCGCTGAGCGCCGCCGATCGCAGCCACTCGCGCAACGTGAAGACCCCGTGCCGCCGCACTGGTACTCAAGTCATGTGCCCGTTTCACAAGGCACACAGGGGTACAGGTTGTTGAAGGAGGCGGACTCGTGGCGGCTACACCTCAGAACACCGAGCGCTCGACGGTCGCCGGCGGCGCGAAGCGCAGCCGGTCGATGCCGAGCCGGGTGGTGCCGCCGATCGAGCTCCCCGCGAGCGTCGACGAGCTGGCGCGCAAGGCCGCGGCCCTTCTGGGCTGGAACGGCGTTGTGCTGCCCGAGGCGACCCTGCTCGGCCGCAAGGTCAGCATCGTCGCCCGGCTTCGTACCGACGTGCACGCGGAGCGGATCGCGATGGGTGTCGGTCCCGTCGCCGATCGCGCCACCGTCGACTGCTGGACCTGGCCAGAGCTGGCTGCGACCGCACCCGCGCCGGCCGCCGAGATCATCGGCGTCCTCGCGGTCGCACGGCACTGGCGGACCGCGATGGCCTCCGCGGTTCCGTTCGCACGTTACGGCGAGGCCGCGATGGTTCTCCCATCGCCTGCCGTACTGACGGAAGACTACGTGGCGAACTGCCTGCCGCGCGCTCGCGCGTACGGGCTCGGCATCGCCACCGCCGACCCCCACGCCCAGGTCGACCTCGACCTCGAGGGCCGCACCGAGCGCATCCTCCTCGCCGAGGACCCCGTGTCGCGCTGGGTCAACGAAATGGCGTACGACCTGCTGCTGCGCACCGCCGAAGTCCCCGCCGACGTCGACTGACCTGCATCGGGCCCCGGACCGGACTACCGTCGGGATCATGCGAGTCGTCATTGCCGGTGGACACGGCCAGATCGCCCTTCGTCTCGAGAAGCTGCTGTCCGAGCGGGGTGATCAGCCCGTCGGGATCGTGCGCAACCCCGATCACGAGGGCGACCTGCTCGCGGCCGGCGCCGAGACCGTGGTGCTCGATCTGGAGCAGTCCGATGTGGACGCGGTCGCCGGGGTCCTCCGCGGGGCCGACGCGGCGGTGTTCGCCGCGGGCGCCGGGCCGGGCAGTGGCGAGGCGCGCAAGGACACCGTCGACCGCGCGGCCGCGGCGCTGTTCGCCGAGGCGGCCCAGAGCGCGGGCGTGCGGCGGTTCATCCAGATCGGTTCGATGGGCGCCGACACTCCCGACGCACCGGGCCTCGACCCCGTTTTCCGCGCGTACCTGCACGCGAAGGCCGCGGCGGAGGAAGACCTGAAGGCCCGCGATCTCGACTGGACGATCCTGCGTCCCGGCGCGCTGACCAACGAGTCCGGCACCGGCAACGTCAAGATCGCCCCCAAGACGGGCCGCGCCGCCGTGCCGCGGGAAGACGTGGCCGCGGTGGTCGTCGCCCTGCTCGACGCGCCGTCGACCGCGCGCCGCACCCTTGAGCTGATCTCCGGCGAGGACACGATCCCGGACGCGATCTCGGCCCTCTGACCTGCACCTCTAGGATTGGATCCGTACCCACCGGACCAGTCGAACGGGGAATCCTTCCTTGCGGGACATCGCGGTTTTCAGCGGTAGCGCTCATCCCGAACTCGCGGCGGAGATCTGCACCCACCTCGGTGTGCCGCTGCTCCCGGTGCAAGTCGAACGTTTCGCCAACGACTGCCTCCAGGTGCAGCTGCAGGCAAACTGCCGCGAACGCGACGTGTTCATCATCCAGCCGCTGGTGAAGCCGGTGCAGGAGCACCTGGTGGAGCTGCTGCTGATGCTCGACGCGGCGCGCGGCGCGTCGGCGGCCCGCATCTCCGTGGTGATGCCGCACTACGCGTACGCGCGCTCGGACAAGAAGGACGCGCCGCGCATCTCCATCGGCGGCCGGCTCGTGGCCGACCTCATGGTCACCGCCGGCGCCGACCGCGTGCTCGCGATGACGCTGCACTCGCCGCAGGTCCACGGCTTCTTCTCGGTGCCCGTCGACCACCTGCACGCGCTGCACGAGCTGGCGCGCCACTTCCGGCAGTACGACCTGTCCAACGCCACCGTCGTCTCGCCCGACCTGGGCAACGCGAAGGAGGCGGCGCACTTCGCGCGGCTGCTCGGCGCGCGTGTCGCGTCGGGCACCAAGCAGCGCTACGCCGACGACCGCGTGGAGATCACGTCGGTGATCGGCGACATCACCGGCCGCGACGTGATCGTGCTCGACGACGAGATCGCGCGCGGCAGCACCGTGCTGGAGCTGCTCGACCGCCTGCGGGAGCTGAAGCCGCGCACGATCCGCGTCGCCTGTACCCACGGGTTGTTCGCCGACAAGGCGATCGACCGGATCGGCAGCCAGGAAGACGTGCTGGAGATCGTCTGCACCAACACGGTGCCGGTCGCGGTCGAGGAGCGCAGCGAGAAGCTGAAGATCCTGTCGATCGCGCCGGCGATGGCCGAGGCGATGCGGCGGATCCACAACGGCGAATCGGTCAGCTCGCTGTTCGAGCCGATCTAGGCCGGCCCGAGCACCCGGTCCAGGTACGTGTTGGTGAACGTGCCGGCCGGGTCGCACTCCTTGCGCACGCGCAGGAAATCGTCGAAGTGCGGGTAGCGCGTGCGCAGGGTGTGGGAGTCGAGGTCGTGCATCTTGCCCCAGTGCGGGCGGCCGCCGACCTGGGCGACGATCGCCTCGAAGCCCGCGAAGTACTCGCGGTAGGGCATGCCGACGAACTGGTGGATGGCGATGTAGGCCGAGTCGCGGCCGTTCGCGGTGGACAGCCAGATGTCGTCGGCCGCGGCCACGCGCACCTCGACGGGGAACATCACCGGGTTCTCGAGCCGCGGCACGAGCGCGCGCAGCTCGGCGAGCACGTCGAGCAGTGATTCACGTGGAACCGCGTATTCCGACTCGACGAACCGCACGCCGCGGTGCGTCACGAACACGCGGTGCGAGAGGTCGCTGTACTCGCGCGCCGAAAGCACCTGTGCGGCGAACCCGCCGAGCGGCTGCACGAGCTTCGGCACGGCGCGGCCGAGCCGGCAGATGCCGCCGAAGGCAACGTTCTCCGTGAGCTCGTAGTCCACGAACTGGCGCACCTTCGACAGGGGCTTGCGCTCGGTGCCGAGCGGCTGCCGGTTGTTGCGCTTGACCAGGGCGTTCTTGCCGTAGGGGAACCAGTAGAACTCGAAGTGGTCGCACGCGGCGGCGAACTCGTCGAAGCCTTCGAGCACCTGCTCCAGCGGCTCGGGCCGTTCCTGCGCGGTCAACACGAACGAGGGTTCACACTGCAGGGTGACAGTGGTGATCACGCCGAGGGCCCCGAGGCCGACGCGGGCGGCGTTGAACAGGTCCGGGCGTTCGTCGGCGGAGCAGGTGACGACCGAGCCGTCGGCGAGCACGAGCTGCAGCCCGACGATCTGCGCGGAGATGCCGCCGAAGCGCGCGCCGGTGCCGTGGGTGCCGGTGGAAATCGCTCCGGCGATGGTCTGTGCGTCGATGTCACCGAGGTTCGTCATGGCCAGGCCGAGGCCGTCGAGCTCGGCGTTGAGCTGCTTGATCGTGGTTCCGGCGCGCACGGTCACGCGGTGCGTTTCGAGGTCGGCCGTCTCGATGCCGGTCCAGCGCGTGAGGTCGAGCGCGTCGCTGTGGGCGACGGCGATGGCCGTGAAGGAGTGGCCGCTGCCCCACGGCCGCACGCGGCGCCCGGCGTCGGCGATGCCGCTCACGACTTCGGCGATCTCGGCCGTGCTGCGGGGCCGGTGCACCCGTTGCGGGGAGGCCTTGGCGGTGCCGGCCCAGTTGCTCCACGGAGTCATCGCGCACCTTGTCGTCGCTGAGCTGAGTGTCGTTGAAGGTAGCTGGTGAAACAGTAAGTGAATGAGATTCGCGTTTCAAGCGTTGTTGTCGTACCGTAAGTCCGTGACCACCTCTCCGAACGGCTACGACCTCGCGACGAAGGACCTCGATCCACCCTTCGCGATCGTCGACCTCGACGCGTTCGACGCGAACGCGGACGACCTGCTGCGCCGCGCCGCCGGCAAGCCGATCCGGGTGGTCAGCAAGTCGGTCCGGTGCCGCTACCTGCTGGAACGCGTCCTCGCGCGCGACGGCTTCGAGGGCCTGATGTGCTACTCGCTCGCCGAAGCCGTGTGGCACGTGGAGCAGGGCACCTCGCGCGACATCGTCGTGGCCTACCCGACGGCCGACCACGAGGCGCTGCGCCGCCTCGCCGCGTCGGACGAAGCGCGCGCGGCCATCACGATCATGGTGGATTCCGCGGAGCACCTGGACCTCGTCGACGCCGCCCTCGGCCACGGCCACCCGGACATCCGCGTGTGCCTCGAATTGGACGCGTCGTGGCGCCCCCTGCCCGGCGTCCACGTCGGCACACGGCGTTCGCCGGTGTTCACCGTGAAACAAGCCGTGTCCTTCGCCCGCGAAATCGCCGCGCGGCCGGGCTTCGTGCTCAAGGGCCTGATGGCCTACGAAGGCCAGATCGCCGGTCTCGGCGACGCGGCCGGCAGTGGCGTGTCCAACTCCGTGATCGGCTGGATGCAGCGCCGCTCGGCCGCCGAGATCTCGCGCCGCCGCGGCGCCGTCGTCCGCGCCGTGCGCGACATCGCCGACCTCGAGTTCGTCAACGGCGGCGGCACCGGCAGCATCGAAACGACCGGCGCGGAACCCGCCGTCACCGAAATCGCCGCCGGCTCAGGCCTCGTCGCGCCGACGCTGTTCGACGGCTACTCCCGCTTCCACCCGCGCCCCGCCGCGCTCTTCGCCCTGCCCGTCGTCCGCCGCCCGGCCCGCGACGTCGCCACGCTCTTCGCCGGCGGCTACATCGCCTCGGGCCCCGCGGGCGCCTCGCGCGTGCCCTCGCCCTACCTCCCGGCCGGCCTGAAACTCCTGGGCTTCGAAGGCGCCGGCGAGGTCCAAACCCCGGTCACCGGCCCCGCCGCCCGCACCCTGCGCCTCGGCGACCGCGTCTGGCTGCGCCACGCCAAGGCCGGCGAACTCGCCGAACGCTTCGACACCTACCACCTCCTGCGAGGCGACCAACTCGACCGCACCGTCCCGACCTACCGCGGCGAACACAAGAACTTCGGCTGACGGCACCACCACGACCTGGAACTCGTCCTCGTACACCACCTGCCCCGGCGCGGGTGACTCAACGCGCTCACACCCGACCCCGTGCGCGTCGAGGATCTCCAAGTACCCGCGAACCCGCGCGACGAACTCCTCCGCCCCCACCTTGAACCACGCCGCCGCACCGGGCCGCTCGTACACCCCGGGATCCGCCTTGGCGGGATTGGGGAAATTGGCGTCGTACCAATCATTCGAGGCCCGCCGGAACGCCTCCTGCCCCTCGGACAGCCGCCCCGCCTTCGCGAGCCCATTCACCAAGCCGAACACGCCGGTGAACCCACCCCGCCGGTTGCGGGTCGTGCTCTGAAACCTCACGAACACCACAACTGCCCCGCTCCGCGCCGCCGAAAAGTCGCCTGGCTCCGCGCCGGCTACACCTCCGCTGGCCGTCGCTCCGCCGCGCCGATGTACCAGCCCTCCGCCCCGCAGCGCCGCCGACCAACCCCCCAGCAACAACCCTGTTGCCCGCCCACCCCGGCGGAGACAAACCCCCGCCCACCACGGGGGGACGCCCCGATCCCATTCTACCGGCCGGAAGTCGCGCCAAGGCCGCAAAAGCCGAGTTGTCCACAGCGGACACAAGTTGTGGACAACTCCTGTGGACAAACCGAAACCCTTGCGCCTCCCACCGGAGGAGCAGGCACGCTTGTCCCCGTGGAAGACGACGAACTTCTCTCCATCGGCGAGCTGGCCCGGCGAACCAAGCTGTCCGTCAAGGCGGTCCGTTACTACTCCGACCTCGGGCTGGTCCCCACCAACGGTCGGGACGGAGCCGGACGTAGGCGGTACAGCCCGGACGCCGTGAAAAGGCTCGGCGTGATCCGGACTTTGAGAGCGCTGGGCGTCGGTCTGAAGACCATTCGAGCCGTCGTCGGACACGAAGCCGAGCTGAGCGAGGTCGCGGCCGGAGAGGCTCAGGCGATCGGCGAAACGATCAAAGTGCTCCAGTTGCGGCGCGCGGTTCTCCTGGCCGTCGCGCGCAACGGGGTCGGCTGGGAGGAAGTCGAGATGGTGCATGAGCTGGCCGCGATGTCGGTGCAAGAGCGGCGGAAGCTGATCGGTGAGTTCCTCGACGAGGTCTTCGGCGGCCTCGACGCGTCGCAAGCGGGCATCAAACGCACCCTCACCCCGGAGCTGCCCGACGAGCCCACCCCCGACCAAGTCGACGCCTGGGTCGAGCTGGCCGAGCTCACCCAGGACCCGGACTTCCGCGCCGCACTCCACGACCTGGCCGCCGCCCAGCCCCGCACGCGGATCCCGGCCAAAGACGTCATCGCCGAAGTGGCCGGGATCAACCAAGAAGCAGATCCCAGGGGACCGGAAGGCGCCCAAGCCCTCCGGCGCATCAACCCGACCCGGCAAGACTTGGCGCGCATCAAGCAAGCCCAAGACCCCCGCCGAGACCGCTACCTCCGGCTACTCGCCACCGTCAACGGCTGGGCCGCACCAACGCCACTCACGCCGGCCCTCGAGTGGTTCGAAACGGCCACCCGCCATCACTCGCCGAACTTGCTCGCCAAGTAGCCCTTCACCACGTGCTTGGCCTCCGCCACGATCCGCTCGTCGCCCTGCGGGTCGCGGCGGAAGGCCAGCTTCAGCAGTGCGTCGGCGGTCTCGTTGGCGATGGCGATGGCGAACCGGAGCTCGTCCGCCGGGCGGTCGACCTGCACGCGCAGGATGTCCACCAGCGAGTCGACGATCACGGAGTTGTTGTCGCGCTCCTCGTCGAGGAGCTGGACGTCGATGACGTCACCGAAGTGGACCTTGGAGAAGCCCGGGACCTCGCGGTGCATCCGCAGGTAGATGTCGAGCACGGAGTCGACGATGTTCCACCAGTGCTCGGGGTTGAGCTCCTTCAGCCGCTCGTTCACCGCGGCCACGAAACGCTCCAGGTTGCGCTGCGTCAGCGCCTGGACGACGGCCCGCTTGTCGGGGAAGAACTGGTACAGCGAGCCCACCGCGACGTTCGCGCGTTTGGCGATCAGCGTGGTCGTCAGCGCGTCGTAGCCGAGCTCGTCGATGAGCTGCGCGCTGGCGTCGAGCATCTGCTCCACGCGCTTGGCGCTGCGCTGCTGCACGGGCTTGCGCCGCAGCGGAGTGGTCTCCGCCTGGGTCTCCGACACTGTCGTTCCTCGGTCCTTCTCGCTTCCCTGTTCCGCCGGTGCCGGCGGAACCACTCGTCTGATCTGGGACTTTAGCGCCCTTGTGGGCTTCCCCCTGGACGAGTGACGACCTAGCATATGAGAACTTTTCACGTTCACCCGACCGGGTGGCCGGATGAGAAAGGTGTGTTCCGCCGGTGGACTATCCGACCTTCCCGCCCGAATTCCTGTGGGGTGTCTCGACCTCGGCGTTCCAGATCGAAGGCGCCACGGCCGAAGCCGGCCGCGGACCGTCCATCTGGGACACCTTCACCGCGACCGACGGCAAGATCGCCCGCGGTGAGGACGCCAAGGTAGCGGCGGACCACTACCACCGCTACTCCGAAGACATCGCCCTGATGGCGGAACTCGGGGTGGGCGCCTACCGGATGTCCATCGCCTGGCCGCGCATCCAGCCGACCGGCACCGGCAAACCCAACGCCGAAGGCCTCGCCTTCTACGACAAGCTCATCGACGACGTCTGCGCCGCCGGCATCGCGCCCGCCGTCACGCTGTACCACTGGGACACGCCCCAGGCACTCGAAGACGACGGCGGCTGGCTCAACCGCGACACCGCCCACCACTTCGCCGAATACGCCGCCATCCTCGGAGAACGCTTCGCCGACCGGGTGAAACTGTGGATCCCGCTCAACGAGCCCATGGTCATGTCGATCTACGGCTACGGCATCGGCGAGTACGCGCCCGGCCGGTTCCTCCTGCTCGACGCCCTTCCGACGGCCCACCACCAGAACCTCGCCCACGGCCTCGCCACGCAGGCGCTGCGGGCCGCCGGCGCCGAGAGCGTCGGCACGGCCAACAACCACTCACCCATCTGGCCCGCCGACGAAGACGACGAAACCGAAGCCGCCAAAACCTGGCTCGACGCCCTGCTCAACCGCACCTTCGCCGACCCGGTCCTGCTCGGCAGCTATCCCGCGCAGATCCACCCGCACCTGCCCGACGGCTTCGAAAAAGACCTGCCCACGATCCACCAGCCGCTCGACTTCTACGGCGTCAACTACTACGAGCCCCAAGGCGTCGCGGCACCCGGCGAGGGGAATCCCCTTCCGTTCGAGCTGCGCCCGGTCGAGGGTTACCCGGTGACCACCAACGACTCGCCGATCGTGCCCCAGGGCCTGCACGAGCTGCTGGTGTCGTTCCAAGACCGCTACCGAGAGCACCTCCCGCCCGTCTACATCACCGAAAACGGCTGCAGCTTCGCCGACGCACCCGACGAACACGGCCAGGTCCACGACCCCGAACGCATCGACTTCCTCGACGGCCACCTCCGGGCCCTGCGCGAAGCGATGGACGCCGGCGTCGACGTGCGCGGCTACTTCGTCTGGTCCCTGCTCGACAACTTCGAGTGGTCCAAGGGCTACGCACCCCGCTTCGGGCTCGTGCACGTGGACTACGAGACTCAGCGCCGCACACCGAAGGACTCCTTCGCCTGGTACCGAAAGCTGGTCCGCCATGAGTGACACGACCACCAACCGGCTTCCGGCGGCGCTGGCCGAACCCGTCGCGCGGGTGCGGCCGGGCTGGATGAGCCTGCTGTTCTTCGCGAACATCGCGATGTGGCTGGGGATCTACGCGCCGATCCAGGTCCTGCTGCCGCAGCAGGCCGAGCTGCTCGACGCCGCGAACAAGGAAACGGTGTTCGGCGTGGTCACGGGCGTCGGCGCGGCGGTGGCGCTCGTCGCGAACCCGCTGGTCGGCCTGCTGTCCGACCGCACGGTCTCGCGCTTCGGCCGCCGCCACCCGTGGACCGTCCTGGGTGCCGTCCTCGGCGCGGCCGGGCTGCTGGTGCTGGCCGAGGCGCCCAACGTCGTCGTGATGACCATCGGCTGGTGCCTCGTGCAGGCCGGGCTCAACGGCATGCTGGGCGCCACGCTCATGTGCGGCATCGCCGACCGCGTCCCGGTCGGGCAGCGCGCGCAGGTCGGTGGGCTCGTCGGCATCGCGCAGATGCTCGGCACGGTGCTCGGCGCCGTGGTGGTCGTGGTGATGCTCGACGTGGCGGGCCTGCCGCTGGGGTACGCGGTGTGCGCGGTGATCGTGCTCGGCGGGGCCGGCGCGTTCGTGTTCCGCACGCCCGACGCGCGCCTGCCCCGGGAGTTCCGGTCCAGCACGCGGTTCCGGCGGTTCCTCAACGACCTGTGGGTGTCGCCGCGCAAGCACCCGGACTTCGCGTGGGCCTGGGGCTGTCACTTCATGATCAACCTGGGCAACGCGTTCGGCACGCTGTTCCTGCTGTTCTTCCTCAAGGACGCGGTGCACTACCCGTCGCCGGAAGACGGGCTGCTCATCATGATGGGCCTCTACGGCGTGGCGCTGGTGATCGGCGCCGTGCTGGCCGGGCACTTCTCGGACAAGTCGGGCCGCCGCAAGCCGTACGTCCTGGCGTCCTCGGCCGTGATGGCGATCGCCGCGCTGCTGCTGGTGGTGTGGCAGACGTGGCCGGCGGCGCTGATCGCTTCGCCGCTGCTGGGCATCGGGTTCGGTGTGTACATGGCCGTGGCGCTGGCGATGCTCACGCAGGTGCTGCCGGTCGCGCAGAACCGGGCGAAGGACCTCGGCGTGGTGAACATCGCCGGTTCGCTGCCCCAGGTCGTGGCACCGCTGCTGACGACGTTGATCCTCAAGTTCCTCGGCGGCTACCCGGCGCTGTTCGGGGCGGCGGCGCTGGCGACGGTCCTCGCGGGTGTGCTCGTCACGCGAGTGAAAGCCGTGCGGTGATCAGTCCGGTAACCAGAGTGGTAATCGGGCAAACCCGATAACTCCGGGAAGTGGAACCGCGGGCCGGTGCCGGTCGGGGGAGGGGAGTGCAACGGCACCGGCCCGCGGAGTTTGTGGTCGTAGCCAGGGAGTTGGCCCGGCTGCGATGATCTTCAACCTAGCGGCGGATTTCGCCGTCCGCTAGAGCTTGCCGTGATAATTTTCGATTAATCGCGATGGGGACTGGGGTAACCGGGGCTGGTTCGCCTCGCTCGGGGGGACGGACGAACCAGCCCGCGGCCACGGCGAGAGTGCCGGTGCCGGTCCGACCGGGGCAGTCGGGTCCGGCGCTCGCTCGCCTGCTCGGGATCAGGCCGTGACGGCCCGGGGGTTCACCAGCGCGTGGCGGCCGGTGGTTTCGGCGGGCGTCGCGCGCCGCGCCTGGTTCGGGACGCGGCGACGGCTCGCACGGCCCTCGTCCTGCGTGCGGGCCTGCGGAGCGAGGCCGCCGGCGACGAGGTGCTCGTGCGCCACCTGCCACACCGAGCACGGCGCCTTGCAGCGGTGCCACCGGGTGGAGCACGTGGGGCAGTCACCACGCTCGTCGGGCTCGTGGGCCTGCAGCATCGCCCGCCAGCCTTCGGTCAGGCGCGGCAGTTCGGAGCGGGCCACCGAGACGAGCGACTGGGCGTCGGCGCGGGTCGCCAGGTCGGACAGCATGTCGAGGCGTTCCCAGACCGCGTTGCGGAGGACCTGCCCGAGTACCTGATCCATGGAGAGCTCACCGTTACCTTTCCGCCATTTTGGCGGCTTCGTTGAGAGCGGCCCTGAGCTGGCCGAGCTGACCGGATGTCAGGCGAGCGGTCTCACCGGGAGGCGAAACGACGACGACCTGGTCGTTCTCCACGAACACCGTCACCGCACGCTCGCGGCTGATGAGGTCGCCGCACTGCACGCGCCACACCAGCTGTCCGCCTTCGTAGTGACGGACACCCGCGGTGCGGGGGTCGGCCGCGGCGGAGGGGGTGACCGGCCGGGTCGCGGTCGCGATTCCCGGCACGCCCGGGGCGGGCCGCAAGGGCCGCATCGCGGTCCCGGCATGTCCTCCTGCGAGCGAGTCAACGAACTCCACTGGCCCTCCACCGCTCTCTCGTCCCTGTGTGCACCTTGCGAGATGCACATCCGCGTCGTCGCCGGTCTCCCGGTCTTCGTCGCTCTCCGTGATCGCTACCGGTGTCCGGGCGGTGACGGAGATCTGACAACTACAGTGAAGTGAAACCGAGTGCGATAGAAGGTCGAAACCGCGTCATAGCGGTGACCGGGCGGGGTTCCACGGTAAGCGGTCAGTGGAGTTCGGCCGGGCCGATCAGACACACTGTCTGCTCGATTCACATGCTTCTCGAGGTGTGCTTAGTCTGCTTCCGACGCCCAACGGACGGTGAGGGGTCGTTATGGACGCCAGTGCTGGCGACAGTGTTTCCGGTGGCACCGATGCCCGGCAGGGCAGCCCGGTTCCGCCCGATGCCTGGGAACAGCCGGAGATGCGCTCGGCGCTGGCGGCCCGGGAGGTCAGCGCGGTGTACCGCCTGTTGCGCAAGCACGGTGTCTCGCAGCGCCAGATCGCCGCGATGACCGGCCAGTCGCAGTCCGAGGTGTCGGAGATCCTCAAGGGTCGCCAGGTCATGGCCTACGACGTGCTCACGAGAATCGCCGACGGCCTGGGTGTCCCCCGTGGATACATGGGTCTCGCGTACGACGAGACCACGGCGATACGGGTCGTCGGTTCGTCCGACGGCCGGCAGGCTGAGGAGGACGAGTCCGTGAAGCGACGGAGGTTCCTCGCGCACGCCGCCCAGGTCACGATGGGTGCGGCGGTGTTCGGTCAGGAATCGGGGACGTGGTCCGCGGCCCCCGCGCGAACGCCCGCACCCGGGCGCATCGGCACGACCGACGTCCGCCAGGTGGAGGCGGCGACGAGGGCGCTTCGCGCGCTCGACTACCAGTACGGCGGCGGGTTCTGCCGCGACGCCGTGGTGGCGCAGCTGTCCTGGGGCCAGCAGATGCTCGAGTCCACCGCGACCGAAGCGGTGAAGCAGCGCCTGTTCGTCGCGCTCGCCGACCTGCACAGCCTCGCCGGCTGGACCTCGTTCGACACCGGCCTGATGGACTCCGCCCGCGGCCACTTCGCCAACGCGCTCGACCTGGCCAAGCAGGGTGACAGCCACCCGCTCGTCGCCAACGTCCTCTACCGCATGGGCCGCGTCTACCTGCACAACGACGCCCCCAACGACGCGCTGAAGCTCTTCCAGCTCGGCCAGATCGCCGCCCAGGAGTCGGGTTCCGAGCTCGCCGTCGCGGTGCTCTGCGCCAACGAGGCCTGGGCCTACGCGATGATGGGCAACGAGGAGCAGGCCACGAAGCTGCTCGGCCGCAGCAAGGACGAGTTCGCGCGCGCCGACATCGCCAACGCCGAGTCGTGGGTGAAGTTCTTCAACGAGACCGACGTCTACGCGATGACCGGCACCGTGCACACCGTGCTGGCGCAGAAGAACCCCGAGCACACCAAGTACGCCATCCCGGCCCTGACCAGGGCCGTCGACTCCTACACCGACGACATGGCGCGCAGCAAGACGTTCATGCTCAGCGCGCTGGCCACCAACCACCTGCTCGACGGCGATCTCGACCACGGCGCCAAGGTGGGCAGCAAGGCCATCGACTACGCCGAGAGCATCAAGTCGGAGCGCGTGAAGGACCGCCTGCGCCCGCTGCAGGTGGAGGCCGAGCGTCGACGCAACAACGGTGACGCCCGTGATCTCGCCGACCGGCTCAAGATCTTCTACGCCGCCTGACGTCGGCGGCCGGTTCACGCCCGCGAAGCTGCGGGAAGCGCTGACCGAAACGTGCGCGTTGCTGGGCCTGGACCCGGCCGGCGCGCGGCTGCTGCGGTTCACCAACAACGCGGTGTACGTGCTGGCCACGGCCCCGGTCGTGGTCCGGATCGTCGGCTCGACCAGGCTTCGGCACCGCGTCGGCACGGTCGTGTGCGTCGCGGAGCACTTCGCGCGCCATGACATTCCCGCGATCCGCCTGCTGGAAGGCATCGGCCAGCCCATGCACGCCGGGGCGCACCTGGTCACGGCGTGGCACGAGGTCCCGTCCGTCGGGCGCCCGCCCACGCCTGCCGACCTGGCCGGGCTGCTGCGCCGGGTCCACGCGCTGCCGCCGCCCGCCGGGCTCGCCGAGTGGGCGCCGTTCGACGCGGTGCGCGCCCGGGTGTCCGACGCCGAGGAGCTCGCCGACGACGACCGGCGGTTCCTGCTGGAGCGCTGCGCCGAGGTCGAGACGCAGCTGGCCGAGCTGGACTTCCCGCTGGCCAGGGGCTTCGTCCACGGCGACGCCTACCCCGGCAACGTGATTCCCGGCCCGGACGGCCCCGTGCTGTGCGACTTCGACTCGTCCTGCGTCGGCCCGCCGGAGTGGGATCTCACGCCGCTGGCCGTGGGCCGTGAGCGGTTCGGGGACCCGCCGGGCCGCTACGAGGAGTTTTCCCGCGCGTACGGCTTCGACGTCACGGCCTGGTCGGGCTTCCCGGTGCTGCGCGCCGTGCGCGAGCTGAAGCTCACCACCAGCGTGCTGCCGATCCTGCGCAGCCACCCGCAGGTGCGCCCCGAGCTGCACCGCCGTCTCGACGACCTCCGCCACGGCCGCACGGCCGCCGGCTGGACGCGCTACCGCTGACCGGCACTAGTGGCCCGCGCCACATTCATGAGCTGCTGCACGTGCATTCGACGCCTGAAGAGGACCACTCGTCGCTTCCCCGAAGATCGCTTGCGGGGTCTCCGCGCCAGTAGAAAATTCGGTGCGGCCGATCGCCTCTAACGGAGGACTGCTACTCCCGTGGTGCAACTTGCAGCTACGTGCGGTGAGAACCAACGGGTAACGAGCTGGGAAACAGTGGGATTTCGAGGAAATCGGCTTCAGGAGACGGCGACCGGCGCCCGTGTCAGCACGACGGCGAAGCCGAACGCCAGCCCCATGACCGTGAGCTCAAGCGTCGCCCACGACGCGATCGCCGTGCGGTTGTGGCGCACGATCTGCGGCATCAGCCGCCAGCGCAGGTTGGCCGCGAGCAGCGCGATCGCCCCGGTGCACGCGATCTTCAGCAGCACCAGTTGCCCGTACGGCGTCGTGAACACACCCGCCCAGAAGCTGATGGTCGGGTTGGCCAGGATCTCGACGGCGCCGTTGAACACGCCGGTCACCGCCGAGACGGCCAGGCACAGCGTCGCCAGCTTGGAGAACCGCGGCAGCGCGTGGGCCAGCAGCGTGCGGTTCGTCGCGAGCAGCACGATCATCGCGCCGAGGCCGCCGCACCAGGCGACGGCGCTCATCACGTGCAGCTCCATCGAGATCATCGTGTAGTCGTGCCACGACGAGTTGGACGCGTGGCCGGTCACCGGCAGCGGCAGCAGCGCGAACATGCCCACGCCCACGCGCACCTCGGCCGGCACCTTCTCGCCCTGGCGCAGCGCGAGGAACCCGAGCCCGGCGTGCAGCAGCGCCAGCACCGCGACGATCACCAGCGCCTTGCCCGCGCCGACTTCGGCGATGTACGCGCCGATGTCGCTCGCGGTCAGCGTCGACTTGCCCGGCTTGTACTCCGCGGTCTGCAGGATCAGCGCGACCACCGAGCTCGCCGACCAGATCAACGCGGCGGCGACGGCGGCCGGCCGCGCCCGCCGCATGATCGGCTCGGTGAGCTTCGGCCGGTCGTAGCCGACCATCACCGAAAGCAGGCCCAGCCCGATCGTGGCGACCGCGGCCAGGTCCATCAGCACGCGCACGATCGGGATGGCGGCCGAGACCACCTCGCTGGGCTCCACCACACCCGGGATGGGTGCCGACGCCGTGAGCGCGACGCCGATCAGCGCGCCCAGCAGGCCCGCCGTGACCACGCAGAGCAGCGTGGACCAGCGGACCGTCGAGGTGGTCTCGGCTCTCGTCACTGCTTCGTCTTCTCCTGGCTCGGCTCACGCCCGGTGCGCAGCGCGACGGTGAGCCCGATCGCGAGCAGCACCACCGCGCCCGCGATCCAGACCCAGATGGGAATCCCGGTCGAGCTGGACGTCGAGGACGTCGCCGACGTACCGGCGGCCGGTGCCCCGGACGCCTTGGCCGCGTCGACCTTCGCCGGCGTACCCGAGCCCGCCTTGGTGAGGGTGAACGGGATCTCGCCCGACACCGGGTGCCCGTCGGCCGACAGGATCCGGTAGCCGACCGTGTACTTGCCCGCCGGGCCGAGCGGCCGCAGCGGTGCGCTGATCACGTTGTTCTCCACGGTCACCGGGCCTTCGGCCCACTGGTTCCCGTCGGGTCCGGTCACCGCGATCTGGTTCACGTCGGCGTTCTGCACGTACTGGTCGAACGTCAGCGTGACCTTCGCCGGACCGGTGGCCAGCGATGCGCCGTCGGCCGGGTCGGAACTGATCAGCACGTTGTGCGCCAGCGCCGGGGTGGCCGTGCCCAGCAGGGCCACCCCGGTGATTGCCAGCGCGAGGAGCGCTTTCCGCATTTACTTGGTTCCTTCGGTGTTTCCGGTGCGCCGCGAGCGCGTGATGGCTCCGACGCCGAAGCCGAGCCCGAGCGCACCGACGACGAGGCCGGCGCCGCCGAGCCAACGGGCGGTGCTGTCGGAGGAATCGACCGCGGCCGCCTGCGTTTCGGCGTTCGTGGTCGACGCGGTCATGCCGGCGTGTTCATCCCCGCCACTCTTGGCGGCGAGCTTGATGGTGGGCGCCGGGTGTTCCGGCTCCTCACCGCCGGCGGTCGCCGTTTCGTTCCACGACACCACCTTGCCGGCCTCGTAGGTCTGGATGGCGGGGAACTCGAGCTGGTCCACGTTCGCCGGCAGCGGGCCGGCGCTGACCTCGAACTCCTGGAACTGGTTCTGCCCGATCTTGGTGCCGGTGTCGGCGGTCCAGACGACCTTGGTGACGGCTTCGGTGATCTTCGTGCCCGACGCGGTGGTCACCGGCTGGGGGAGCGTCGACTTGGTGACCTGCGCGGTCCAGCCCGGGATCGGCTTGGTGCTCACGCTGCCGATGCCGTACTCCGGCTTGAAGTCCACTTCGAGCCCGATGGTGCCGAGCTTCGCGTCCTCGTTGGGAACGCGGAAGAAGATCGCGCCGTACCCGCCCTGGGTCGCCGGGGCGCCGTAGACGTTGGCGGTGACGTGGGCCGACGCGATGCCGGCGCCGAGCAGGCCGGTGATGCCGACAGTGGCGGCCAGCACACCGGCGCGCTTGAAGACGTGATGGGACACAACTGCTCCTGAACAGGGGGTGATCCGGTGGAGAGCCTTCGGGGGTTCCACCGGTGAGGGAAAAGGGAAATCGGGTTCAGGGCAATGCCGGAGGCCCGCGCCGGCCGCGGACGCGCCGCAGCTCGACGTCGAGGATCGCCACGGACCGCACGGGTCGCGGCGGGAGTGCCACGGCCGCGCCGGCGGGCACGGGTAGTGGCGGTGTGAGGAGCGGCAGGACCGCTCGCACCACGTGGAGCACGGCCAGCAGCAGCGCGTCGGCGCGAGCCAGCAGCAGGGCGGTGATGAGCGTGGCGACGGCGTGCGAAGCCGTCATCGTCCAGCCGCTCGCCCAGCCCGCGGCCGGGTGGCCGTCGTGGCCCGCGAGCGTCGTCAGCACCAGGTGCATCACCAGCTGGCCGGCACCGAGCACGGCGATGGTCGCGAGGCGGCCGCGGGCCTTGCCCGCGAGCGCGGTGCCCGTCCAGCCGAGCAGACCGGTGAGCAGGACCGTGAGCGCCGGGTCGGGCAGCCCGCCGTCGGCGACGCCGTGGGCGGTCACCGCGAGTGACGCCGAACTGGCCGCGAGCAGCCCGCCGCGCGCAGCGGCCAACGCGCCGCGGTGCCGGGTCCGGGTGCTCACGGACAGCAGTTTATCGGCACTCCGGCGGGTGATCGAGCACTCCCGGCCTGTGAGCACGGTCTCGGTGAACGTTCAAGTAAATGCTGGTCGCAGCGTTGCGATCAGGCGACGACCGCCCGGCCAGGCCGCTCGCTTCGGTTGCCGATCGTCTCAGGATGCGAAACGGTGGTCTGACCAACGGTGAGACAGGAGGTTTGGTCCGCGTTCGTTCTGGGTAGTCACCCTCCCGGTTGATGAGCTACTCCGAACGGGTGACGTCTGGGGCTCCTCACTAGCGGCAGGAGAACGAATACGCATGAACCTCTTCGAGTACATCTCGGACCGGTGGGACCGGTTGTGGCTGCAGGCGTACCTGCACACGAGCATGGTCGTGCAGTGCACGATCCTCGCCGCCGTACTGGGTGTGGCGATCGGCATCGCGGTGTACCGCAGTCCCATCGGCTCGGCTGTCGCCACGGCGCTGGCCAGCACGATCCTGACCGTTCCCTCCTTCGCCCTCCTCGGGCTGCTGATCCCGCTCTCGGGGCTCGGCTCCACCACCGCGGTCATCGCGCTGGTGCTCTACGGCCTGCTCCCGATCGTGCGGAACACGATCGTCGGCCTCGCGGGCGTCGACCCAGCGGTGACGGATGCCGCGCGCGGCATCGGGATGGGCCGGTTCTCCGTGCTCACCCGCGTCGAGCTGCGGCTGGCGTGGCCCGCGATCCTCACCGGCATGCGCGTCGCGACGCAGATGCTGATGGGCATCGCGGTGATCGCGGCCTACGCGAAGGGCCCCGGCCTCGGATCCGAGGTCTTCTCGGGCCTCACCAACGCGGGCAGCGCCAACTCGCTCAACCAGGCCCTCACGGGCACCGTCGGCGTCGTGATCCTCGCGCTCGTGCTCGACGCCATCTACGTCCTGATCAAGCGATTGACCGTACCGAGGGGGCTCCGTGGCTGAGCACGCTTTCGAAGACCACGCTGCCGACGACCATGTCTCCGGCGCCGAAATCGAACTGGAACACGTCACCAAGCGTTACCCGGGCACGCGCGCGCCCGCCGTCGACGACTTCTCGATGGTCGTGCCCGCCGGCAAGATCGTCGTCCTGGTCGGCCCGTCCGGCTGTGGCAAGACGACCACGATGCGGATGATCAACCGGCTGATCGAGCCCACCTCCGGGCGCATCACGATCGGCGGCGAGGACGCGCTGAAGCTCGACGTCGACACCCTGCGCCGCCGCATCGGCTACGCGATCCAGCAGGCCGGGCTGTTCCCGCACTTCACCGTGGCGCAGAACATCGGCGTGGTGCCGGGGCTGCTCGGCTGGGACAAGAAGCGGGTCTCCTCGCGCGTCGAGGAGATGATGGACCTGGTCGGCCTTGACCCGGCCGACTTCCGCGACCGCTTCCCGCGCCAGCTCTCCGGTGGCCAGCAGCAGCGCGTCGGCGTGGCCCGCGCGCTCGCGGCCGACCCGCCGGTGCTGGATGGACGAGCCGTTCGGCGCCGTGGACCCCATCACGCGCGGCAATCTGCAGGACGAGCTCTTGCGGCTGCAGACCGAACTCAAGAAGACGATCGTGTTCGTCACGCACGACTTCGACGAGGCCGTGAAGCTCGGCGACAAGATCGCGGTCCTCGGCAACGAGTCGAAGATCCTGCAGTACGACACCCCGGACGCGATCCTCGCCAACCCGGCCGACGACACCGTCGCCGGCTTCGTCGGCGCCGGCGCTTCGCTCAAGCAGCTGACCCTGCTGCGCGTACGCGACGTCGAGCTGAAGCAGGACGCGCTCACCGCGGCCGAGGACGAAGACCCGGCCGACATCGCGCGCAAGCTCGACGACCAGCGCAAGCACTTCGTGCTCGTCCTCGACCGGCGCCGCCGTCCCACGCGCTGGGTGCACCGGCGCCAGCTCACCGCGGCGACCTCGCTCGCCGACGCGGGCAAGCCGTTGCGCGACATCGTGAGCCTGCAGTCGACGCTGCAGGACGCCCTGGAGGCCATGCTCGCCGAGGGTGGTTCGGTGCCGGTCACCGGCGCGCGCGGCGAGTTCGCCGGCACGATCGAGCTGGACACCGTGATCAACACGATCCAGCAGCTGCGCGACGAGCACGCCGACGATCACGAGACGGTCGGGGGTGTGACGCAGTGACAGCAGTCGTCGAAGCGGGCTTCTCCACCGAATCCGGCTCCCGCGGCGCGGAGCGCTTCCGCCTGTTCGCGCAGCCCATCGCCGTGGTCGTGCTGGTCGCGGTCACGCTCGGCTGGGTGTTCGGCACCGGCGTCACCGCCACCGAGGCGACCACGCTCAATGCCACTTCGCTGCTCACCGCGCTGCGCGACCACGTCGCGATGACGCTGGTCGTGGTGGTGCTCGTGGTGCTCGTGGCCGTGCCGCTCGGAGTCATGGTCACGCGGCGGTGGGCGCGGTTCCTCGCGCCCGTTTTCCTCGCGGTCGCCAACATCGGCCAGGCCGCGCCCGCGCTGGGTGTGCTGGTGCTGTGGTTCATCGTCACCGGCGCCGTCGGCGGGCTGTGGGTCGCGGCGCTGCCGCTGGCGTTCTACTCGCTGCTGCCGGTGCTGCGGAACACGATGGTGGGCCTGCAGCAGGTGGACCCGGCGCTGATCGACGCAGGGCGCGGCATCGGGATGTCCTCGTCGGCCGTGCTGTGGCGCGTGGAGTTCCCGCTGGCGATCCCGCTGATCCTGGCCGGTCTGCGCACGTCGCTCGTGCTGGCCGTGGGGACCGCGACGTTCGGGATGTTCGTCAACGCCGGCGGGTTCGGGCTGCTGATCGACACCGGCTACAAGCTCAACCTCACGAAGGTGCTGATCACCGGCTCCGTGCTGGCCGTCGCGCTGGCGCTGCTGGTCGACTGGCTGGGCGCGGTGGCGGAACAGTTCTTCGGACCGAAGGGGCTGCGCTGATGAACGTCCTCAAGAAGGCGGGCGTCCTCGCGGGGGCGGCGCTGCTCGCCGGGACGCTCTCGGCGTGCGGGCTCGACCTCAACACGTCCGTGCCGTACGCGATCCAGCCCGGTTCCATCCAGCCGACCCCCGGCGTGCAGGGCGTGCGGGTGGTGGTGGGGTCGAAGGACTTCACCGAGAACATCATCCTGGGCTACATGGCCGAGATGGCGCTGAGCGCCGCCGGCGCCGACGTCGTGGACCTCACCGACATCAAGGGGTCCAACTCGTCGCGCCAGGCGCTGCTCAACGGCCAGACCGACGTCACGTGGGAGTACACCGGCACCGGCTGGATCAACTACCAGGGCAACGAGCTGCCGGTGCCGGGCGGCGAGCAGGCGCAGTACGACGCGACCGCGAAGGCCGACGCCGAGAAGAACGGCATCACCTGGCTCAAGTACTCGCCGCTCAACGACCAGTACGCGTTCGCCACGACGGAGGCGTACGCCAAGCAGAACAACCTCAAGACCACCACCGACCTGGCGAACTTCCTCAAGCAGAAGCCTGACCAGGCGCGGTTCTGCCTGGAGACGGAGTTCACCAGCCGCCAGGACGGCTTCCCGGCGGCGGTCAAGGCGTACGGCTTCCAGAACCCGAAGATCGAGAACTTCGGCATCGGCACGATCTACTCCGCCGTGGCCAACGGCACGTGCCCGGTCGGCGAGGTGTTCACCACCGACGGCCGGATCTCGGGGCTCAACCTGCGCGTGCTGGAGGACGACAAGAAGGCGTTCCCGCAGTACAACGCCGCGGTGACGATGCGCACGGACTTCCTGAACCAGCACCCCGCGCTGCGGGGCCCGCTCGAGAAGGTGACCGCGGCGATCGACAACGAGCAGATGGTGCAGCTGTGCAAGCAGGTCGACGTCGACGGCAAGGACGCCGGCGTGGTCGCGCACCAGTGGATGCTCGACAAGGGGTTCATCAAGTAACCGGTCGGACGCGGGTCGTTCACTAAGGAATGCTAAGTTGCTCAGGATTCCTTAGTCGAGCGGCCCGCGTTCTGCCGGGCCGGGAGGAGGCGACGGCGTTGCCGAAGCTTGAGATCATCCTGGCGAGCACGCGACCGGGCCGCGTGGGCCTGCCGGTGGCGAAGTGGACGGAGGCCGCGGCGATCGAGCACGGCGGCTTCGACGTCGAGCTCGTGGACCTCGCCGTGGTCAACCTGCCGTTCTTCAACGAACCGAAGCACCCGCGCCTCGGTCAGTACGAGCACCAGCACACGAAGGACTGGAGCGCCAAGGTGTCCGAAGCGGACGCGTTCGTCTTCGTGATGCCGGAGTACAACTACGGCTACAACGCCGAGCTGAAGAACGCCATCGACTACCTGCACAACGAGTGGAAGTACAAGGCCGTCGGCCTGGTCAGCTACGGCGGCGTCGCAGCCGGCACGCGCGCGGTGCAGCAGATCAAGCAGGTCGTGACGACGCTGCGCATGACCCCGGTCTTCGACGCGGTGTCGGTGCCGTTCGTGCAGCAGTTCATCAGCGACGAGGGCGAGTTCGTGCCCAACGAGATCGTGAAGACCTCGGCCAAGGCCATGTTCGACGAGCTGGTGCGGGTCACCGCGTCGCTGGCGCCGCTTCGCTCGGGCGACTGAGGGAATGGCCGTGGACCGGCAGGCGGAGGAAGCCCACCGCGTGTGCACGCGCTTCCACGCGGCGATCGAGCTGATCGGCACGCGCTGGACGGGCGCGATCCTGCGGGCGGTCTTCACCGGTCACCACCGCTACGCCCTGATCAAGGCCGCGGTGCCCGGCATCAGCGACACGATGCTGACGCAGCGGCTGCGGAAGCTGGAGGAGGACGGCCTGCTGGAGAAGCGCGTCCTCACCGCCACGCCGCTGCAGGTCGAGTACCACCTCACGGCGAAGAGCCAGGACCTGGAACCGGTCCTCGACGCCGTGGTCGCGTGGTCGCACAAGTGGATTCCGCTGCCGTCTTGAGTCTGCTTGTCGAAACGGCCGAAGCCGGGCCGTTCACCACTTCGGGTGAGCGGCCCGGCTCGCGCTCAGACGCCGAGCCGGTGCAGCAGCTGTTCCTCCAGGGAGTCGAGCTCGCTCGCGACCGCGCGGTGCGCGGCCTTGCGCCGGGCGGCGGGCATCCGCTCGGCCGCGCGGACCGTGGCCGACAGCTGTTCGAGGGTGCCCTGGGTGTCGGTCGCGAACTTCGCGTCGGCGTCGGTGGCCTTGCTCGACTTCCTGAGCTCGCCCAGCCCCTGCACGAGACCGGCGATCCGCGCGTGCAGCGCGGCACCGCGGCCGGAGAACTCGCCGAGCTGGTCGACGGCGACGCCGAGCTTGCGCGCCTGGTAGCGGTCGTACATCTCCCGGGCCGCGCCCGCCGCGCGCACCGCGTACGGCGCGACGACCGGGATCACGGCCGGGCCGAGCACCTTGGCCACCGCGATCGCGTTCTTCGCCTTCTTCGGGGTGATCCGAGCTTCACCCGCGTCCTGCTTGGCCTTGCGCGCCATGGCCCACCTCCTGCTACTCGTCGGGGTCGAACTTACTGGTCCGAGCAGGGCCGGGCATGTCGGCTCGCAGCACGGAAAGGCAGTTCTGTCGGTGGGGGCGGATAAGGTGATCGTCATGGGTAACGAGGTGCTGCTCGACGCCGGAGCGGTCAGTCGCTGCCGTCGTCGTGTGCATCTGGAGCACGACCCCGCGATGCGCGACGTCCCGCTGCCGCCGCCGGATCCGACGGCGCAGCAGCGGATCGCCGACGCGACGGCGCACCGCGAGGCGATCCTGCAGCGCCTCATCGACGCGACCACCGACGTCGACGGCTCTGATGCCGGGGACCATCAGGCGGCCGGCGCGACCTGGGTGCGCATCCCGCGTGACCTGCCCGCGGCCGACCGCGTGCGGCTCACGGAGGAGGCCTTCGCCGAGGGCGCGCGGTTCATCTGGGGTCCGCTGCTGCGGGCCGACCCGGTCGGGCACCGGCGCGGCGGCGTCGACCTGCTCGTGCGCACCGCGACCGGGTACGTGCCGGTGCTCGTGGTGCGCCACCGCATCACCGACCGCGGCCAGGGTGCGCCGACCACCGGGCTGACCGACCTCGACCCGGCGCACCGCACGCCGGACGAGACGCGCAAGGTCCGTTCGCAGCCGCGCGACCAGCTTCGGCTCGCGCACCTGCGGCGGATGCTGCAGACGTACGGGCGCGCCGAGACCGGCCGCGCCGTCGGCGGGGTCATCGGGCTCGACGCCGACGTGGTGGTCTGGCACGACCTCACCGCCGGCACCTGGCCCGGCGGCCGCAGCGCGCTGGCGGAGTACGACGCGCGCTTCGCCGACCGGCTCGCCGTCGCCACCGCGGCCGCGACCGAAGGCGAACCGCTGGCTCAACCCTCGCGCGTGCTGGAGTGCCGGCGCTGCCCGTTCTGGCCCACGTGCGAGGCGCAGCTCACCGAGACCCGCGACGTCAGCCTCGTGGTGCGCGGCGAGGACGCCGGCGAGCTGCGCCGCGCCGGCGTGTCGACTGTGGACAAACTGGCCGCGCTCGATCCGGCCGCCGAGGCGCCGCCGATGAACTGGACCGGCGGCACGTTCGCCGACGCGATCATGCTCGCGCGCGCGTGGCTGGCCGACCTCACGGTGGTGCGCCGCACGCCGCTGGTCGAGGTGCCGCGCGGCGACGTCGAGGTCGACGTCGACATGGAGAGCTTCGGCGACGCCGGCGCGTACCTGTGGGGCACGCTGCTCTCGGGTGCCGACATCGGCGTCGAGCGGGGCTACCGCGCCTTCGCCACCTGGGAGCCCTTACCGACCACGGACGAAGCGCGTTCGTTCGCGGAGTTCTGGGCGTGGTTCACCGACGTGCGCGACCGCACGCTGGCGGCCGGGCTCACGTTCCGCGCCTACTGCTACAACGCGCTGGCGGAGAACCGCTGGCTGTTCGGCTCCGTCGAGCGCTTCGGCGACCACCCGGGGATCCCGGCGAAGAAGGACGTGCAGTCCTTTGTGGACTCCGACGAGTGGGTGGATCTCTTCCGTAGCGTCACCGACCAGTTCCTGTGCTCGCGCGGCAAGGGCCTCAAGGTGATCGCCCCCGTCGCGGGCTTCCAGTGGCGCGACGCAGAGGCCGGCGGCGAAGCGTCGATGCGCTGGTACCGCGACGCCGTGGGCATGGACGGCGAAACCCCCGACGACACCCAGCGCGAGCGTCTCCTGCAGTACAACGAGGACGACGTGCTGGCCACCAAGGCGTTGCGCGAGTGGATGTCCGATCGGGCACAAGTCGAGGTGCCTTTCATGCTCGACATCTGATCCGGGGTCCGGCGCGCAGTAGGGTGACCTGGTGATCAAGGTCGACCCGCCGCTGGCGATCGAGGATTCCGAGGCGGAAGCGCTGTTCCAGCTCGAGACCGGCGGTCCCGAGACGGTGCGTTCCGCGCTCGGCATGACGGCCACCCGCCTCGGCGGTGCGGTGGTGCTGGCGGTGCGCAACGACCCGACGGACTACTGGAGCAAGGCGCTCGGCTTCGGCCGCGAGGAGCCCGTCACCGCGGAGCTGATCGCCGAGGTGTGCGCGTTCTACCGCGCGGCAGGCACGCGTCGCGCCACGTTGCAGCTTGCGCCGTCGGTGATTCCGGACGACTGGGCCGAGATCTGCGCGCGCGAGGGGCTGACGACCACGTCGTCGTGGGCCAAGCTCGTCGCCCCCGTCGACGAGGTCGTGGCCCGTGCCGACGACGACGAGCGCAGGCCGGCCGACGGCATCCGGATCGCGCCGGTCGAACGCGGTGACCTGTACCGGTGGGCGGCGTTGATGCTGAGCGTCTTCGGCATGCCCGAAGAGCACTTCGCGGAGATGTTCGCCGCGTCGGCTGCCGAGCCGAACTGCCACCCGTTCGCCGTGTGGCTCGAGGACGAGCTGGTCGGCACCGCGATGATGTACCGGCAGGGCGAGATCGGCCAGATGTTCGGCGGCGCGGTCGCCGAGCACGCCCGCAACCGCGGCGGGCAGACGGAGCTCCTCGCCGCCCGCGCCCGGCTTGCGGCCGAGCTGGGCTGCAGCCTGCTCGTCGCCGAAACCGGCGCCGAGGCCGAGGGTGAGCACAACTCGTCGCTGCACAACATGCTCGAACTGGGCTTCCAGGTGGCCTACGAGCGGCAGAACTGGGTGTGGCAGCCCGCCGAGTGACTCGCCGGCCCGAGTTCGGCCGCCCAGGCAACTTTCCGGTGTCCTCCGTGATCCAAGGGGGCGTCAGGTAGCGGAGGGCGGTGGGCGTGCGCGGGTTCGAGGTCTTCGTCGAGCAGCACTACGACGAGCTGTTCCGCTACGCGCTCGTGCTGACCGGCGACCGCGGCGAGGCCGAGGACGTGGTGCACGACGCGCTGCTGCGGCTGGTCAAGCACGTCGGCCGCGCGGACATCGAGCACGAGCGCGCCTATGCCCGGCAGGCGCTGTTCCGCGTTTTCCTCGCTCGCCGCGACCGTCGCCGGCGGGAGCGGCTGATGCCGATCGCCGGCGCGGACGTCGAGGCCGGGGGAGACGCGTTCGCGGTGTCGGCGGGCCGGTCGGAGATGGTCGCGCTGCTGTGGCAGCTGCCGCCGCGGATGCGGGCGGTGCTGGCGGCGCGGTTCTACCTGGACCTCGGCGAGGCGGAGACCGCTCGGCTGCTGGGTTGCGCCGTCGGGACGGTGAAGTCGTCGACGGCGCGCGGGCTGGCCCGGCTGCGGGAGCTGTGGGAGGCCACGCACGAGCCGAGTCCGGCGGCGAGCGGGAGGGGACCGCGTTGAGGCAGCAGGAATTCACCGACACCGTTCGCCGGGAGCTCGGCGAGACCACGCTGGCTCCGCCGGAGCCGGGGGACGCGGCTCGGATGGCACGGCGGGTGCTCGGGACGCGGGCCCGACGCAGGCAGCGGGCGCTGGTCGGGGCCGCGGCCGCTGCGGTGGTGCTCGCGCTGGGTGCGGCGACGGTCGTCACCACGCAGACCACGTCGTCGCAGGTCCAGGCCGTGCCGGTGACGCAGTGGCCCGCGCGGGGGTCGCTGGCCGGGAACGTGGCCGTGATCGAGCGCGCGCGGTGGGGCTGGGGTGGGCCGGCGGCGCAGGTGGTGTTTGCGGGCAGCCGGCCGGAGGTGGGCCCGATCGTCGTGCTCCGCCGCCAGGAGCGCGACGGTGGCGTCCGGCTGGCGTTCCTCACCGGGCCTGAGCTGCGGGTTCAGGCGCAGCTGACCGTCCCTTCGGCACAGCTCACGGCTCCGGCGTACGGCTTTGTCGCTTCGGCGCCGGACGGCGGCCCGGCCACGGGCGTCGCGGTGACGGCTCCGCAAGTGGACACGGCGAGGTTCACCTCCGGCGAGACCCAGGTGGCCGACGGCCTCGCGACCGCGAAGCTCCCACCCACCGCGGCCGCGTGGAACACCTCGTTGGCCACCGGAAACCCGCAGCACCCCGTCTTCGGCACGCTGACCAGCTCGGCGCACGACCCGGCGGTCTCGACGGGGACCGTCGTGCGCGCAGGGGCCGCGGCACAGTTCGGCATCTCCGGTGTCGATGCGAAGCCCGGCGACGTGGTCGCGACGCAGGCCGGGTTCGTCGGCGTGGTCACCACCGGGCTCGACGACTTCGCGCTCTTGAAGTCGAACCCGGACGAGCTGTCGGGACCCTGGGGTCTGCGCACGGTGGCGGCGTCCGGCGAGTCCGTGACGGTGATCGGCACCGGTGGCCCGACGACCGTCATCCCGGCCGGTGCGGGCGCGCTGCACGAAGGCGATCGGATCGTGCTGACCGGGTTCGGCCGCTCGGCTGCCGTGGTCGCCCTGGGCACCGTCCGTGCCGGCAAAGACGGGTCTTGGCTGCTGCAGCGCGCCGTCCCCCTGCCGCCCGATCAGTCCTCGGTGCTGCTGATCCACCGCTGAACCCTGGCGATCACCGGCCGGCTGCGCCTATACTCGTCTGCGAATACTCGTAGACGAGGAAGTGGTGACCGTGAAGCGGCGCAAGGTCGGGAACATGCTGGGGCTGGCCGTGCTGTCGGCCCTGGTCGAGCGGCCGATGCACCCCTACGAAATGGCCTCCGTGCTGCGCGAACGCGGCAAGGACGCCGACATGAAGATCAAGTGGGGCTCGCTCTACACGGTCGTCGGCAACCTGGAGAAGCACGGCTTCGTCGCCACCGTGGAGAGCGTCCGCGACGGCGCGCGGCCCGAGCGCACGATCTACCGCCTCACCGACGCCGGCCGCGCCGAGCTGGAGGACTGGGTGGCCGAGCTGCTCGGCGAGCCGGACCTCGAACCGACGAAGTTCCAGGCCGGGCTGTCGATCATGGCTTCGCTCGGCCCGGACGAGGTGGCGGACCTGCTGACGAAACGGCTCACCGCGCTGGAAAAGCGCCTCGCCGAGCGGGTGGCGGCGCTCGACGCGTTGCGCGCCGAGGTGCCGCGGCTGTTCCTCGTCGAAGGCGAATACGAGCTGGTGCTGCTGCGCGCCGAGATCGACTGGGTGCGCGGACTGCGTGACGACCTGGCCACGAGTGCGCTGCCGGGCGTCGCCGAGTGGCGGCACTACCGCGAGACCGGCGAACTGCCGGAAGACTTGACCGCTTTCGTCGAAGGCGGCCAGGAGTAGAAAGCCGGCCCCGGAGGCAGTGCTGGCACACCGCCACCGGGACCGGGGAAACCCTCGAACCGATTCCGCGGCAGCGGACCCGATCCTCAGGCTGCGATCACAGGATACGGGCCCGCACTCCCCGGAGCGGTTCGGCCGACTCACCGAACTGGAGTGCGATCATGACGAACACCGAGGTCAAACGGCACCGGACCAAGCTCGTGCCGGAGATGGAAGGACCGGTCGCGCGGGCGTACGCGCGCGGTCGCGGAACGGCGCCGCAGCTGGCGTTCTACCGCTCGTCGGCGGCGGAGCTGGCCAAGCAGCTGCCCGGTGGCGCCGACGTTCTGGAGGTGGCGCCCGGGCCCGGCTTCCACGCGGTCGAGGTGGCGCGGCTCGGCTTCGCGGTCACGGGGCTGGACGTGAGCCGCACGTTCGTGTCCCTGGCGAGCCAGTACGCGCGTGAGCAGGGGGTCGCGGCGGAGTTCGTGCACGGCGACGTCGCGGCGATGCCGTTCGCGGCGGAGTCGTTCGATTTCCTGATCACGCAGGCGGCGTTCAAGAACTTCGCCGACCCGGTCGACGCGCTCGACGAGATGTGGCGCGTGCTGCGGCCGGGCGGGGTGGCGCTGGTGCAGGACCTGCGCAAGACGGCCACCTCGGAGGACATTGCCGCCGAGGTGGCTGGGATGAACCTGGGGCCCGTGGGTGCGCTCACGACAAAGTGGACACTCGGGCAGCTGCGCAAGCGCGCGTACACGCCGGAGCAGTTCGAGACGCTGGCGCGCGAGAGTCGCTTCGGTTCCTGCCGCATCACCACCGACGGCATCGGGCTCGAAGCGCGGCTGACGAAGGGGTGACGCCGGGGCGGTCTGGACCACGCGCGACCGCCGGGAGTCGGTGTGCCCCTCGTGCTCGGACCGCTACGCCGCCGACGCGTTCC
>NZ_JBEYSJ010000033.1:0-97019 GCF_040704195.1 Amycolatopsis sp. NPDC047767
GCTTCCGGATGGGGCGGTCGGATCGGCCGGGGGCCGATCGCACCGCCCCATCCGGAAGCCGGCGCGATCTCGCGGTGGGTCGCCTCGGCAGGGTGGGGTTGGGTGGGAATGTGCAGTTGGTCGTGGGTGGGCAGGGAGTGAGCGGGCAAGAATAAGTGGGCAAGGTTGGGCGGTAAGGGGTAAGCCGGCAAGGGCGGCCGAAGTGGCGGGGTGGTTGGTTATCCACCGCCGCGGTGGGTCCAGGCGGCGATCTCGGTGCGGTTGGCCAGGGCGAGTTTGGCCAGGATGCTGCGGACGTGGCTTTCCACCGTGCGTTCCGACAGCACGAGCTGCTCGGCGATCGCGCGGTTCGCCAGGCCGTCGGCGACGAGGCCGGCGATCTCGCGTTCGCGCGGAGTCAGCGGGCCGGTCGTGCTCAACCGGGCCAGCAGTGCCTGGGCCGTGACCACCGGGCCCGGCATCACGAGCCGGCGCGCTTCGTCGAGGGCCTGGCGCGCCAGGGAGCGAGCCTTGCCGGTCTCGCCGAGGGTGGCGAGCACCGTGGCCAGCCGCAGGCGGTTCTGCGCGACGAAGGGGCGGGCGCCGACCCGGACGTTCGCGGCGATCGTGGTCTCGAACAGCCGCGCGGCTTCCTCGGGCCGGCCGAGCACCACGGCGAGACGGGCCGCCCAGCTCGTGCCGCAGTCGCTGCAGTACACGCCCGCGCCGGATGAGAGCACGTGCTCGTCGGCCCGCAGCACGGGCTCGAGGAAGCGAGCCGTCTCGACGTCGCCGAACGCCTCCACCAGCACCACCAGGTTGGGCCCCACTCCGCTGGACCGCAGGTCGAAGCCGTCCTGGCGCGCGAGGTGGCGCACGGCCTCGTACCCCGCGAGCGCCGCCTCGCGCTCGCCGAGGACGACGTGCACAAGCGGCCGCGACA
Organism: Amycolatopsis sp. NPDC047767; assembly: GCF_040704195.1. NCBI lineage: Bacteria > Bacillati > Actinomycetota > Actinomycetes > Pseudonocardiales > Pseudonocardiaceae > Amycolatopsis > Amycolatopsis sp. NPDC047767. The sequence goes on from NZ_JBEYSJ010000033.1 coordinate 923, forward strand.
CCACCGCGATGGGCAGGGTCGGCACGGTGGCGAGCACGTCGTCGTAGTGCTCGTCGATCTCGGAGATGTCACCGGTCACGAGCGCGAGCTGCAGGCTGAACGCGGACGACATGCCGAGCGCCGAGCGATCGTCCGCCAGCTCGGCCTGGGCCAGTTCCCTGGCCTGCCGGTTCAGCTCACGCGCCTCGGCGAACGCGCCGCGGAACGCGAGCAGCGACGTGCGCAGCCGCAGGTCGTGCCAGCGGACCAAGGGCAGCCGGGTCGTCGCCGCGAGCGCCGTAACGGCCGTGATCTCGTGGTCGACGACGGCCATCGCCCCGGTCTCGAGCGCGGCGTCGATGCGCCACTTGTGGCCCCACAGCGCGGAAAGCGGCTGCCGGTCCCCGAAGCGCACGGCCAGGGAGCCGAGCCGCAGCCGGGCGTCGAGCGGCAGCTCGATCGGGAGGACCTTGAACCGCGCGCGCACGGCGTCGAGCAGCGCCTCGTCGTCGGTACCGCGTTCGGCGAGCGCGAGCGCTTCGTCGGCCAGCCTGCGGGCCTCGTCGGTGTGCCCGACGTCGGCGGCGACCGACGCGGCTTGCGCGAGCAGCCGGGCGCGAAGGGCGTCGGGCAGTTGTGCGCCGAGGGCCGTGTCGGCGAGTTTTCCCAGCCGCGGCAACAGTTCCGGCGCCGAGAGGTCCCGCACGACGAGGGCCGCGGCGGCGAACGTCTCCGGAGTTTCCGCGCGCTCGGCCGCCTGCTCCGCGTGGTCGAGGGCCGGGCCGAAGCGGCCCGAGCGATACTCCGCAGTGGCGAGGTCGACGAGCAGCTCGGCGAACCCGTCGGTCCGGCCCGCTCGCCGTCGCGCATCCACGGCGAAGGTCAGAAACCTTGCCGCCTCGGCGAAAGCCAGCGCGCGCGTCGCCTCGCGCGCGGCGACCACGGCCCAGTCTGCGGCGCGGCCCAGAGTCACCGGGTCGGCGGCCGACCGCAGCCAGTGCACCGCGACCACCCCGGCGTGGGCGGGATCGGCTTCGGCTCGCGGCGTCAGCGCCCGCGCCGCCTGGGCGTGCAGGGCCTCGCGAACGCCCTGGTCGAGGTCCTCGTAGACGCCGTCGCGCACCACGGCGTGGGCGAACCGGCGCCGCCCGGCCGCGACGGGCACGAGCACCCCGGCGCGCACGACGTCGTCCAGCAGCGGCACGACCTCGGCGACCGGCCGGCCCGCGACGTCGGCGACCACGCCGCAGTCCACCTCCTCCCCCAGCACCGCCGCCACCGCGACCAGCTCCCGGACCTCCGGCGCGAGCCCGGCCACCGACGTCCGCACGAGGTGGCGCAGCTCGGCGCGTCCGCCGCCGGACCCGGCCGACCGCGCGACCGCGCGCAGGTACAGGGGATTGCCGCCGGAGCGGCGCAGCGCGTCGCGCACCTCGGCGTCGCCGACGGCCGCGCCGGCCACCTCGGTGAGGTACCTGCGCACATCCGGCTCGGCCAGCGGCGCGACCGTCACGGCGTGCGTGGCGGGGCCGCCGAGGAGTTCGGGCAACGTCTCGTCGAGCGTGGGGCCGGTGTCGCGGTAGGTCGCGAGCACGACCAGCCGGGAGCGGCGCAGCTCCCCCGCGAGGTGGCGCAGCAGCCGCAACGACGCCTCGTCGGCCCAGTGCAGGTCCTCCAGCACCACCACGAGACCACCGGGCTCGGCCGCGGCGACGAGGGCGTCGGCCGCCGTGGCGACGAGCCGGAACCGCGCCGCGACGAGGTCCGTACCAGCGGGTCCGTCCAGGTCGGCGACGGCGCGGGCGACCTCGGCGCCCGCCGTGGGCAGGGCCGAGAGCACGCGCCGCCACGGCCACAGCGGTGGCGCCCCAGGATCGTCCACGCAGCGGCCCCACACGGTGGCGAGGCCCTCGGTGGCGGCCTCGGCGAGCGTGGTCTTGCCGATGCCGGCGGGCCCGCCGAGCAGCACCAGGGCACCCGTGCCCGCCGCACCGGCCGCGAACCGGCCGCGCAGGTCGGCGAGCACCCCGGCCCGGCCGACGAACGGCACGGAGCCTGTCACGCAGGCCAGTATGCGCCCGGTTTCAGTGGTCCGTCTGCGTACTGGCACTGATGTCCGCAACGCCCGCGCCGCCGAAGGTGGACCTCGTCGAACTTCCCATCCCAGGCCGAAGGAGCAGCATGTACGCCACCGTCCACCAATTCCGGCGCGCCGCCGCCGACGAGAGCGGCGACTGGGGCCGGGCCCTCGCCGCGGACCTGCACCCCGGCCCGGCGCCCCTCGGCGGGTGCGTGCTCGGCCAGGTCGCCGGCGTACTCGGCGCGGCCGTCGCGTTCTGGCCCGACGCCGCGTCGGCGAACGAAGCCGCCGCGCACACCGGCCCCGGCACCACGTGGCTCGACACCGACGTCTACGAAGTCGTCTCCGCCGAGTTCGCCCCCGGCTCGCCGCGCTACGCCCAGGCCAGCCGGTTCGCCGGTCCGCGCGACGAGGCGCAGGTCCGCGCCGAGGACTTCGCGGGCCGCGAGCGCATCTGGCCCGCCGCCCGGCAGGTGCCGGGCATCGGCCCCGTGTTCGTGCTGCGGGCCGAAGACGGCGCGGGGCTCGTGCTCGGGTTCGCCGAATCCGTCGCCGCGATCGAAGCCGTCCAGAAAGCCGTCCTGAACACCGAGCTGCTGCCGGGCGAGGACCCGGCGCTGCTCACCGGTCCCGAGCGGATCGACCTGCACCGCGTTTTCCACCACACCCTGCCCGCATCCGTCACCACCGGAGGTACCCGATGAGCACCCCCACCACCACCCGTCTGCGTCCCGGCACCTGGACCGTCCACACCGGACGGACGTCGGCCACGTTCACCGTGCGCAAGCTCGGTTTCCACCTCGTGCACGGCGCGATCCCCGTGCGGTCCGCGACGGTGCACGTGAACACCGCCGGCACGCCGACCGCCCTGCGCGCGGAGCTCGACCTGTCCGCGATCGACACGGGCAACCGCCGCCGCGACCGCGACCTGCAGAAGGCCCAGTGGCTCGACTGCGCCGCGGAACCGACGATGACCTTCGCGTCCGGCGACATCAGCACCGGCCCGGAAGGCTGGACGGCGCAAGGGTTCCTGAGCCTGCGCGGCACCACGTGCCCGCTCACGCTCACCGTGGAACCGCCCGCCGACACCGGCCGCGGCTCGGTGCGCGTCCAGGCCCGCGCGACGCTCGACCGGGCACCGCTCGGCATGGGCGCGCCGCGCGCGATCGTCGGGCGCTACCTGGAAATCGGCATCGACGCGGTGCTCGTGGCACCGCACTGAGCGCTCAGCCGGTCGCTTCGATCACGCGACCCAACGCGGCGTGGAGGGCCTCCAGCTCGGAGACCTCCATGCCGAGCGTCTCGACCACGCGGTACGGGATCTTCTCGGCCTCGGCCCGCAGCGCGCGGCCCTTCTCCGTGAGCTCGACGGTGAGCTGCCGCTCGTCGGAGGCCTTGCGGCCACGGGTGACGTAACCCATCGCTTCGAGGCGCTTCAGCAGCGGAGACAGCGTCGCGGGTTCGTGGCGCAGCGCGGCCCCGAGGTCCTTCACCGACCTCGGGGCTTTCTCCCACAGCGCGAGCATCACGAGGTACTGCGGGTGTGTCAGCCCGTACGGCTCCAGCAGGGGCCGGTAGACCGCGATGACGCTGCGCGAGGCAACCGACAGCGCGAAGCACACCTGGCGGTCGAGCTTCAGCGGGTCGTCGCCCAAGTCGATCTCTGCCACGGGGTCCTCCTCCTGGTCCGGGCCACCCTAACCGCTCCGGGTGTGTCCTCGGCTACCTCATCGATTAGCGCACTAATGATTAGTGTACTCTACTGGTAGCCGACAAGGAGGCGTGATGAACCGTCCAGGAGTCTTCCGCTGGTTCTGGTACGCAGTGGGCGGGCGGCTGCCCGAACGCTACCGGGACTGGATCCTGCACGACACGACGTCGAAGCACTGGAAGGCGCGGCACGTGCTGCGCAGTTCCGTGGGCCTCATCCCGCTGTGCCTCGTGTGGCTGCTGCTGCCGGGCCCGCTGGCGCTGCGGCTCGCGATCGTGCTCATGGCCGCGCTGGTCGCGTACTTCTACTCGTCGGTGTACATGGAGGAGAGCATCGAGCACCGCCTCACGCGCAACGGCTTCCCTCCCGGCACGGGCAAGCGCATCCGCCGCGAGGCCGCCGAAGCCGCCGACGCCGAGGCGAAGGCGCGCTACATCGCGATCTACCGCCAGAACACGGGCGAGTGACCGCTCCCGGCAGCGGTGCCGCGGGCCCACGACCGGAGCACGACTAGAGTCGGCGTCCGATGAGACGCAAGCTTCGCGGCCCGCTGCCGCCGCGCCACGGGCTCGACCCGGCGCGGCTGAGGATGCCCGACGAAGGCCCGTGGGCCACGTTGCTGGAGCACCTCGTGGAGCGGCTGCCGCGGCTGGACCCGGTGCGGATCGAGCAGATGCTGCGCGAGGAACGCATCTTCGGCCTCGACGGGCCGCTCGGGGTCGACGCGGCGTTCGTGCCCGGCTCGTTCATCTGGTTCCACCGCGACCTGCCCGACGAGGTGCCGGTGCCGTTCGACATCACCGTGGTGTACCGCGACGAACACCTGCTGGTGGTCGACAAACCCCACTTCCTCGCCACGATCCCCCGCGGCAAGCACATCCTCGAAACCGCGCTGGTGCGGCTGCGGCGCGACCTGGATCTGCCGGCGTTGTCGCCCGCGCACCGGCTCGACCGCGTGACCGCGGGGCTGGTGATGTTCGTGATCACACCGGAAGTGCGCGGAAAGTACCAAACGATGTTCCGCGACCGACGCGTGCGGAAAGAATACGAAGCGATCGCACCGTACGATCCCACGCTGGAGCTGCCGCGCACGGTCCGCAGCCACATCGTCAAGGAACGCGGAGTGCTTGCGGCGCAGGAGATCGAGGGGCCGGTGAACGCCGAAACCCGCGTGGAACTTCTCGAACACCGCGACGGGCTCGGCCGCTACCGCCTGCTGCCCGCCACCGGCCGCACGCACCAGCTGCGGGTGCACCTGGCGGGCCTCGGCATCCCGATCCTCGGTGACGACTTCTACCCCGTGCTGACGGAAAAGCCGCTCGACGACTTCACGAAACCGTTGCAGCTGCTGGCCAAAGTGCTCGAGTTCGACGACCCCGTGACCGGCGAGCACCGCCGGTTCACCAGTTCCCTGCGGCTGACGGCGTGGGACTCGCCGGACGAGTGGGCGGCGCCCCCGGCTCGCTGAGGCCGAGGACGCCGCGCCGAACTCACTTCGTCCAGAACTTCACACCGCTCCACTGCACGGTGATCGGTCCCGCACCGCTGCTGGTGCGATACGAACCGAATTTGTCGTAATAACTACCACTCGGGCTGTCGATCGTCTGCTTGAGCGAGCCGTTGATGTACACCTTGTGCGTGCTGCCCACCTGGTTGATGGTGTTGACCCGCACGGACGTGCCCACGGTGGCGCCGCCGGCGAGCGTCTGACCGCCCTCCACCGCGTATATCCGGCCGCCCTTTTCCACCGCCAGCAGGAAGTACGGGCCGGCGTTCGACCCGTCGCGGAAGGTCTGCTTCACGCTGATGCGCGTGCCGCTCATGCTGGTGACCTTGAAGGAACCCTCGAACTGGTGCGTGCCGCCGGTGTAGGTGTCGTAGCGGCGCTCGGCGCGCTGGTCGCCGCTGCCCGTGGAGCAGGTGAGCTGGAACGTGAGCCCGTTGATCTGCCCGCACCCGCGCTCCTACTCGGAGAACCCGGGCGACCACGAGTTCCACGGACCGGTGCCGACCTGCGCACTGGCCACCGGAGCCACCACCGCGAGCCCGCACACGACCCCCGCGAGCACCCCACCGAGGCGTAGTCTTCCTCGCACTTGCCAACCTCCGTACAACTCAGGGCGGCGGTAGTGGGAAAGGTCCAGACCACTGCGTCGAACCTGGGTGATCACTGTACGAGCACGGGCGAAAACAGACAAGAGCCGGATTCGCGACTCTTGACAGCTTTGTTTGTCAATGCTTGGCTCGGCGCATGCAGGACGTCGAGGTGATCGAGGACCCGGCCGCGGCGGCGGCCGCGCTGGACCCGGTCCGCGCACGCCTGCTGGCGGCGCTGGCCGAACCCGCGTCGGCGGCCTCGCTCGCCACGCGCGTCGGGCTCACACGCCAGAAGGTGAACTACCACCTGCGCGCACTGGAGTCCCACGGCCTCATCGAGCCCGCGGGCGAGCGGCAGTGGGGCGGGCTGACCGAACGCCTCTTCGCCGCCACGGCCGCGTCGTACCAGGTCTCCCCCGCCGCGCTCGGCGACGCCGGCACGTCGGCGATGGAACCCGACCGGCTCTCCTCGGCCTACCTGCTGGCCGTCGCGGGCCGGACCGTGCGCGAGGTCGCGGGGCTCGTGCGCCGCGCCGCGCGCGCCGGCAAACCGCTGCCGACTTTGGCGCTGGACACGGAAATCGCGTTCCGCTCGGCGCGCGAGCGGGCGGCGTTCACCGACGAGCTGACCACGCTCGTGGCGGGGCTCGTCTCGCGTTATCACGACGAATCGGCTCCGGGTGCGCGGACGCACCGCCTGGTGGTCACCGCGCACCCGAAGCCGGCCGATCCGCCTACGCCGGCTGGATGATCACCTTCAGCGCCTGGTGGTCGGCGGCGTTGCCGAACACGTCGTAGGCCTGGTCGAGCTGGTCGAAGGTGAACGTGTGCGTGCCCATCTTCTCCGCGGGGATGCGGCCGCTCGCGACCATCTTCAGCAGCGTCGGGATGGACACGGTGTCGACGAGCCCCATGGTGAGCGTGATGTTGCGGATCCACAGGTCCTGCATGGGAAGTTCGACACCCACGCCGTGCACGCCGATGTTCGCGACGTGCCCGCCGGGCCGCACGAGCGCGGCCGCGGTCTGCAGGGTCTCGGGGTAGCCGACGGCTTCGATGGCGACGTCGACTCCGAGCCCGTCGGTGTGCGCGAGGACCTCCGCGACGGTGTCGGGTCCGACGGCGACGGTGTCCGTCGCGCCGAACTCGAGGGCCTTCTCGAGACGGAACTTGTTGGCGTCGATGGCGATCACCTTCGACGCGCCCCACAGGCCCGTGGTCAGGATCGCCGCGAGCCCGACCGCGCCGGAACCGACGACGGCCACCGTGTCACCCGGGCGCACCTCGCCCGCGAGCACGCCGACCTCGTAACCGGTGGGCAGGGAGTCGGCGAGGAAGATGGCCTGCTCGTCCGTGACCTCGGCGGGCACGTGGTAGAGCGAGGTGTCCGCGAAGGGCACGCGGACGTACTCGGCCTGGGTGCCGTCGATGAGGTGCCCGAAGATCCAGCCGACGCCGCCGACCGTGCGGCAGTGCGAGGGCATGCCCCGCTGGCAGTAGTCGCAGCGGCCGCAGCGCGTGACGGCCGGCACGAGCACCCGGTCGCCGACTTTGAAGCTGCCCACCGCGTCGCCGACGGCCGTGACCGTGCCGACGGCTTCGTGGCCGAGGATGCGGCCGTCGGTGACCGCGGCGACGTCGCCGTGGAGGATGTGGAGGTCGGTGCCGCAGATCGTGGTGGTGTCCACCTTCACCACTACGTCGGTCACCTCTTGGATCGTCGCGTCGGGAACGTCTTCCCACGCCTTGTTTCCGGGTCCGTGGTACACCAGTGCCTTCATCGCCACCTCCGGGTCGGGACCGACCTTCGACGCTACGACGGGTCCGCGGCGCCGCCGGTCTCAAATTCAGACACCCGAACAGGTGTTCGATCGTCGTGTACGGTGGGGGCATGAGTCACGCACTTCAGGGATCGCTCTTCGGGTCCGGCTTCGAAGGCGCTGCTTTGGGCCCCCTCACCGGAATCCGGCGCACCGACCTCGGCCGCGGCGCGTGGGTGGACGTGCTGCCGGGCTGGCTGTCGGGGTCCGACGAGATTTTCACGCACCTGGCCGAGGACGTCCCGTGGCACGCGGAACAGCGGCAGATGTACGACCGCGTCGTCGCCGTGCCGCGCCTGCTCTGCTTCTACCGCGAAGGCGAAACACTGCCGCACCCCCTGCTCAGCGCTGCGCGCGACGCGCTCTCCGCGCACTACGCCGCCGAACTCGGCGAACCCTTCCGCACCGCCGGTCTGTGCTACTACCGCGACGGCCGCGACAGCGTCGCCTGGCACGGCGACACCATCGGCCGCGGCAGCTCCGAAGACACCATGGTCGCGATCCTGTCGGTGGGCACCGCCCGCCACCTGGCCCTCCGCCCCCGCGGCGGCGGCGAATCCCACCGCTACCCCCTGGGCCACGGCGACCTCATCGTCATGGGCGGCTCCTGCCAGCGCACCTGGGAACACGCGATCCCGAAGACCGGCAAGGGCGTGGGGCCGCGGATCAGCATCCAGTTCAGGCCGAAGGGGGTGCGTTAGTCGGTTGGCCGGCCGGGTGGGAGAAGTCCCGTGCGCGCCACGGGGTTCCCGGCGAGGGCGACGGCCGCGAACGGTCGGCCGACGGCACCGCCCCTGCCCTACGTGAACGGTCCGCCTACGAGACCGGCCGTCGGCGAACGGACGACCGCGCCACCCGACCTCCCCATAGGCTCGGCGAAGCCGGCCGCGAGAAGCACCGGAGACATCAGTTCTCGCAGGTGTCCCCGTAGCGCTGCTGTAGTCCGACAACCGCGCGCGTGAACCGTTCGCCGGTCAGCCGAAGCGGCGGAAAGCGCCGCCTGAAGCCGTTCTTCGTCGAAGCACACCGAGGGACCGCCCCTCGGCGCGGCCTGGCGTCAGCGGACCAGAACCGGCAGTGAGTCGAGGCCGTAGACGATCGAGACCTTGCGGAAGGCCAGTTCGTCCGGGGAGACGGCGAGGCGCAGGTCCGGGAATCGCTTCACCAGGGCCGGGTAGGCCGTGCGCAGTTCCATGCGGGCGAGTTCCGCGCCGATGCAACGGTGGATGCCGTAGCCGAAGGCCAGGTGGGAGGACGGGTCGCGTTTGGGGTCGAAGCGTTCCATGTCGGTGCCGAGGGTGGCGTCGCGGTTGGCGACGGACAGGGAGACGAGCACGATGTCGCCCTTGCCGATGTGGACGCCCGCGACGTCCATGTCTGCCTTGGCGAAGCGCGGGAAGGCCATCTGCACCACGGTGAGGTAGCGCAGCAGCTCCTCCACGAACCGGTGCACGGAGTCGTCGTCGCCGCGGACGGCGTCGAACGCGGCGGGGTCGCGCAGCAGCACCAGGGCGCCGAGGGCGAGCATGCTGGCGGTGGTTTCGAGGCCGCCCGTCAGCACGCCGTCGGCGAGGCCCGCGAGCTCGAGGTCGTCGATCTCGTCGCCGTGTTCCTTGATGAGCATGCCGAGCAGGCCGTCGCCCGGCTGTTCGCGCTGCTTCTTGACGATGTCGAGCAGGTACGTCAGCGACTCCGAGATCGCGCCGAGCGACGCGCCCGCGCCGCCGAAGAGGTCGAAGCGCGCCGTGCTCAGGCGCTGGAAGTCAGCGCGGTCCTCATAGGACACCCCGAGCAGCTCGCAGATCGTGAGCGAAGGGATCGGGAGAGCGAACGCCTCCCACAGGTCCACGGGCCCCTCGGCGGCGGCCATCGCGTCGAGCTGTTCGTTCACGATCTCGTCGATGCGCGGCGTGAGGCGGTTGAGCCGGCGCATGGTGAACTCCGGCGTCAGCAGCTTGCGCAGCCGCGAGTGCACCGGCGGGTCGGCGAAGCCCAGCCCGCCCGGGTTCTGATCCTCGGTCACGCCCGCGTTACCGACGAGGTTCGTGAAGTCGTTGCTGAACTCCGAGACCTTGCCGAGGACGGCCTTCGACTCCTCGTAGCCGGTCACGAGCCAAGCGTTCATGCCGAACGGCAGGTCGAGCTTGCTGATGGGCGCCTCTTCCCGGCGCTGTCCCAGCGACGGCACGGGGTCGAGCCCGACGCGCCGCAGCGGTTCCAGCGCAGAGTCGGGCAGAAATGCCATCTTCTCGAGGTCGAAACCCTTTTTCTGCTGCCGGGCGATGTACCGGCGACCGGCCCAGGCGAGGACACGCGAGCGGAGACTCCCCATGGCGGCGACACTACCCCACCCGCCGTTCGGGTGATCCGGGCGGAGACAGCTGTCACCTGCGGTTCACCCGGAGATTGTCGGTGCCGCCGTCCAGAATGGGCGCGACGAACGACGCCGGGCCGTGAGAAGCTCGGCTCAAGAACCCGGAGGAAACGGACATGACTGCGGCGCTCATCGGACGGGAGCACCCCGCCTCGGTGTTGCGCGCGGAGCTGGCGCGTGCGACCGCGAGCCACGGCGGCCTGGTGCTGGTCACGGGCGAGGCCGGCATCGGCAAGACCACGCTCGTCACCGGCTTGGCCGACGAGGCCCGCGAACGCGGCGCGCTCGTGCTCGCCGGCACGTGCTGGGAGTCGGGCAGCGCGCCCGGTTACTGGCCGTGGGTGCAGGTCGTGCGCGCGCTGCGCCGGGCCGCGGAGCCGCACGAGTGGGCCGCCGCCGATTCCGCGACGCTCTCGGCGCTGCTCGGCGAATCCCCCGAACCCGGCGACGCGTTCCGGCTGCACGACGCCGTCACGAGCGCGCTCATCACGCTCTCGCACGACCGGCCCGTGGTCGTGGTCCTCGACGACCTGCACTGGGCCGACCCCGCTTCGCTGCGCCTGCTCGACTTCGCCGCGCGCCACACGTGGTTCGAGCGGCTGCTGCTGATCGGCACTTACCGGGACGTCGAGGTCGAGGCGCCCGGCCACCCGTTGCACCAGCTCGTGCTGCCGCTCGTCGCGAAGGCCACCACGGTCACGCTCACCGGCCTCGACCCCGCGCAGGTCGCCGAGCTGATGGGCCGCACCGCGGGCACGGACCCGGGCGCCGAGCTGGCCGCCGACGTGCACCGCCGCACCGGCGGCAACCCGTTTTTCGTCGAGCAGACCGCCCGGCTCTGGCGCAGTGGCAGCCCGGTCTCGGCCGTCGCGCCGGGCGTGGCCGACGCGTTGCAGCGGCGGCTGTCGCTGCTGCCGGCCCAGGTGGCGGACTTGCTGAGCGACGTCGCCGTGCTCGGCCGGGAGTTCTCGCTGCACTTGCTGGCCGCGGTCGCCGGCGCGCCCGCGCCGCAGGTCGACCACCTGCTCGGCCAGGCCGTCGCGGCGCGGCTCGTGGTCGCGCTCGGCGAAGGCCGCTTCGCGTTCGCCCACGACCTCGTCCGCGAATCGCGCTACGCCGGCCTCGGTGCCGAGGGCGCGGCCCGCCGCCACGCGGCCGTCGCCGGCTCCGACCTGGTCGGCCCCGCCGAACGCGCCCGGCACGCCTACCTGGCGGGCGCCCTCGTCGAGCCGGCCCGCACCGTCGAGCTGCTGCTGGCGGCGGCCCGGGACGCGAGCGCGCGCCTCGCCATCGAGGAGTCGATCGGTCACCTGCGGCGCGCGCTGGACCGCGCGCCGACCGTGCGGACGCGCGCGGTCGTGGAGCTGGAACTGGGCACGCTGCTGTGGCGCGTCGACGACAAGGACGAGGCTTGGGAGCACTTCGAAGGCGCCGTCGCGGCCGTCCGCGAACTCGACGACGCCGAGCTGCTCGCGCGCGCAGGCCTCACCCTCGCCCGCGTCGACCCGGGCGGCGCCCGCCACGAGCTCGTGTCGGGTCTGCTGCTGGAAGCCCACCGCCGTCTCTGTGCGGGAACGCCGACCGAACAGCTGTCCCTCGACCGCGTCACACTCGAGCTGACGGCCCGCGCCGCCATGCTCGCCCGCGACGACGAAGACGACCACGCACTCGCGTTCTCCCTGTGGGCCCGCCACGACGCCATCTGGGGCCCCGGCAGCGGCGCCGAACGCGAACGCTTGACCGACGAGCTCGCGGCCGTCGCCCGCCGCACCGGTGACCGCGAAAACGAATACTTCGCGTCGTCGCTGAAATGAGTCGCCCTGCTCGAACAGGGCGACCCGCGTTACCTGGAGCAGTTCCGCTCCTTCCAGGCCCTGACGGAAAACAGCGGCCTGCGCGGCGCCGAACTCGCCGCGAAAATCGACCGCAGCATCATCTGCGCCCTGCACGGCCGCTTCGCCGAGTCGGACGCCGCGCTGCAGCAAGCGCTCGACGCCCACCTCGGCCTGAGCGAACGCGAGTTCGGCTTCATGGGCGACCAGCTGCGCTGGAGCACCTTGCTGCTGCAAGGCCGTTTCGCCGAGCTGGCCGACCTGCCCGCCCGCATGAGCGACGCCGGCCACTCCCACCCCGGCCTCCTGCGCGCCCTCGCCGCCGCCCACGCCGGCGACGAGGCCGCCACGCGCGCGCTACTCGCCGAGGCCACCGCGGAAGCCCCGTACTCCCGCGAGTTCACCCCGCTCTGGCTGCGCTGCCAGGCCCAGGCCGCCGCCGTCCTGGGCGACCGCCCCGCCGCCGAACGCCTGCTGGCCGAGCTCGCCCCGTACTCCGGCGAATGGCTGGTTTCCTTGTACGGCTGCGATCTGAGCGGTCCCGTCGACCTCTGGACCGGCCTCCTCGCCGCCACCCTGGGCGACCACGACCTCGCCGTCGACCTGTTCACGGCCGCCGCCCGCTCCGCCGACCGCCTTCGCGCCCGCCCGTGGTCGATCGAAGCCCGCAGCCACCTCGCCACCGCCTACCAGAACCTCGGCGACCCGACTCGTGCGGCGGAACTCTTCGACACCGTCACCGCCGAGGCGACGTCACTCGGCCTGCACCACATCCCCGCCCGCGTGCGCTCAGCGCGAACGGAACCGTTACCCCCCAACGAGTTCCGCCGCACCGATTCCGTCTGGTGCCTCCGCTACGCCGGCCAAGAAACCCGTGTCCCCGATTCCAAAGGCCTGCGCGACCTTCACTTCCTCCTCGGCCGCCCCGGCACCGACGTCCCCGCCGTCCGCCTCCTCTCCCCCGAGGCTCCGGTCGTTCCCTCCTACACCGGCGACCCCCTCCTCGACGACACCGCCAAAGCCGCCTACCGCCACCGCCTCACCGAACTCGACGCCGCCATCGACCACGCCACCACCCTCGGCGACGACACCCGCGCCGCCACCCTCGACACCGAACGCGCCGCCCTCCTCACGGAACTCCGCACCTCCTCCGGCCTCGCCGGCCGCACCCGCCGCCTGGGCGACGAATCCGAACGCGCGCGCAAAGCCGTCACCGCCCGCATCCGCGACGCCATCCGCAAACTGGCCGACCTCCACCCCACCCTCGCCGACCACCTCCACGCCACGATCACCACCGGCTCGAGCTGCTCCTACCACCCGACGGCCCCGACCCCCTGGCGCCTGTAACCCCGCACAGCGCACCCACACCGCCGGCCGCCCGCACAACCCCCCCCCCGGTGTTCTCTTGCCCCTCACCAACCACCACCCGGCAACGCGGGTGAAACTCCCCCAACCCCTCCCCGCACCCTTCCCCCGGCCGGCCCCCGATTCTTTTGCCCCACACGGTCTGGACCGGTTGTCAAGGTACGCTTTCCCGCCTTGACAACCGGTCCAGACCGTAGTGACACTCGAAAATCGGGGTGCCCCACCACACTTCCTCGAATGCAATGGTGCGCTCCGCGCGCCGAGCACTTCACTTCCGGTTGTACAACCGCATAGTCCACGTCCCGAACACCACCGTCAGGGCCCCGGCCGCGATCAACGTCCACATGATCGCCCCGAAGTCCCACGCCCCGGCCATCATCGACCGGACCCCGCTCACCAGCTGCGTGATGGGATTCAGCTCCACAAAAACCTGCAACCACCCCGGCATGGTCGACGGATCCACATACACGTTGGACAGAAAAGTCAGCGGCATGATCACCATCATGCTCACCCCCATCACCGACTTCTCCGACCTCAGCAACAACCCGAACATCGTCCACACCCACGACAGCCCGAACGAAAACACCAGCAGCAGCACAACCCCGGCGACCACACCCCCGAACCCGCCAGGCGGCCGGAACCCCAGAATCAACCCCACCACCATGATCACCACGGACGCGATCACATACCGCAATGCGTCCCCCAGTAAATACCCCACCATCGCCGACGGTCGCCAAATCGGCAACGTCCGAAACCGGTCGAACACCCCCTTCTCGATATCCGTGTTGACAGCCAACCCGGTATACATCGTGATCATCACAACACTCGACGCCAAAATCCCCGGCAGGAAAAACTGCAGATACTGCGAAGGCGACCCCGCCAACGCCCCACCGAACAAATACGTGAACATCAACGTCATCATGATCGGAAACGCCGTCACGTCGAACAGCTGCTCCGGCACGTGCTTGATCTTCAGCACCGCCCGCCGTCCGAACGTGATGGACGTGGACAACGCGCTGGGCCGCGGCGGCCGCTCCACCGCCACCAGCAACGCCGCCAAATCCTCGACCTTCGGCGCCGCCAACTCGACATCAGCCTCACGTACAGTCGTCACACCGCCACCTCCTCAGCCGGACGATCGGTCAAAGCCAAGAACACCTCGTCAAGACTCGGCTGCCCCAGGGAAAACGTGTCCACCGTGATCCCCGCCCGAGCCAGCTCCGCCAACGCGCGCGACGCCCGGTCCGCCGCACCGAGATGCGCATCGGCCGACAGCCGCGCCGTCAACGCCACCGGATCCGGTTCCAACTGCACAGCCGCGTCGAGCGTGCGCCCCAGTACTTCAGCGGCAGCCGCACGCTGGTCGGAATCACGCAACCGAAGGTGCACAGCCCCCACCCCCACGGAGGCCTTCAGCTCCCCCTTGGTCCCCTCCGCGATCACCTTCCCGTGATCGATCACCGCGATCCGCGACGCCAGCTGATCGGCCTCGTCGAGGTACTGCGTGGTCAGCAGCACCGTCGTCCCCTGCGCGACGATCGCCCGCACGATGTCCCACACCTGGTTGCGGCTACGGGGATCCAGCCCGGTCGTCGGCTCGTCGAGGAACAGCAGATCGGGCGTGTTGAGAATGCTCGCCGCGATGTCCAGCCGGCGCCGCATCCCACCCGAGTAGTTCTTCACCTGACGCGCCGCCGCGTCGGTCAACCCGAACGCCTCCAGCAGCTGCGCCGCCCGCGACCGCGCCGCGGGTTTGCGATGCCCCAGCAACCGAGCCAGCATCACGAGGTTCTCGGTCCCGGTGAGATCCTCGTCGACCGACGCGTACTGCCCCGTGAGGCTCACCCGGCTGCGCACGGCATCGGCGTCCCGCACGACGTCCTTGCCGAACACCCGTGCCTCGCCCCCGTCGGGTCTGGTCAGCGTCGCCAGCATCCGCACGGCCGTCGTCTTGCCCGCGCCGTTGGGGCCGAGGACGCCGTACACGGTGCCGGCGGGCACCACGAGGTCGATGCCGTCGACTGCCCGGGTCTCCCCGAACACCTTCACGAGCCCGGCGGTCTCGATCGCCGGCTCGGCGGTGGCACTGCTCATGTCTGTCCTTTCCCCGTCACAGTCGGTTCACGCGCAATACGGCCGCGCCCGCCGCCCGTCGCGCAGGGCGAGCCCCCACCAGACGAGCTCGTCGAGCAACGTCGTCACGGCGTGCGCGTAGCGCTCCGGATCGGGCCGGAACCCGCCGTCGGCGACGCGACCTTCGAGCAGGTCGAGGCACACCGCGTCGCGCAACGTCGCCGTGTGCAGCTCGGTGAACACCCCGCGAAGCTGCTCCACCGCGTACCGGCCGGCGGCGCGGTAGCCGTAGGAGACGAACCCGACCGGCTTCGCCCGCCACTCGTCGTACGCGCAGTCGATGGCCTGCTTCAGCGACGCCGGGAAGCTGCGGTTGTACTCCGGCGTGACGACCACGTACGCCTCCGCCGCCGCGATCCGCCGCGCGAACCCGGCCATCGCCGGCGTCGGCCGCGCGGGGTAGCACGCCGGGATCGCGAAGTCGGCGAGGTCGACCACGTCGAGGTCCAGCCCGGTGCGCGCACCGGCCCGCTCGACGAACCACCGGCCGACGCCGCCGCCCACCCGGCCCTCCCGGGTGCTGGCGACGACCACGGCCACCCGCAGCTTCTCCTGCACACAGTGAAGGCGCCAGATCCGCGCGAGCCGCCGCCAGATCGAATCTGGCAGACGTCAGGCGAGGAACGGGTGCAGCCCGTAGATCGGGATCACCGACCCCACGAGCCACGCGGCACCCGCGCACCGTTGAAACGTTTCATCATCGTGTTAGGCTGGCCGTCCCAAGGGGCGAGGGAGGGCCGTGGTCGGCATCAAGGACGTCGCGAAGCGCGCGGGCGTTTCGATCGGCACAGTGTCCAATGTGGTCAATCGGCCGCACGTCGTCGCGACGGCCACGCGCAACCGGGTGCTGTCGGTCATCCAGGAGCTGGGGTACGTGCGCGACGAGTCCGCGCGGCAGCTGCGGGCGGGGCGTTCGCGGATCATGGCGCTGCTCGTGCTCGACCTCGGGAACCCGTTTTTCGTCGACGTCGCGCGCGGCGCCGAGGAAGCCGCCCACGCGCAGGGGATCAACATCATCACGTGCAACAGCGGGCAGCGGGTGGAGACCGAGGCGTCGTACCTCGCGATGCTCGCCGAGCAGCGGGTGCGCGGCGTGCTGCTGAGCCCGGTCGACACCGCGGGCGACGCGATGCAGGCGTTCCGGCGCAGCGGGATCCCGTACGTGTTCGTGGACCGCAAAGTGCCCGCCGACGAGGCCAGCTCTGTGTCCGTCGACGACGTCGCCGGTGGCGCGCTGGCCGCGCGGCACCTGCTGGAGACCGGGCACCGGCACATCGGGTTCGTGAACGGTCCCACCATCCTCACGCAGTGCCGTGACCGCGACGCCGGCGTGCGTTCCGTGCTCACCGGCTCGGGCGCGCAGTTGTCGGTGGTCGAAGCGATCGGCCTCGACGTCGCGTCGGGCCGCGACGCGGGCGCGCGCCTGCTCGGCATGAGCCCCCGGCCGACGGCTGTGTTCTGCGCCAACGACCTGCTCGCCCTCGGTGTGCTGCAGGCGATGGTCGGCGCCGGCGTGCGCGTGCCGGACGAGATGGCCATCGTCGGCTACGACGACATCGAGTTCGCGGGCGCGGCGGCCGTCCCGCTCACGTCCGTGCGCCAGCCCGCGTTCCGGCTCGGGCGCACGGCCGCCGAGCAGCTGCTCGCGGAGACGGACGAGAACCCGCCGCCGCACCGCGAAGAGGTCTTCACGCCGGAGCTGGTGGTGCGGGAGTCGACGCGCGTTCGGCGATAACTGTTTACACCGGAGTGTACAGAGAGCTATAAACACTCTCGTGGACACCGGTCGCAAGCTGCTGCCCCGCGCCGAACGCCGCGCGCAGATCCTCGCCGCGGCGCGCACGGCCTTCGCTCGCGACGGCTACGCGGCTACCACGATCGAGCTGGTCGCCCGCGAGTCCGGCGTGACGGCGACGATCATCTACCGCCACTTCGCCGGCAAGCCCGACCTGTACCGCGCCGTCCTCGACGACGTCCGCGACCGCCTGCGCGCGGCCACGTCGGACCGTCCCGACCCGGTGCGCGCGGCGGTCTCCGCGGCGGCCGCCGACCCGGACGGCTTCCGCCTGCTGTTCCGCCACGTCGCACGCGAGCCGGAGTTCAGCGAATGGGCGGCCGACTTCCGCTCGCGCAGCTCCCTGGTCGCGGAATCGGCGCTGCCGGCGGAAATCCCCGACCCGGCACGCCGTGCCTGGGCCGCGACCTTGTTGACCACGCTCTCGGTGGAAACGATCCTCACCTGGCTCGACGCCGGCCGCCCCGCTTCCGGGGAGACGGTCGCCGCCGCCATCGACGCCGCCTCCGCCGCCTTGATCACCACGATCGGAGCACCATGACCTACCACGACGTCGGCCGCTTCGACGCCCGCGCCGACACCTACGACAAGCCGGCCCTGCAGGGCTTCTTCGGCGCCGTCCACCGCGCGACGCTTTCCTTCGCCACCCCTGACGCGCCGGGTTCGGTCCTGGACGTGGGCGCCGGCACCGGCGAACTGCTCGCGCTGGTCCACGCCCGTTTCCCGGACGCCGCTTTGTCCGGTGTGGACCCCGCGGCCCGGATGCTCGCACGGGCACGGGAAAAGCCTTTCCCGGCCGAACTTTCCATCGGCACCGCGGAGGCTCTCCCCTTCCCGGCCGAGCACTTCGACCTGGTGCTGTCGACGATGTCGTTCCACCACTGGGCCGACCCCGCCCGGGGCCTCGCGGAAATCCACCGCGTCCTCACTCCCGGCGGCACGGCGGTCGTGGCGGAACACTTCACGCGAGGCTGGCTACGCGTTGCCGCCCGCCTCCTGCCGCGCCGCAACCGCACGGAAAGTGTCGAGGACGTCGTCTCACTGGCCCACAACGCCGGCCTCGACTTCGCCGGCCAAGCGACCGTCTTCCGCTTGGCGGGACTGCCTTTCGTCACCGCTCTCCGGTTGCGCAAGCCCGGAAACGCCTGAGGGGCGGCACCGAAACGGCACCGCCCCTCCGGACGTGGGTACCCGAAGCTGCGCCGGGTCGGGGCACCGGCACACCTTCGGGCAGCTATCCCCCGGTACTCAGCCGCATGGCCAGAGCCACCGCGCCGAGCAGCGACGCGTCCTGGTCGAACCGCGCCGCCACCAGTTCCGGCGGGAACGGCACCGCCCCAGCCAAGCGGTCACGCAGAGCCGGCAGCAGCACGTCGGCCGAGCGGACCAGCCCGCCGCCCACGGCGATCCGCGAAGGATCGAACGCGATGGCCAGATTGGCGACGTGCATGGACAACTCGTCCAACGCCGAGGTGACCAGTTCCTTCGCCTGCGTGTTCTCCCGAGCCAGCTCGAACAACGAAGCCGCCGTCACCGGACGGCCCAGCAGCTCCGCGGCCCGGCGGCCCAGCCCGCGCCCGCCGACGGCCTCCTCCAGCGGCGCCGAGCCGCTGGCGAAGCCGTCGGTGTCCTGGGGCGCGAGCAGGTTGTAGCCGATCTCGCCCGCGGCCCCGTTGGCGCCGGTCAGCACGACACCGCCGACCAGGACCGCGGCGGCGATGCCGGTGCCCAGCGAGAGGAACACCGCCGGATCGGCGCCCGCGAGGGTGCCGAACTCCCATTCCGCCAGGGCGGCCGCCTTGGCGTCCGTGCCGGTGGCGATGGGGACGCCGCCGAACTCGGCCGCGACCAGCGAACGCAGGTGCAGCTGTTCCCACCCGGGCACGTTGGGCGCGAGCAGGATCCGGTCCTCCAGGACGATCCCGGGGCTGACGACACCGACCGAGTCGACGCACGCGCCCTCGTCGGCCACCAGAGCCCTGGCCCCGGCGAGCGCGCGCGTCACCACCTGCTCGGCCCCCGCCTCGGCGTCGGTGTCCAGCCGGCGCGTCGCCAGCAGGGTTCCGGCGTCGTCAGCAAGCCCCAGCGCCACTTTCGTGCCGCCGAAGTCGATACCCAGGATCACTCGCGAGTCCCCTCGATCGCCGGCGGGCGGACGGCGTAGCCGCCGTGGTGACCGCGCGAAGCGGGCACCACCACGTTGCCGGTGTTGAAACCGTCGACCGTGATCACGGCAGGTGCGCCGTGCAGGTCCGCGGCCTTGTAGGTCACCGTCAGCGTCTGCGACTCGCCGGGCCACAGCGTGATGTCGTTGTCGTCCCACGTCGCCGCGGCGAGCTGGCTGTCGCCGGACGCGACACCACCGGAAGCGGTGCCCCGGCGGACGTCGGCGCGGAGGAAGAACCCGACGGCCGGCGTCTTCGACGTGTTGGTCACCGTCACCGTGGTCGCCGTGTCGGCCCCGTCCGGACCCGCCACGCGCTTGGTCGAGCTCTCGACACCGATCTGCGCCTTCGGCAGCTCACGCAGCGCGGACATGTCGCTGTACTGGCTGAGCGTGGCCTGCGGCTCGCCCAGGGTCTTGTTCCAGTCGACGACGTCCTTCTGCGTGGAGAGCCAGTAGACGTTGCGGTCCACGACCTTCGCGCCCTGCTTCACCTGCAGCTCCACGAAGTCCACCTGCGCCTTGGCCGGCGGCTTCGTCTCGGCCGGCACCTTCGGCTTGAGCAGCCCGGTGACGACACCCTGCGAGTTCAGCGACACGTTCTTCGCCGTCTGGTCGTCGAGCACCTTGCCCGCGGTGTCGTACACCCTGGCCTGCACCGAAACACCGGACTGCGTACCGCCGCCGAGGTTGGCCAGGGTCACGGAACCGTTGTCGTAGCCGTAGATCGCGTGCAGCGGCTCGTTGGCCTTCTTCGCGCCGAAGAACGCGCCCGGCTGGTCACCGTCGTCGTTGTAGAGCGACCACAGCAGCGTCGGCCAGCCCTTGTTCAGCTGCCAGTACACGACCCCGGTCGACGGGTTGTCCTTGTCCGTCGAGTGCGCGATGAACGACTCGAACTGCGACCGGGTGTTCTCGTAGTTCGCGACCTGCGCGGACTCCACATAGGACTCCAGCGAGTTCCACTTGCCGTAGCGCTGGGTGATGGAGTTGTCCAACGTGTACAGCGTGCCGAAGGCGTAACCGCCGTGGTCGGGCTCGAAGTTGGCGTGGTACTGGTTGTACGCCGGGTCCTGCCACAGCTTCGCCTGCTCCTCGGGCGAGAGGAACCGCTTGATGGAGTCCAAAGTGGGCACGGTGTGCCCGGCGCTCTGCTCGCTCGCGAAGCCCCACGAACCACCGGCGTTGGTCCGGCTGGAGTCACCGGAGTCGAAGTGCGACGTGTCGTACCAGTAGGCCGGCGGGACCCAGTCGTACGGGCCTTCCTTCTCACCGGAGACACCGAGCGTCGGGGTGCTCTTGTACTCCGCCGAAGCGATCACCGGCACCTGGAAATCGGCTTCGGAGAACGCGGCGAGCGTCTCGGACTCCTGCCGAGCGACGGGTTCGTTGTCGCTCCAGCCGTAGTTGAAGACGCTCGGGTGGTTGCGCTCGCGCTGCGCGATCGAGTACGCGGAGTCGTGCATGATCCGGTAGTCGCGATCGGTGAGCTTCGAGGCGTCCTCGGGCTGCCAGGCGTCGCAGCACAGGAAGCCGCCGATCACCAGCAGGCCCGCGCGGTCGGCCTGATCGTAGAAGTCCTGCGGCATGTCGTGGCCCTCGAGCCGCACGCCGGACAGGCCCATGTTCTTGATCAGCGCGATCTGGTGCGCGGTGTCGGCCTTGTCGTAGCGCAGGAACAGGTCCGGCGCGAAACCGCCGCCGCGGAACACGAAGTCCTTGCCGTTCACGGCGAACAGCCGCGAGCCCTGCGGCAGCGGCGCCGACTTGCCGACGAGCTTCGAGGTCACCGTGCGGATGCCGAAAGTGTCCGAAGAGGACGTGGACACGACGCCGCCCTGGCTCACCGAGGTGTCCAAAGTGTACAGCGGCTGCGCGCCCATCGAGTACGGCCACCACACCTGCGGCTTGCGGATCTTCAGCGCCGCGAACTTCGCCGGCGTGAACGTCACCGTCTGCTTGGCGTGCGCCGCCACCTTCACGCTCTGCTTCACCACGATGGGCGCGCCCGACGGCGGGTTCACCGTGGCCGTGACGTCACCGGTCTGCGCCGAGCCGGCGTTGTTGGTGACGTCGACCTTCACCGTCAGCGAGGAGGTGGACAGGTCGGGAGCGTTGTCCTGCACCACGTGGGCGTTGTCGCCGGTGAGCGCGTCGGACAGCTGCAGGGTCGGCGGGTACTGGATGCCGGTGTTGTTGTCCGGCGGGATCTGGCCCCAGTCGACCTGGTCGAGCGTGTACATCGTGAGCGGGTTGTTCGGGTAGACCTTGATCGCCAGCGTGTTCTTGCCCGGCTTCAGCAGCTTGGTCACGTCGAAGGTGTGGCCGGCGAACGCGCCGCTCACCACGTCCTTGCCTGCCACCAGCGTGCCGTTGACCCACACGTCGCCCTCGCCGACGATGCCCGGGATCGTGAGCTTGCCGTTCTTGCCCTTGGCGAAACCGGGGTCGAAGTCCGTGCGGTACCACCACGGGTCGGAGAACGGCTTCGTGGTCACGGGGCCGAGCTTGTCGACGTACCCGAAGCACTTGCGCATGTTGTCGGAGTAGAAGACGTCCGGGCACTTGCCGTTCTGCACCAGCGCGTTGATCTCGGTGCCCGGCGCGCCCGCGTCATCGGCCTTGACCGGCAGCCAGCCCTTCGTCGAGTACCCGGGCTGCGAGACGCGGTCACCGCCGTCCTTCACGCTCGCGGTGGTGAGCACCTGCCAGCCCGACGTGCCGATCGTGGACAGCCCCTGCTCACGCGGAGCGTGGTGCTGGGGCGACGCGGCGGGCGCCTGGGCCGACGCCGTCGCGCTCACCACCCCCGGGACCAGGATCAGCGCGGCGGCCGCCGCGATCCCGGCGACGAGCGGTTTCCTCATGCCTCAAGCCCCTCTTCGGTCGGCTGCTGCTGCGCGAGGACGAACTCCTCGCGGATCTCCTTCGGCCCGAACGGCCACGTCTTCTCCGCCGCTGCGTAAATCAGGAACGCGACGACGCCGAGCACGATCCACGCCACGGAAAGGACGATCGAGAGCAACGTGGCGGAGATGTAGATGTACACCCAGCCGGCGAGCGCGATGATCGTCGGGATCGGGTAGAGGAACTGGCGGTACGGCCGCTTCAACGTCGGCTGGCGGCGGCGCAGCACCCAGATCGCGGCGACCTGCGCCAGCGACTGGATGATCACGAGCACGGTCACGGCCGCGTTGATCACGTCGGTCAGGGTGAACAGCGAGCCGATCGCGGTGATCACGCCCATCGTCAGCACGCCGGCGGTGGGCAGGTTCAGCTTCGGGTGCAGCTTGGCGAACACCGGCAGGAACACCTTGTCGCGCGCGGCTTCGAACGGCACGCGCGAGCCGCCGAGCAGGCCGGCGAAGACGGAGCCGATGGCGGCGATGACGATGAAGACGGTGATCACCTTCGCGGTGACCGTGCCCCACGCCTGCTCCAGCACGGTGGAGGCGACCGACGTCGCGTTCTTCAGCTCGTCGAGCGGGATCGAGCCGAGCACGCCGACCTGCAGCAGGAAGTAGAGCGCCATGATGCCGAGGATCGAGAAGATGATCGACCGCGGGATCGTGCGGCCCGGGTTGCGGACCTCACCGCCGAGGTAGGCGCTGGTGTTGTAGCCGAGGTAGTCGTAGATGGCGATGACGAGGCCGGCGCCGAGGCCGCCCCAGAAGGCGCCGCCCGAGCCGAACGCGCCGGGGGTGAAGGCGAACGCCTGGCCGCCGCTGAAGTGCGAGAAGGCCGCGACGATCACGGTCAGCACGGCGAACAGCATGATCACGAACAGGACGGTGGTGAGCTTGCTGATCTGGCCGATGCGCCGGAACAGCGCCAGCACGATCACCACGACGATCGCGATGCCGATGATCTTGCCCAGCGGCGTCACGCCGCCGTCGTCGACCACGCCCGGGATGAGGTAGCCGAGGTACTGGACGAGGCCGATGATGCCCGTGGACATGATCAGCGGGATGAACAGCACGGCGCTCCAGGCGAACAGGAACGGCATCAGCCGCCCGGTGCGGTACTGGAAGGCTTCGCGGAGGTAGATGTAGGTGCCGCCGGCGCCGGGCAGCGCGGCGCCGAGCTCGGCCCAGACCAGGCCGTCGGCCAGGGCGATGATCGCGCCGATGATCCAGCCGAACATCGCCTGCGGGCCGCCCATCGTGGCGACCATCGCCGGGATGGTCACGAACGGGCCGATCCCGCACATCTGCGTCATGTTGATCGCGGTCGCCTGCAGCGGCCCGATCTTGCGTTCGAGACCGGTCCGTGGAAGATCCGCCGTTCCGGAAGCCCCCGAACGGGTGGGTGAGCTCACGTCGCGCCTCCGTCCAATAGTTAGTAAAGCTTCTTAACATAAGATTTGCGGGGTCGGAAGGGCCGCGTTCGTAAAGTTGTGGAAACGGCGAGGGGTGAGCATGGCGGGACCGCGGGTGGGCACACCGGCGAACATGCGCGAGCTGAACCAGCGGCTGGTGCTGGACCGGTTGCGCGCCGGTGGTGCGGCCACGCGGCCCGGGATCGCCGCCGACACCGGGCTTTCGAAGCCGACGGTGGGCCAGGCGCTGCTCGATCTGGAGCAGTGCGGATTGGTCCGGGCCACCGGCCACAGCCCGTCGGGGCCGGGGCGCGCCGCCGTCGTGTACCGGGTGGCGCCCGAGGCCGGGCACGTCGTGGGCGTGGACATCGGCCGGCGTTCGATCCGCGTGGCCGTGGCCGATCTGGACGGGAGCATCGTCGCGCGGCTCGACGAGCCGAACCGGTGCCGGTCGGGCAGCGCGCTGGTCCGGACGGTCGGCGACGCCGTGGGCCGCGCGGTCGCGTCGGCCGGGCTGGCACCGGCCGACGTCGTGGCCACCGTGGTCGGCACGCCGGGCATTCCGGACGCGCGCACCGGAACCGTTCACCGGGCGCCGAACCTGCCGGGGTGGGAGCGCAAGGGGCTGCTGCACTCGCTGGCCGAACGGCTGTGCGCACACGGTTCGGACCTCGTCGTGGAGAACGATGCGAACCTGTGCGCGGTCGGCGAGCACGCGCTGGGCGCGGCACTGGGGGTGGACGTGCTGGTGTGCCTCACGGTGGGCACCGGCATCGGGATGGGCGTGCTGGTCGGCGGGAAGCTGTTCCGGGGCGCGCACGGCGCGGCGGGCGAGATCGCGGACCTGCCGGCGGGCGCCCGTGCCTCCGGGGCGCGCGCTCACCGGCCCGGGCCGATGGAGGACGTCGCTTCGGCGCACGCGATCGTCGCGCGGGCCCGCGCGCTGGGGTCGACCGCGCGGAGTGCTCGGGAGGTATTCCGGTCTGCCGCGGACGGGGATCCGGTGACGCTGCGAGTGGTCGAGGAGGAGGCCGAGCACCTGGCGCACGTGGTGGCCGCGGTGACGGCGGTGCTCGACCCCGGGCTCATCGTGCTGGGCGGTGGCATCGGGAGCAACGCGGCGCTGCTCGCCGGGCCGATGCGGCGTGCCTTGGCCGCGACGACGCCGTTCGCGCCGGAGATCGTCGCCGGGCAGCTGGGGCCGGAGGCTGTGCTGGCGGGCGCGGTGACGACGGCGCTCGGCACGGCGCGGGAGCTGGTCTTCGAACGGCGCGAGCCGCGGCGGACGGCCGCGCAAGCCTGAGCGTCACCGCGCGGCGGCTTCGACGATCGTCAGCAGGTCTTCGAGGTCCTTCACGAACTCGGCGTCGCAGTCGACGCGGTGCGGCAGCGAGCCGAGCCGGTGGTGGGCGGGCAGGTCCGCGGGGCCGAGCTCGACGCGGCGCGAGCGGGCGAGGCGGGTGCTCGCGGCGAAGCGGCCTTCGACCTCCGAGAGGACGTGGCCGAAGACGAACGTGGACAGCAGGCGTTCCAGGCGTGGGACTTCGTTTTCGGGCACGCCCGCGTCCAGCAGCGCCTGGTACACGCGTTCGGCCGGGAGCAGCGACTGCTCGCTCGCCGCCGGACGGGTGAACAGAAGGCCGGCCACGGCGGGGTGCTCGCGCGCGACCGCCCGCGCGCCCGTGGCCAGTTCACGCAGCCGGGTGAAGGGGGCGAGGTCCGCGGCGGGGGTGGGCAGCAGGGTGAGCAGGTGGGCGGCGATGCCGTCGAGGAGGTCGTCCTTGCTGCGGAAGTAGCCGTACAGCGCCATGGGCGTGAGGCCGAGCCGGGCGGCGACGCCGCGCATCGACAGGGCGGGCAGGCCGCGTTCGGCCGCCAGCTCCAGTGCCGCGCCCACGATCTCGGACCGCCGGGCGGTCTTGAGTCTGCGCACCCCGCGCAGTCTGCACCGTGGACCCGCGAGTCTACGGCGTAGATCACGCACCGGAACCCGATCGAGCGACAGTGCGCAGCCAGCACGGGGTCCGCACTGTCCACTGTGGTCACCGGCGCCGGACGATGAACGGGGTTCACCCCGGCGCGCCGCGGAGGCGGTTGCCGATCGCGATCACCGACCCCATATCGTTGCGCGGCAGCCATTCGGAGGTGGAACGCGAACGTGCCCGAAGTCGACTACTACGCGGTGCTCGGCGTGGGGAAGACGGCGTCGCCCACGGAGGTCAAGGCTGCCTACCGCAGGCTGGCGAAGACGCTGCACCCCGACGCGGGCGGCACCGTCGGCACGTTCCAGCTGCTGCGCGAGGCCTACGACACGCTGAGTGATCCCCGCGCTCGCGCTGCGTACGACGCCGGCATCCCGACCGTGCACGCGCGCCCGCCCGCGAAGCCGAAGCGCCGCCGATTCAGCGAAGAGCCCGGGTTCGTGCCCGAGCCGCTGGACCTGGAGCCGGACGAGCTCGAGTGGTGGGAGTTCGCGGCGCAGGACCCGCGCGTGCGCCACGGGCGGCGACGCGGACCCGGGCACACGCCGGTGGTCGCGGCCGTCACCGGAATGGTGCTGGTGCTGGCGCCACTGGTGCTGGGCGTGGACTTCACGCCGCCGGTGCTCATCGTGTGGCTCGCGCTCACGGCCGCCACGGCGCTGCTGGTGCAGCGCCTGGCCCGCGGCTACCTCGCCGCGCGGCGCGCCCGCAGCGAGTTCGCCGCGGAGTTCGGCGGCGGCTCGGTGTTCGGCAGCCCCGGCGTGGAAGCCGACGAGCTCGCCGAACGCCTCACCGCCGACCTCCTCGAGCGCTACCTGACGCGGCTGCCCGCCGCCCGCATCTTCCACGGTCTCGCCTGGCCGGGCTCCGTCTTCGCCGACGTCGACCACGCCGTGCTGTGCGGCAAACGCCTCGTGCTCATCGAGTCGAAACAGTGGCTCCCCGGCCACTACGAAACCGCCGACGACGGCCGCCTCCTGCGCAACGGCCGCCCCTTCCGCGGCGGCGGCTCCCGCCTGGCCGAAAGTCTCGACTCCTACCGCGACCTCCTCCCCGGCATCGCCCTGCGCGGCGCCATGATCGTCTACCCCAGCCGCGCCGGCGCCATCACCACGGCCGACTCCGACCCCGCCCTGGACCCTGCCGCGCCCATGACGCCGGAACAGTTCCTGCACGAAATCGGCGGCTGGCTCTCGGCGGAACCGTCTACTGTGGACCACAACGCACTGCGAACGGTGCGGGGCCAGGTCGTGGGGAGCGGGCGGGCCGCGTAGGCGAGCGAGGACGCCGAGAGATCCTGCCTACGCCTCGCGCCGGCGCGGTGGTTGCACCGCTGCGGCCTCGCCACTCGGCTCGCACGGGCGAAGCGGCAAAGCTCGACCTGACTCCGAGCCGACCGCGGGAGTGAAACCGCGCGGCACCGCCGCTCCTCGCCGGTGCCGGAAGGCACGAGCCGAGCAGCCCACGCGGCACCGTGTTCCCGGCCGTCCCCGCCCGTCGTCCGGCGGCCCGCGCCCACGCGGGAGGATGACCACGTGAACACCGCGGCCACCCTGGGCACCGTCCTGCTCGTCTACGCGCCCGCGGCGGTGACGCCGGGGCCGAACTTCGTGCTCATCGCGCACACCGCCGCGGCCGGGTCGCGCCGGGCGGCGGTGGCCGTGGCGGCCGGGGTCGTGGTGGCGGGTGGGCTGTTGGCGACGGTGGCCGTGTTCGGGTTGGGCGCGCTGCTCGCCGCGACGCCGTGGCTGGCGACCGCGTTGCGGATCGTGTGCGGGCTTTACCTGGCGTGGCTGGGGATCAGGCTGTGGTGGAAAGCGCGGGCACCCGACCAGGAGCCGCTGCCGGAGCGCAAGAACGCGTTCGGGCAGGGGATGCTGAGCAACGTCACCAACCCCAAGGCCGCGGTGTTCTTCGGGAGCGTGCTGACGGCCACGCTGCCGCCGACCGAGCCCACGGCGACGAAGGCGGCGGCGATCGGGCTCATCGTCCTGGCGTCGGCGACGTGGCACCTGTCGGTGGCGCTGCTGTTCTCCTCCCCCGTCACGCAACGCTGGTACGACCGGGCGCGGCCGGTGCTCAACCGGGTCGTCGGGGTGGTGCTCGTGGTGCTCGGGGTCGCGTTGGCCGTCACCGGCTGAGAAAGCCCGTGAAGGGCCCCGAGACGGAGCCCTCCACGGACCGGAAAACTCAGCCGTGCGAGCGGTTCTTCGCCGCGCGCGCCGAGTTGGTGCAGATCTCGCCGACGTCGATGGTCTGGCCGCGGTCGAGGTACACGTCCGCGATGCCCGCCAGCTTGCCCTTCGCATTGGCACAGGTCAGCTGGTAGGCCTCCTTCGGCCCGTACGTCGGCGGCACCGGCGACGCGAACGACACGCCACCGGTCCAGTCGTCCACCTGGGCCGGGTCGGCCTGGGCGTAGTTCACCAGCACCGCGCGGTAGTCACCGGCGGGCGGGTCGAACAGCACGGCGTGCTCCGAGGTGGTGCCGCCGTTGGCCGACGACGTCACGGCGTTGCCGGCGGCGTCGTACACGTACAGGTCCCAGTCGGTGTCCGGGTTCGCCCAGTTCACGTCCACGCTGAACTTCCCGTTGTCCACCTTGGGCAACCCGTCGACGTGGAACGTGAAGCTCTCCGACGCCGGGTTGTCCGGGTACGACTCGTTGATCGGCGGCACGCCCGCCGGGTTCGCCACGGCGTACCCGGCCTGCGCCGGGCCCTGCGGGTCACGCCCGTAGCGGCCCGCGACGTACGGCCGCGTCGACGGGTTCACCGACCACGCGAAGCGGCCGCCGGTCGAGGTGTAGGTGGAGTTGAGGTCGTCGGTCACGTACACGGGCGGCTTGGTGGAGCCGTCCGGCTGCAGCACGGGCGACGTCGGGGTCTGGAACGTCTTGTGCAGCTTGAGCTGGTAGCCCTTCGGCGCCGTGCCGATGAGCGTCGAATGCGCGGCCGGGTCGGCGGTGTTGCGCAGCATTTCCAGCAGCGCACCGCTGTTGCCACCCTTGCCGGCACCGGTCGACGGGGCCAGGCCCGCGTACTCGGCGACGACCCCGACCTCGTACGGCGTGTGGAACCCGGCGCCGCCGATCTCGATCGTGAAGCCCCAGCCGCCGGTGGCCCAGTACGACCAGTCCTCCGTGGTGCCGGTGGTGTCGTACAGCGCCCAGCTCGGTTCGCTCGTGTAACCGTTGTGGGAGGCCAGCTTGTCGCCCAGCGCCTTGTACACCGGGTCCTCGAGCGGCGGCCGCACGTCGGCGACGCCCGGCGGACGCAGCACGAGCGCCGCGTTGGTGTGGAAGGTGATCAGGTTCGTCACCTGCCGCGACGACACGACCGAACGGATGTTGCGCGACTCCGGCTCGCTGAACGGCGCCGAACCGCGGAACGTCTCACTGCTCCACGACAGGCCCGCTCCCCCGCCGCCCCAGAAGCCGGCGTAGTTGCGGTTCGGGTCGGTGCCGCGCTGCGCGCCGCCCGGGTTCGCCTTGCAGACGCCGGTGGCGAACTGCGGCGGCGAATCGGCGGCGTTGCAATTCTTTCGCTTCATCTCGTAGTCGAATCGCGAGAAATCACCACGGGGTTCGGCTTCGCGGGAGATCGAGAAGCCGTCCGGGTTCACGATCGGCACGATGATGTTGCGCGTCTTGCCGACCAGCCCGCGGATCGTGGTGTCGTGGGTGTAGCCGTTGATCAGCTGGTACGCCCACTCCATCGTGGTCTCACCGGCCGGCCATTCGCGCGCGTGGTGGACGCCCATGGTGAAGTCGACGGGCTTGCCGTCGGCGGTGTTCGCGACGTCCGTGGCGATCTCGAGCCCGACGACGTCACGGCCCTCCCACGTCGGCTCCGGCAGCGTGAACGCCTTGACCAGCTTGGGGTTCTTGCGCGCGAGCTCCTTCATCTCGTATTCGTAGTCGTACAGGTGGCGGTAGCTCGTGCGGCCGGACGGCAGCACCGAGGACGCCGTCTTCGCGGCGTACTCGCGGTCGGTTTTCGCGTCGCGGATCGACTTCGCCGACAGGTCCGGCTCGACGACGGTGGACTTCAGCCCGCTCGCGGCGAGCGTGCGGCGGTCGGCGTCGCCGGCGAGCACGACCTCGACGCCCGTGGCGTCACCCTTTTCGGTGACGTCGAGGCCGAGTCCGAGGAGCTTGTTCTTGTCCGCGCGCGAAGGCGTGTGCACGCGGACGAGCTCGGCGCGCTGGGCCGGCGCGGCGGATCCGGTAGGGGTGCCCTGCGGGGTCAGCGCGAGGAAGTCGACGCCGAGTTTCGCCTCCTTGGCGTTGCCCGCGTACCGGCAGCTCTGGATCACGAGCTGCTGGCCCTTCTTCACGAAGCTCTCGGCGAGCTCGTGGCTGCGCAAGGCCGCCGAGGCCGCGACGAGCGCCCCGGTGGCCTTGTCGAATACGGCGAGGTCCCAGTCGCCCTCGGCGCCGGCACCCGGCGCCAGACGGGCCTGGACCAGGCCGTCGACCGTCGAGGCGACCTCGCGGCGGTCGGTGCCGGCCGCGCCGGGCGGCTGGAGCGCGGCGAAACACGACCGCACGACCGAGCGGTCGGCGTGCACCACGTTCTGCGCGGCCGTGGCCGACGTCGGCAGGGCGACGAACGTCCCCGCCAGGACGCCGGCCGTGGCCAGCAGGACCCACGGTCTGGATCTTCTGAGTGAGAGTCTGGATGAAAGCGGTGAATTCCCCACGTTCGCGGACCTCCCAGGGCCGAGCCGGGAGCAGGGACGCTCCGGCAGCGAACGACCATATCGACGCAAAACGCCCCGGGTAACCTTCGGAAGTACGGGATCATCCACTCACAGCGGGCACATACCCGTCCTGGCTAATCTCGAAGGATGACCGCCCTCGCCGAGGACCGCCGCCCCGCTCTGCTGTCGATCGCCGGCATCGCCGCGTTCGCGATCGGCGCCGCGCTGGTCCTGCTCCTGCAACTGGTGCCGCCCACCGACGAGATCAGCGTGACCAGCCGGACCATCAGCGAGTACGGGCTGTCGGACAACAAGTGGGTGTTCGACCTCGCAGTGGTGCTGGTGGCCGTGGGCTCCGCCGTGACGCTCGCCGTGCTGCGGCTGCAACGGCGGTTGCCCGTGGTCTCGGCTGTGTTCGGTGCACTGTGGACGATCGGCTTGCTCGTGATCGTGGCGTTCCCGAAGACCAACTGGGCCACGGCCACCGGCGGCGCCGCGGGCGGCACGCTGCACCGGGTGGCCAGCGTGGTCGCGTTCGTCTGCCTGCCGCTGGCCATCCTCGTGGCCGCGCGCACGACGTTCCCCCATTCGCCACGCCGCCGGTTCGCCGCGCGGCTGCTCGCCGTGCTGTCGCTGGGCTGGCTGGCGATCATCCTCGGCGCCGTGGCGGTCGCCGCGGTCAACGACGAACGCTGGTGGCTGCTCATCCCGCTCGGCCTGGTCGAACGCGGGATGGCGCTCACGGAGCTGGTCGCGCTGGCGGTGCTGGCGGCGCCGGTGCGCGCGAAGAAACCGGCCGGCGTCCCGAGCTGAGGCCCGGGCCGACGATCAGAACTCGTCGCCCTGCCCGAGCTCGTGTTCGAGCTGGTCGGCGCGGGCCACCAGGGCACGCAACGGCCGGTCCAGCTCGTCCTCGATGTCCAGCGAGGCGAGCGGCACGGCGTGCTTGATCAGCGCCACGCCGTCGACCACGGCCGCCCCGCCGACCCCGGACTCGCCGACGAGCTCCAGCAGCCGGCGCAGGTCCACGCGGTCGGCCCAGCCGACGGGCGAGGACAGCTCGGCCCACGCCACCCCACCGTGGTCGGGCAGCAGGTGAACGGTCGCCTGCTGGCTCCGGCCGTCCTCGGTGGGCAGGCGGAAGCGCAGCCAGCCGTCGTGGTCCTCGAGCACCTCGTACCGCAGGCGCACGAAACTGATCACGTCGTTCCAGATCGTCACGGTCGACACCTCTCGCCCCTCGGCCACGGCGCCAGCTTATCGGTCAGCCGCGCCGCCCCGCCCGGCGCACGCTCCGGCGAACCGGACGCGCCGCCGGTTGCCGCGGCCGTCGCCAGGAGAGCTTGATCGGCCGACGCCGCCGCAGCGCACGGCCCCGGGCTGCCACCGGCGGGTCGCGCTTCTTCCCCCGGCGATCGGCCGCGCGCCGATCGGGGCCGCGAAGGTGGCCCGCAGGTAGGAGTGGACCCCGCTTCAACCGGCCGGACGGCCGCCCTCGGTCAGTCGCGCCACCCCGCCGGGCGCACGCTCCGGGCGAACCGGACGCGCCGCCGGGACGGGGTGGCGGCTTCGCGGGGCGGGAGGGTCAGCGGGCGGCGGACACCGCCGTCAGCACTGCGTCCAGGGCGCCCGGGTCTTCCATCGCGCTGGTGTCGCCGCGCGGGGCGCCCTCGACGAGGACGTCGCGCAGGAGGCGGCGCATGGTTTTGCCCGTGCGGGTCTTGGGCAGGGCCGTGACGGGGTAGACCTTGGCCAGCCGCGCGTAGCCGCCGAGTTCGTCGCCGACGCGGCGGATCAGCTCGGCCGACACGGAGTCGGCGTCGGCGCCGGCCAGGAGGGTGACGAAGGCGATGGGGACGGTGCCCTTGGTCGGGTCGGGCACGCCGACCACGGCGGCCTCGGCGACGCGCTCGTGGGCGGTCACGACGCCCTCGATCTCCATCGTGGAGATGCGGTGCGCGGCGACGTTGATGACGTCGTCGGCGCGGCCGAGCACCCACAGGTGGCCGTCGTCGTCGAGGACGGCTTCGTCCTTGGTGTTGTACTTGCCGGGGTACTGGGTGAAGTACGCCGACAGGTACCGCTCGTGGTCGCCCCACACCGTGCGCGCCAGCGTCGGGAACGGGCGGGTGATCACCAGGTTTCCCTTGGTACCGGGGGGAACCGGCTCGCCGTCGTCGTCCACGATCTCGCAGTGGTGGCCGGGCAGCGGCCGCCCGGCGGAGCCCGCCTTCAGCGCGTCGACGCCGGTCACCGGGTAGGTCCAGGTGGAGCCCGTCTCGGTCTGGCCGTAGGCGTTCACGATCGGCACGTCGAGGTGCGCGGTGCCCCAGGTGAACGTCTCGGCGTCGAGCGGCTCGCCCTGCACGGTGATCAGCTTGAGGTGCGGCAACGGGTGCGCGGCGCACAGGTCCTCGCCGAACGAGCGCAGCATCCGCACCACGGTCGGCGCGGCCAGCACCTGCGTGACCTCGTGGCGTTCGCAGAACTCGTAGAACCGTTCCTTCGTCGGGGTGTCGAGCGCGCCTTCGTAACACGCGATCGTGGTCCCGCACGCCAGCCCGCCGATCACGGCCTGGATCGGGAAGGTCAGCCAGCCGACGTCGGCGGCCACCCAGTACACGTCGCCTTGTTCGAGGCCGGCCTGCCAGTAGGCGTTGGCCCACGTGCCGACCAGGAACCCGGCGACCGAGTGCACCACGCCCTTCGGCGTCGACTCCGTGCCGCTGGTGAAGATCAGGAACGCCGGGTCGTTCGCCTCCAGCGGCACGGCCGGCGTGCCTTCGGGGTGCCGGGCGACGAGGTCGGCGTAGGAGACCTCACCGGCTTCGAGCGGCAGGTCGCGGCCGGTGCGGTCGAGCACCACGACGTGGCCGAGGTCGGGCAGGCCCGGCCGGGCCGTGCGCAGGGTCTCCAGCAGCGGCACGAGCTTCCCGCGCCGGTAGGACGCGTCGGCGACCACCACGGCCTTCGCGCCGGAGACCTTGAGCCGCGCGGCCACGGCGTCCTTGCCGAAGCCGGAGAACAGCACCGTGTAGATCGCGCCGATCCGGTTGCACGCGTGGATGGCCGTGAAGGCCTCGACAAGGTTCGGCAGGTAGATCGCGACCACGTCGCCTTTGCCGACGCCCAGCTCCAGCAGCCCCGCCGCCAGCGCCGAGGTCTCGCGGGCGAGCTCGGCGTAGGTCACCGTGCGGGTGTCCCCCGGCTCGCCCTCCCACACCACGGCGGCGCGGTCGGCCGTCGCGGGGTCCTCGGCCCAGCGGTCGACGCAGTTGTCGGCGACGTTGAGCAGCCCGCCCGTGAAATAGCGGAACTCGGGCAGGTCACCGCTGCGGACCTCGTCCCACGGCCGCATCCACCGCTGCTTGCCCGCGGCCCAGGCCCAGTACTCGTCCGGGTCGCGGTCGTGCAGCGCCCGTGCCTGCGCGATCTCCTCGGCCCGGCTCGCCGAGCGCCACCGGTCCGGAAGTTCCTGCAACGGAACGGAGATCAGCTGTTCCACACTGTCGGCCACGGCACACTCCCTTGTGTGTTCGATCGATCGGCACCTGCTCAGACGGCCAGCCCCAGTGAACGCGCGATCAGCATCCGCTGCACTTCGGACGTGCCCTCGCCGATGGTGAGGATGCGGGCGTCCTGGTGGTGGCGGGTCGCGGCCGTCTCTTCGATGAAGCCGTAGCCTCCCTGCAGCTGGGTCGCCAGGTAGGCGGCCTTGTTCGCGGCTTCCGACGCGACCAGCTTCGCCGTGGCGGCGGCCTCCCTGATCGACAAGCCGTGATCGTACTTCCACGCGCCGTCGTACGTGAGGGTGCGGGCGGTGGCGGCGAGCGCGGCGATGTCCGCGGTCTGGAACGCCACGGCCTGGTGGTGGCCCAGCTGCTTGCCGAACGACGTGCGCTCGGTGACGAAGCGCAGGGTGTCGGCCAGGCAGCCGCGGGCGAGCCCGGCGCTCATCGCGGCGATCGGCAGCCGCGCCCAGGTGAGGAACTCCAGCGCGTCGCGGTAACCGCGGCCCGGTTCGGACAGCAGCGCGTCGCCCGGCACGCGGACGTCGTCGAAGAACAGCGGGTGCGTGTCGGAGGAGCGCCAGCCCAGCTTCGGGTACCCCTTGCCGACGGTGACGCCCGGCGCGTCGAGCGGCACGAGGAACGCCGAGACCGGCGGCCGGCCGCGCTCGTCCTCGCCGACCGCGGCGAGCAGGATCACGTAGCGCGAGAACGGGGTGCCGGAGTTCGTGATGAACTGCTTGGCGCCGTTGATGATCCAGCCGTCGCCGTCCTGGCGCGCGACGGTGCTGATGTTGCCGGCGTCCGACCCGCCCGACGGCTCGGTGAGGCCGATGGAGATGAACGTCTCGCCGGTGGCGGCCGAGGGCAAGATCTCGCGGCACAGCTCGGGCCGGTCCTGGGCCAAATGAGCCAGCAGCGCGGCACAGATCGCCTGGACGTGCACGGTGACCGCCAGCGAAGAGTCCACTGTGGCCAGTTCCTCGATCGTCAGGCAGAGCGTGCGCAGGTCGGCGCCGGCGCCGCCGAACTCGGCCGGCACCATCAGGCCGAAGACCCCGAGCCGCCCCGCCGCGCGGACCAGGTCCGCGTCGAACTTCGACTCGATGCTGCGCCGGGAAGCCTCGGGCGCCACCACTTCGGCGGTGAACTCCCGCACGGTGTCGCGCCACTGCAGGTGCTCGGGGGTGAAGGCCCAGGGCAGCTCGTACCCGTGGTCGGCGAGCTGGCCACCCCGCACGGAGTTCGTGGTGGTCGCGGTCATTCGGCATCACCTGTTCTCGGGGGTCCCGCCTCGGGGTGGCGGGAGCACGGGATCGTCGGGCCCAGCCGGGGACTGGGCCATCCGGACCAACGGTAGGTGCGGCGCGGTCGCGCGGATACCCACGAGTGGGGGTGGTCAGCCGCCCGTGCCGAGGAACGGCGCGACGAGCAGTTCGGCCAGCTCGTCCGCCAGCTCCGCGGGACCCACCTCACCGGCCGGGTCGTACCAATCGGGCAGGTAGGCCAGCGTGCCGTACGCGATTTCCAGGCACAGCCGCGCTTTCCGCGGGTCCGTGCCGAGCTCCAGCGCCGTTTCCTCGAACACCGTCGCGTGCTCGCGCCGCAGACTCAGGACGGCTTCCTGAAGCGCGGGGACGCTCACGCGCGCTTTGAAGAACAGCGGGACGTACTCGGGGTAGTCGCGGACCTCGATCAGCACCTGTTCGCGGAACAGCCGCCGCAGCCGTTCCCGCGGCTCGGGTTCGGCCTCGACGATCGCGCGCAGCCGGGCGGACACGTCGGCCGCCGACTGGCGCAGGCAGCGCAGGAAGAGCTCTTCCTTCGACGAGACGTAGTAGTAGAGGCTGGCGCCGCGCAGGTCCAGCTCGGCCGCGATGAGGTCGAAGTTCGCGCCTTCGTAGCCGTGGAGGGCGAACACCCGCGCCGCGGCGCGTTCGAGCCGCGCCACCCGTTCGGCCCGCTTGCGCTCGGCCCGGGTCACCGGTGCTTCTCCGGCCCCGCCGGCCGTCAGGCTCCCCACCGCGGTCACGGTAGCAAGCCGGCCATCCGCGCGCGGTAGACGGCTTCGCCGCGGGTGTGACTGTCCAATTTGGCCATCGCGCTCTTCAGGTACGACTTCACGGTCTGCACGGTGAGGCCGAGCCGCCGGGCGACGTCCACGTTGGCGTGGCCCATCGCGACGGCCGTGAGCACGTCCAGCTCACGCGGCGAGAGCCGGATCGGCAGGTCGTCCTCCGCCGGTTTCCCGGACAGGCTCGCGCCCAGCTCACGGAGCCGCCGACGCACCTCGGGGTCGGTGACGGCGGCCGCGATGTCCTCGAGCTCGGCGGCGATGTCGCCGGCCGAACGCCGCGGCGGGCTCGTCGGTTCTTCCACGGCAGAGCGCTTCACGAGGTCGACCGCCCGGTCGATCAGGCCCTCACCGAACTCCACCGACGTGCGCGCCGCGCCGTACACGACGTCGCGCACCACCCCGTCGGTCTTCACGGGCACGGCGAACATCGCGCTCAGGCCCTCCCCCGCCACAGCGCCGTCGAACCGGTGCGTGATGCCCTTGGCCGCCACGTAGTCCCGGACGAACACCGGCCGCTCCAGCGCGATGCACCGGCCGCCGACCCCCTCGCCCCGGGGAATGACCAGGTTGCGCAGCAAATCGGTGCGCGCCCCGTCGAACCGGTCGAGCACGAACGTGCCCGTGCCCCGGTCCACCCGCGCGGCGAACGCGACGTCCACGGGCTCGAGCGCCCGGACGGCGCGAAGCACCCCGTCGACGCGGGCTCGCGGTGTCGCCGTCGACATCCGCGCCTCCTTCCGCCACGTGCTGAGACCCAGGTCACTTTACGCAGGGGGTCCTGGAATTTCTAGTCGAGCCTTGAAATCCGGAGGCCGGGAACCCCGCCCCGACCGGGCGAAAATGAGGCCGGTCACAGTGGCCTGCCGAAGGGCCCCCGGGTATCTTCGCCTAAGCAATCGCTTAGCCGGGCAGAGTGCGTGCCCGATCGCTGTTTCTCAACGATGAGGAGGGTCCTCGTGACCGATTCCCCCGCCCGGGTTGCCATCGTGACGGGAGCCGGCCGCGGCATCGGTGCCGCCGTCGCTCGGCGCCTCGCCGCCGACGGGTTCGCCGTCGGCCTGCTGGACCTCGACGAGTCCGCGGTGAAGGCCGGGGCCGAGGCGATCGTGGCCGAGGGTGGCCGGGCCGTCGGCGTCTCGCTGGACGTCAGCGACGCCGACCAGGTCGAGGCCGCCGTCACCCGTGTCGCCGAGGAGCTCGGCGCGCCGACCGTGCTGGTCAACAACGCCGGCATCACGCGCGACAACCTGCTGTTCAAGATGACCGAGAACGACTGGGACTCGGTGCTCGGCGTGCACCTCAAGGGCTCGTTCCTCATGACGCGTGCCGTGCAGAAGTACCAGACGCAGGAGAAGTGGGGCCGGATCGTGAACCTGTCCAGCACTTCGGCGCTGGGCAACCGCGGCCAGGTCAACTACTCCGCTGCCAAGGCCGGCATGCAGGGCTTCACGAAGACCCTCGCCATCGAGCTGGGCAAGTTCGGCGTCACCGCGAACGCGATCGCGCCGGGCTTCATCGCCACGGACATGACCGCGGCCACGGCCGAGCGTCTCGGCATGGACTTCGAGGACTTCAAGAAGGCGGCGGCGTCGCAGATCCCCGTGCAGCGCGTGGGCACGCCGGACGACATCGCGAACGTGACCTCGTTCCTGGTGAGCGAGGGCGCGGGCTTCGTCTCGGGCCAGGTCATCTACGTCGCCGGCGGACCGAAGGACTGATGGCCATGCGCGTGTTCACGAACGTCGACGAGTTCGCCGCCGCGGCGGGCGAGCACCTCGGCGAGAGCGAGTGGCTCACCGTCACGCAGGAGCGGGTGCAGCAGTTCGCCGACGCCACCGACGACCACCAGTGGATCCACCTCGACACCGAGAAGGCCGCGGCTGGACCGTTCGGCACCACGATCGCCCACGGGTTCCTCACGCTTTCGCTGCTGCCGCACTTCGGCTCGCAGGTCTACCGCGTCGACGGCCTGAAGATGGGCATCAACTACGGCCTCAACAAGGTGCGGTTCCCGCAGCCGGTGAAGGTCGGGGCGAAGGTGCGGGGCAGCGCGGACCTGCTCGAGGTGACCGACGTGCCCGGTGGCAAGCAGGCTGTGGTGCGGTGGACCGTCGAGATCGACGGCGAGGCCAAGCCGGCCTGCGTCGCCGAGTTCGTCGCCCGCATGATCGCCTGAACCACCCACGACACCGCCCGACAACCCGCCTGACCACGCGAAAGGCACCCGGCCCGGGGACACCCGGGCCGGTGACTGTACGACATACCGACTAGTCGGTAGCGTGGCCCGGTGACCCCCGAGGAGGCCCGATGACCCCGTCCGACCCGCCAGGACTCGACCTGGCCCGCCTGCGCGCCTACCTCGACGAGCAGCGGCCCGGCCTGGTCACCGGCGAGCTGACCGCCGAGGTGGTGCAGGGCGGCCGCTCGAACCTCACCTACATCGTGGGCGACGGCACGCACCGCTGGGTCGTCCGCCGGCCGCCGCTCGGGCACGTGCTGCCGACGGCGCACGACATGGCGCGCGAGTTCAAGGTGATCTCCGGCCTGGCCGGCACGGCGGTCCCGGTGCCGGGCACCGTCGTGCTGTGCCAGGACGCCGACGTGCTCGGCGCGCAGTTCTACGTGATGGAGTTCGTGGCCGGCACGCCGTACCGCACCGATTCCGAGCTCGAGAAGCTGGGCGCCGAGCGCACGCGCGAGATCGGGTTCCGGCTCGTGGACACGCTCGTCGACCTGCACGCCGTGGACCCGCAAGCGGTGGGGCTCGGCGACTTCGGCCGGCCCGACGGCTTCCTCGAACGCCAGCTGCGGCGCTGGAAGAAGCAGCTCGACGGCTCCCGCAGCCGCGAGCTGCCCGGCGCCGACGAGCTGCACGACAGCCTCGCCGCGAAGCTGCCGACGTCGGGCCCGGCCACGATCGTGCACGGCGACTACCGGCTCGACAACGTGCTCGTGGACGGCGACGACCGCATCACCGCGGTGCTCGACTGGGAGATGTCCACCCTCGGCGACCCGCTCACCGACCTCGCGCTGATGGTGGCCTACGCCGAGCGCGACAAGGTGTCGCTGCAGATGGTGTCCAACGCGAGCTCGGCGCCGGGCTACCCGAGCCCCGACGAGGTCGTCGCCCGCTACGCCGAGCGCTCCGGCCGCGACGTGTCGGCGCTCAACTGGTACGTGAGCTTCGCGTTCTTCAAGCTCGCAGTGATCCTGGAAGGCATCTACTTCCGCTACAGCAAGGGCCAGACCGTCGGGTCCGGGTTCGAGGGCATCGGCGACGCCGTGGCCCCGCTCGTCTCGCACGGCTACGAGACGCTCAAAGAGGAGAAGTAGTCATGGATTTCGCGTTCGACGCGCGCACCGAGGAGCTGCGCGGGCAGCTGCTCGAGTTCATGGATTCGCACGTCTACCCCGCTGAACCGGTCTTCGAGGAGCAGCTCGCCGAGCGCGAGAACCCCTGGTCGTCGGTGCCGGTGGTGGAGGAGCTCAAGGCCGAGGCGCGCAAGCGCGGCCTGTGGAACTTCTTCCTGCCCGGTGCGGACGGCGCGGGCCTGACCAACCTGCAGTACGCGCCGCTGGCCGAGATCACCGGCCGCAGCCCCCGGCTCGCGCCGACCGCGGTCAACTGCGCCGCGCCGGACACCGGGAACATGGAAGTGCTGCACATGTTCGGCAGCGAGCAGCAGAAGAAGCAGTGGCTGCAGCCGCTGCTCGACGGCGAGATCCGCTCCGCGTTCGCGATGACCGAGCCCGACGTGGCCTCGTCCGACGCGCGCAACATCGCCACCAGCATCCGCCGCGACGGCGACGAGTACGTGGTCAACGGCCGCAAGTGGTTCATCTCCGGCGCGATGAACCCGAACTGCAAGATCATGATCGTGATGGGCAAGACCGATCCGGACGCCCAGCCGCACCAGCAGCAGAGCATGATCCTGGTGCCGCGCGACGCCGCGGGCGTGACCATCAAGCGCGGCATGCACGTGTTCGGCTACACCGACGGCGACCACGGCGGTCACGCCGAGGTCCTGTTCGAGGACGTGCGCGTGCCGGCCGAGAACCTGATCGCCAACGAGGGCGCCGGGTTCGCGATCGCCCAGGCCCGCCTGGGCCCCGGCCGCATCCACCACTGCATGCGCGCGATCGGCATGGCCGAGCGGGCGCTGGAGCTCATGTGCCGCCGCACGCTTTCGCGCGAGACGTTCGGCAAGCCGATCGCCGAGTCGGGCGTGGTGCAGGACTGGATCGCCGAGTCGCGCGTGCGCATCGAGCAGCAGCGGCTGCTGGTGCTCAAGACCGCGTGGCTGATGGACACCGTGGGCAACCAGGGCGCGCACACCGAGATCCAGGCCATCAAGATCTCCACCCCGATCACGGTGGAGTGGATCCTGGACAAGGCCGTGCAGGCGCACGGTGCCGGTGGCGTGAGCCAGGACTTCCCGCTGGCCGAGCTGTGGGCGGGCGTGCGCACGCTGCGCCTGGCCGACGGCCCGGACGAGGTGCACAAGCGCTCGCTGGCGCGGCGTGAGCTCAAGAAGTACCGGGCGGAGGCCGGCCGATGACCCCCGACGACCTCCAGGCCCAGGTGGCCGGGTTCCTGGCCGCGCACGACCCGAAGACCACCGACCGGCTCGAGTTCCTGCGCGCCCGCTACGACGCGGGCCTGGCGTGGGTGCACTTCCCCGAGGGCCTGGGCGGCCAGGGCGCGCCGCGCGCGCTGCAGCCGGTGGTCGACCGCGCGTTCGCCGCGGCCGGCGCGCCGGACAACGACCCGCGCCGCATCGGCATCGGCCTCGGCATGGCCGCGCCGACGATCCTCGCGTTCGGCACCGACGAGCAGCGCAGCCGCTACCTGCGTCCACTGTGGACGGGCGAGGAG
This sequence comes from Amycolatopsis sp. NPDC047767, assembly GCF_040704195.1. NCBI lineage: Bacteria > Bacillati > Actinomycetota > Actinomycetes > Pseudonocardiales > Pseudonocardiaceae > Amycolatopsis > Amycolatopsis sp. NPDC047767. The sequence goes on from NZ_JBEYSJ010000033.1 coordinate 41,739, forward strand.
GTGTGGTGCCAGCTGTTCAGCGAACCGGGAGCCGGCTCCGACCTCGCCGCGCTGGCCACGCGCGCGGTGCGCGACGGCGACGACTGGGTCGTGACCGGGCAGAAGGTGTGGACCTCGGGTGCGCACAACTCGCAGTGGGCCATCCTCGTCACGCGCACCGACCCGGACGTGCCGAAGCACCAGGGCATGACGTACTTCCTGTGCGACATGACCGCGCCCGGCGTCGAGGTGCGGCCGCTGCGCCAGATCACCGGCGAGGCCGAGTTCAACGAGGTGTTCCTCACCGGCGTGCGGATCCCGGACACCCAGCGGCTCGGCGCCGTCGGCGAGGGCTGGAAGGTCGCGCAGACCACGCTGATGAACGAGCGCGTGGCCATCGGCGGCAACGCGCTGCCGCGTGAAGGCGGCCTGATCGGCATGGTCGCGAAGACCTGGCGCGAGCGGCCCGAGCTGCGCACGCCGGAGCTGCGCGACCGGCTCGTGCAGCACTGGGTGGAGGCCGAGTCGTTGCGGCTGGCCGCTTCCCGGCTGCGCCAGCAGCTCACGGCCGGTGCGCCGGGGCCGGAGGGCTCCGCGATGAAGGTGGCGTTCTCCGAGCTGAACCAGAAGCTCACCGGGCTGGAGATCGAGCTGCTCGGCGAAGAGGGCCTGCGCTACGACGACTGGACGCTGCGGCGGCCGGAGAAGGTCGACTTCCTCGGGCGCGAGGCGGGTTACCGCTACCTGCGCGCGAAGGGCAACTCGATCGAGGGCGGGACCTCGGAGGTCCTGCGCAACATCATCTCCGAACGCGTGCTGGGGCTGCCGTCCGAGCCGCGGGTGGACAAGGACGTCGCCTGGAAGGACCTGCCGCGATGAGCGAGCTGCCCACCCCGGACCTGCTGTACTCCGACGTCGAGGAGGACCTGCGCGCGTCGGTGCGCGACCTGCTCACCGACCGGGCCTCACCCGCGGCGCTGCTGGCGCGGGTGGAGACCTCGGAGCCCTACGACCTGAAGCTGTGGAAGACGCTCGCCGCCGACCTCGGCGCGGCCGGGCTGATGGTGCCCGAGGAGCTCGGCGGGCACGGCGCTTCGGCGCGGGAGACGGCCGTGGTGCTCGAAGAGCTGGGACGCAGTGTGGCGCCGGTGCCGTTCCTCGGCAGTGCGGTGCTGGCGACGTCGGCGCTGCTGGCCGCGGGCGGTGACGTTGCGGCCGAGCTGCTCCCCCGGCTCGCCGCCGGTGAGCTGACGGGTGCGCTGGCCGTGCCGCTGTCGACCGCGCCGGGTGCGGCGTTCCCGGCGACCGTGTCCGTGAACGGTGACGGGACGCTGAGCGGGCGGGCCGGCACGGTCGTCGACGCGTCCGTGGCCGAGCTGCTCGTGGTGCCCGCGACCGGGCCCGACGGGCCGGGGCTGTACGCGGTGGAGGCCTCGGCGGCCCAGGTGACCGAGCTGGTGTCGCTGGACCTCACGCGGCGCGTGGCCGACGTCGAGCTGACCGACGCCGCGGCGCGGCTGGTCGTGAGCGGCGCGGCCGCGGAGGCGGCGCTGGACACCGCGCTGACCACGGCGGCGGGGCTGCTCGCGTCGGAGCAGACGGGGCTCACGGAGTGGGCGCTGACGACCACCGTCACCTACCTCAAGGGCCGCTACCAGTTCGGGCGCCCGGTCGGCGGGTTCCAGTCGCTCAAGCACCGGCTGGCGAACCTGTACACCGACCTGGTGAACGCGCGCGCGACGGCGCGGTACGCGGCCGACGCGCTCGCCGGCGGCTTCGACGTGCCGATCGCGGTGGCCGTGGCGCAGGCGCGCGTCGCGCCGATCGCGGTGCACGCCGTGGAGGAAGCGATCCAGCTGCACGGCGGGATCGGCATGACGTGGGAGCACCCCGCGCACCTGTTCCTCAAGCGCGCCAAGAGCGACGAGCTCGCGTTCGGCACTCCGGGCCGGCACCGCGCGCGGCTGGCGGATCTCGTGGACCTGCCTGCCTGACGTCGTTTTTCCGGGCCCCGCCCGCCGTTTCGGCTGGCGGGGCCCGCGCCCGTGGTGGACACTGTGGACGGTGGTGCCCGGCACGTACGAACAGGCGGCAAGAGTGCACTTTTTCCTGTGGTGGCCGGAAGCTTCGGCTTCCTAGCCTGGTGATCATGGTCCCGGGCACCGAGCAGCTGACGATCACCGTCGGCACCCACCGGCACAGCGCGCTCGCTGCCGGCCCCGAGTCCGGGGAGCTCGTCCTGTTGCTGCACGGATGGGCGGAGTTCGCCGATTCGTGGACCACGGAACTCGCGGCGCTGGGCGCGGCCGGCTACCGCGCCGTCGCGGTCGACCAGCGCGGCTACGCCTCGGGCGCGCGGCCGCTCGACGTCGACCAGTACTCGGTGCGCCACCTCATCACCGACGTGATCGCCTTCGCCGCGGCGCTGGGGTCCGACCGCTTCCACCTCGTCGCGCACGACTGGGGCGGCATGGTCGGCTGGGCGTTCGCCAGTGCGCACCCCGACCAGCTGCGCTCGCTGACGATCCTGACCACCCCGCACCCCGCCGCGCTGCACCGCGCCGCCACCGACGACACGCGCCAGTTCCGCGACCTCGGCTACGTCCGCTTCTTCCGCCACCTCGACGGCCGCGCCGAGGCCTCCCTCCTCGCCGACGACGCCGCCGAACTACGCGCCGCGTACGGCGACCGTGTGCCCGCCGACCTGGTCGAACGCAACATCACGCGCCTGACCGAGCCGGGCGCCCTGACGGCCACGCTCAACTGGTACCGCGGCCCGGCCGCCAGCGAGTTCGACATCCCCGCCGGGCGCATCTCCGTGCCGACGCTGTACCTGTGGGGCAGCGAAGACCCGTACCTGGGCCGGACGGCCGCCGAGCTGACCCGCTCGTACGTCGACGGCGAGTACGAGTTCGAGGTGGTGGAGGGGGCCAGCCACTGGCTTCCGGAGGAGGCCGGGGAGTTCATCGTGCCGCGGCTGCTGGACCACTTGAAACGGTACTAGCTCACCTCACAACCCGATCGCACCCAGTCACCTTCGGCGAGCCACCGCAGCCGGCTGAGCGGCAGGTCGAAGGCCTGTTGGCCGACGACTGGTGAAGTCGGCCTGCGGGTTTTGCGAACGGTGCACGGACGCCGATCCCGCCAGCGTGGCAGGCCTGGCCGGCCAGTGTCGGCAGGCCCTGGCCGGCCGAGCGGTCAGGGGGCCGGCGATGCCGAAGGTCGCGGGTGGTGGAACGGGTCGTCGCGGGAGCGACCGGGGACACTCAGCGCGGGAGCCCGTTGCCGCCGAAGGCACGGTGTTTGCCCGAGCAGGCCGGACCTCACGGCACCACAGTCCGGTGTGTCTGAACACGAAATGTGCTCGCAATACACGAAAACTCGCCCGCAACCAGGGGGTCCTAGCGTCTCGCCTGCCCTTCCCCACCGGTTCAGAAGCGAGGCAGTACGTGGCACAACCAGGAAGACTCACGCGGAGATCCGTGCTCGGCGGCGCAGGCGCGGCGGTCGCCGGCGGCACCCTTTCCCTCACGCTGGGAGCGGCGCCGGCGAGTGCGGCGCCGGCCGGCGGGCCGGCGTTGCCGTCGGTGAGCCAGATTCCCCACCGTGGCCGGCTCGTGGACTACGAGATCACCGAGCTCGCCGCGCTGCTGCGCGCGGGGCGCACGTCCAGCGTGGAGATCACCCAGGCCTACCTCAGCCGGATCTCGAAGCTCAACGGTCCCTTCGAGGTCTACGGCGACAACGGCGCGTACAACGCGTTCGTGCGCGTCGACACCGCCGGCGCGCTGGCCGCCGCGCGAGCCGCCGACCAGCGGATCTCCACCTGGCGCCGGCACGGTGGCGACCTGTCGCCGCTGTGCGGGATCCCCATGGGCATCAAGGACTCCGTGGGCATCAAAGGCCTGAACGCGCAGGACGGCAGCCCGGCGTTCACCGGCAACAAGGCGCTGCAGGACGCCACGGTCGTCGCGCGCCTGCGGGCGGCCGGCGTGGTGCTGCTGGGCAACACCATCTGCTCGGCCTTCTCCGGTTCGATCACCGGCACGTTCGCGGGCAACGCGTGGAGCCCGTCGCACGTGCCGGGCGGGTCGAGCCAGGGCTCGGGGGTCGCGCCCGTCGCGCGGCTGGCCGCGGCCTGCATCGGCGAGGAGACGGGCGGCAGCATCATCATGCCGTCGGCCGCGAACGGCGCCAGCGGGATCAAGCCGTCGCTGGGCACGGTGTCGATCGCGGGGCTCATGCCGCTTTCGCCGGGCTACGACGTGCTCGGCCCGATCTCCCGCAGCGCCCGCGACTCGGCGCTCATCCTGAGCACGATCCTCGGCCCGGACGCGGTGAACGACCCGCAGACGCTCTCGGCACCCCTGCCGTTCCCGGCGATCCCGTCGTCGCCGCGGCCCGGGCGGACTCCGTTGCGGGGCTTGACGATCGGCATCCCGCAGACGGACTGGATGAACGTGGGCGGCACCATCAAGACCGGCGTCAGCCCGCAGGACACCTACGGCGCGGAGCACCTGAAGGCGTTCAACCGGCTGGTGGGCCAGCTGAAGAGCCTGGGCGCGCAGGTGAAGGAGTTCCCCGGTCTGGACATGACCGACCCCGCGCAGAACCCGTACTTCGCGTCGGCGGACGTGCTGGCGACGGTGGACGGCTCGCCGGTGTCGCCGTCGGCCGCGGTGGTGAACGCGAACCGCTACGAGGTCCGGTTTGTCGCGGCGGTGGCGGACTTCTGCGCGAGCGGCATCCCGACGGCCGACGCCGTCGCCACCCTGACCAGCCAGTACGGCCGGCGCGCCCCCGGCGAGGCGGCGGCGAGCTTCGCCAGCGCCGACCGCTTCAACGGCGGCATCCCCGCCTCCGTCCGCTACGAGGGCGAACAGCGGCGGCGCCGGCTCATCGCCAACTACACCAAGGCTTTGGAGGACGCCGGCGTCGACTTCATGCTCGTCCTGGCCCTGGGCGACGTGATCGGCCAGCGTGCCGGCGGCGGCCCCGGCTTCCCGGTGTACCGCGCGTACTACCAGGTGCCGAACGCGCTGGGCTGGCCCATGGTGAGCTTCCCCGTCGGCTACACCGCGGGCCTGCCGATCTCGGCCCAGTTCTGGGGACCGCGCTTCGCGGAGCCCGCCCTGGTCCAGTCCATGGTCGACTACCAGGCCCACTTCCCCGAGTACCACACCGCGGCCCCGCCGGACCCGGTCTTCGGGACCCTCACCCCGAAGCTCGCGCCGCGCGCACTCGCCCCGGCGGTCGAGGACCCGACCAACGACCCGATCCTGGGTGAGGAAGCGATCCGGAGGGCACTCTCGTGAGCGTCACCGAACCCACCCGGTTCCTGACCGTGGACTTCTCGACCCCGGTGGACATCGGGTTCCTCCCGCAGCACGCGGAGACCCCGGCCGTGCCCCCGCTGACGATCGGCTGGGCGCCCCGGCTGGGCACGACCTACCTGCCCTTCGACCCGGCGGATGAAACAGTGCCGACCGACCGGACGCCACCTCGCCCGTGAAACCCCCGGCGGGCACCGACGGAAACTGTCGGTGCCCGCCGGTAGCGTGCCGGCTGTGAGTGGACCTCCGGCCTGGGCTTACGAGAAACCGCACGTCACCGCACCCGACCCCGCGTGGCCGGCGCGCGGTGCCGAACTGTGCGCGCGGCTGGCTGTGGTGCTGAAGCCGTGGCTGGTCGACGGGGTGGAGCACGTCGGGTCCACGTCGGTGCCCGGGTTGGCGGCCAAACCGGTGGTGGACGTGATGGCTTCGGTTTCGGACATCGACGTGGTGGTCATTTCCGCCGGCGCGGCTCTCGCGGCCGACGGCTGGGCCTACGTCCCGCCTTCGCTGGACGTCGCCTCACCGTGGCGGCGCTTCTTCGTCCTGCCCGACGCCACCGGCGAGCACCGAGTGGCCCACCTCCACGTCCTCCCGGCCGGCCACCCGCGCTGGCACGCCCAACGCACCTTCCGCGACGCCCTGCGCGCCGACCCGGCCCTGGCCGCGGAGTACGCCGCCCTGAAACACCGCCTCACCACCGAAACCACCGACCGCGAGGCCTACACCGCCGGCAAAACGGCCTTCGTCACCCGCGTCCTCACACACCACGGGGTGATTCTGCCGACGGAGTGAAGTGCCCACAGCGCGACGGACGTCGGCAGCAGGCCCGCTGACGTGAACCACCGGGTCGCCGACGATGTCCGTCGCGGACGCCGGCCGCAACCCCGGCGGCACCGGACCCGGCCAGGGCGGCAGCCGGCCCGGCACCAGCGGGTTCGGTTGCGGCGGACTCGGCGGCAACCGCCCAGCCACAGCCAACCCCGCAACAACCAACTCGCCGGCAACCCGCCCGACCGCAGCCAACTCGGTAGCACTCGACGCGACCGCAATGCGGGCCCGACCGCAGCCAACTCACCAGCGACCGGCGCCGCGGCAGTCGGCCTGGCGGCGGGCAGGGCGAAGTCGTCGCCGGCCAAAGGATCCGCAGCGCGCGGGACTCCGGCACAGCACCTTCGTGGTGGACGTGCTCGAACCCGGCACAGCGCGAGATCGCGCCGGTTTCCGAATTCAGTGGTGCGATCGGCCCCCGGCCGATCCGACCGCTGAATTCGGAAGCCGGCTCCAAGGCGATCTCGCACGCCTCGGTGGAGCCGAGGCAGAAACTACGGCCGGAGCATTGACAGCAGCAGGTCCGCGAATTGGTCGCCGACCTCGCGCGCCGACAGGGAGCCGCCGCGGCGGTACCACGTGCCGAGGTGGTGGACCGAGCCGAAGAAGAAGTCCACGACCAGGTCGGCGGGCTTGTCGGCGCGGAACTCGCCGGAGGCCTGGCCTTCTTCGATCAGGCGGCGGAACCGTTCGTGGTACTTGCGGCGTTCGGCGCGCACGGCTTTGCGCTTGTCGGCGCTGAGCTGGTGCATGGACTGCAGGAAGATGGTGTTGTCGTCGAGGTTGTCGATGCTGCTGACGACCACGTCGGACGCGGCGGCGGCCAGCCGTTCGCGCAGGGGCGCCGCGCTGGAGGCGACGCGTTCGAGCTGGGAGGTCTGCTCGCGCAGCACGCGGGCGTAGATCTCGTAGAGCAGGTCGTCCTTGGAGCCGAAGTAGTGGTACATGGCGCCCTTGGTGACGCCCGCGGCCTCGACGATCTCCTGCACCGATGTGCGGTCGAAGCCCTTTTTCGCGAAGAGCTTCGTCGCGTGCTGAAGCAGGCGGCGAGGCACCGCGGGCGACTCGTCGGAGACGACGGCCTTGCGCGTGCCGGCCCGGGTCATCGCCACACCCCCTCCGGGAACTCAGAGAACAGCCAGCCTACCGGCCGTGGCCGGTCAGTACGCGCCGCCGTGGTCGAGCAGGCGGCGCGGGTTGTCGACGAGCATCGTGGTGAGGTCGGCTTCGCTCACGCCGCGTTCGCGCAGGGCGGGCAGCACGTCGTTGGTGATGTGGAGGTAGTGCCAGTTGGGCAGCACGGCCTCACGCACCGGTGCCTCGAGCCAGTCGAAGTAACACGACGCGTCGTGCGAGAGCACCATGCTGCGCGCGTACCCGCGCTCACACATCGCCGCGACCGTCGCCACCCGCTGCTCGAACGGCAGATACACGTCCACGCCGAAGCGGTCCATACCCAGCAGCGAACCGCGGTCGGCCAAGGCCGTGAGGTAGTCCAGGTCGGCCGAGTCGCCACTGTGCCCGATCAGCACCCGGGCCAGGTCCACGCCCTCGGACTCGAACACGTCCTGCTGCTCCAGCCCCCGCCGCGTACCCGCGTGCGTGTGGGTCATGATCGGCACACCCGTGGCCCGGTGCGCCTTCGCGACCGCGCGCAGCACCCGCTCCACACCAGGCGTCACGCCCGGCTCATCGGTGGCGCACTTGAGCACTCCGGCCTTCACACCCGTCCCGGCGATGCCCTCGGTGATGTCGCCGACGAACATCGCGACCAGCGGATCGTCACCACCGAGCATCGTGCCCGGCCCGCGCAGCGAAAGGTAGTGCGGCAACTCGTTGTAGGTGTAGAGCCCGGTCGCCACGACGATCTGCAGCCCCACCTCGGCCGCGACCTTCTGCACCCGCGGCACGTAACGCCCGAGCCCGATCACGGTCGGATCCACGATCGTGTCGATCCCCGCGTCCTTGAGCGCCTGCAGCTTCGCGATCGCCTCCGGGACGTGCACGGACTCGTCGAACCCGTCGTGCTCCGGATAGTTCGCCACGAACTCGGGACTCAGCACGAAAATGTGCTCGTGCATCAGCACCTTGCCCAGCGCCGCCGGCTCCACCGCACCACGGACCGTCTCGACCACCGTCACGTCCTCCCTAACCTCGGGCGCGCAGCTCGCGCCTCAGGATCTTCCCGCTCGTGGTCTTCGGCAGCTCGGCGAGCACCTCGACCGATCGGGGGTACTTGTAGGCGGCCAGCCGCTCCCGGCAGTAGGCCACGAGCTCGTCCGGATCGGGCGCCGCGCCCGGAGCCACGCTCACGTACGCCTTCACCGTCTCGCCGCGGTACTCGTCCGGCACGCCCACCACGGCCGCCTCCCGGACGTCGGGGTGCGTGTACAGCACGTCCTCGACCTCGCGCGGCCACACCTTGAACCCGGAGGCGTTGATCATGTCCTTCTTGCGGTCCACGACGTAGACCCAGCCGCGTTCGTCCATGAACCCGATATCGCCGGTCAGCAGCCGCCCGCCCGGCAGCGCCTCGGCTGTGGCGTCGGGCCGGTTCCAGTAGCCGGGCACGACCATGGGCCCTTCGACGGCGATCTCGCCCGCCTCGCCGAACGGCAGCTCCGTGCCGTCGTCGGCGAGGATCCGCACGATCACGCCCGGCACCGGCAGCCCGATCGACAACGTGCCCGAAGCCGGGTCGACCGGCGCCTCGACACCGCTGGGCACCACGACGCAGCCGGCCGTGGTCTCGGTGAGGCCGTAGCCGTTGTGGATGTACTGGCCGAACCGGTCGCGGAACGCGTTGACCACCGCCGGGGGCAGCGCCGCGCCGCCGGAGTACAGCGCGTCGAACGAGGCGAAGTGCTGCGGGGTGACGTCCGGGTGCGCCATCAGCGCCATGTACGCCGTCGACGGGCCGACCATGTACGCGGGCTTGTGCTCCAGCAGCGCGCCGAGCACCACGCCGGCTTCGAAGCGGTACGCGAGCGCCAGCGTGCCGGCGATCTCGATGGCGTAGGCGACCTCGCACACCATCCCGGTGATGTGGAACAGCGGCGCGAGCGCGAACACCGTCGCCCCCGGCTCGACGCGGCCGGCGCCGGCGAGGATCGCGGCGTTGGTGCCGAGGTTGCCGTGGGTGTTGGTGGCGCCCTTGGGTTTTCCGCTCGTGCCGGAGGTGTAGCTGATCAGCGCGACGTCGTCGAGGCCGAACGCCGGGTCGGGCGGCGGGTCACCGGGCGTCGAGCGCAGGACGCCGAGCAGGTCGGCCGCACCGGGCGTCGCCTCGCGGCGCACCTTGCCGAGCACGCGCTCGTCGTCGCGGGTCTGGAGGTCGAGCTCGCTCGTGGTCACGGCGATCGTCACGGAGCTGTCCGGCACGAGGGCGCCGATGTAGTCGTGCCAAGCGGTTTGCGAGCAGACGAGCGCTTTCACGCCGGCGTCGGTGAGCACGTGGCCCAGCTCGCCCGCGCGGTACATCGGGTTGACCGGCACCACGATCCCGCCGGCCTTCCACGCGCCGAGCAGGGCGATCACGAACTGGGGGATGTTCTGCAGCACCAGCGCGAGCCGCTCACCGCGGCCGAACCCGGACGCGGTGAGGTGGCAGGCGAAGGCGTCGGAGAGCTCGTCGAGTTCGCGGTAGGAGATCCGGGCGTCGAAGTAGGCCAGCGCCGTGGTCTCCGGCGCCTGCGCGACGGTGCGGCGGAACGTGACCAGCGGCGTGGTCGGCGTGAACTCGCTCGCGGCGGCGCGCTGCTCGTCGTAGCTCGCGAGCCAGGGCTTCGCGTCGTACCAGCTCATCCCGCGCCCTCCCTTGGACACCGACCAGTCGGTATGGCGACGCTAGAGACCGCGCGGGCTGCGCGTCAACCCCGCGCACCCGGAACGGGCACACCGGCGGGCACGGCCGGGCAGCCGACGCTCGAAGCACCCCAATGTGGCGTTCGGTGCACTCAACGCACCGAACGCCGCATTGGGTGCGTTGGGCGCAACCAACGCCACATCGGGGTGGTCCGGGCCGGTCAGTCCTCCGGCAGGGCCTCGATCTTGCGCTGCAGCTTGTTCATCCCGCCGAGCCAGCGGTCGGTTTGGGTGGCGCGCAGGGCGTAGTAATCCGCGACCTCCGGGTGCGGCAGCACGAGGAACCGGCCTTCGTCGATGGCGGTGAACAGCGCGTCGGCCACCTGGTCGGGGTCGATCGCCGACGCGCCCATCAGCAGCTGGCCGCGCGGGCCGCTGCTCTCCAGCATCGCGGTGCGCACGCCCTGCGGGCAGATGGCCTGCACCGTGATGCCGCGGTGGCGGTAGGTCGCCGAAAGCCACTCGGCGAAGGCCAGCGCGCCGTGCTTCGTCACGGAGTACGGCGCCGAGCCCAGCGTCGTGAGCAGGCCGGCGGCCGACGCGGTGGCGATGAAGTGCCCCTTGCCGCGGTCGAGCCACGCGGGCAGCAGTTGCTTGGCGGCGCGGACGTGGGCCATCACGTTGACGTCCCAGGTGCGGGCCCAGTCGTCTTCCGTCGACTGCTCGTCGCCGAAGGGGGCGACGCCCGCGTTGGCGCAGAAGACGTCGATCTCGCCCAGCGTCTCGCGGGCGGCCGCGAGGAGCTTCGCGACGCCGTCTTCGCTCGCGACGTCGCCGGCGAAGGAGGTGCCGCCGACCTCGGCGGCGACCTCCGCCGCGGCTTCGCCGTTGAGGTCGGCCACGACCACGCGCGCACCGTCGGCCGCGAAGCGCCGGGCCAGCGCCCGGCCGATCCCGCCGCCGCCACCCGTGATGACGACCCCGGCGCTCACAGGCCACCGCCCAGGGTCACGCCGCCGTCGAGGACCACGGTCTGGCCGGTCATCCAGCCCGCGTCGTCGGAGAGCAGGAACGCCACCGCGCCTGCGATGTCCTCGGGCACACCGAGGCGCTTCATCGGGTAGGCCGCCGCGACCTCCTCTTCCTTGCCCTCGTACAGGGCGGTCGCGAACTTGGTCTTGACCACGGCCGGCGCCACGGCGTTCACGCGGATCTTCGGCCCCAGCTCGGCGCCGAGCTCCTGCGTCAGGCGGATCAGCGCCGCCTTGCTCACGCCGTACATGCCGATGCCGGGCGACGCGCGCAGGCCGGCGATCGAGGCCACGTTGACGACCGAGCCGCCGTGCTCGCCCATCCACGCGTCGCGGGCCCGCCGGGTCCAGGCGATCGGCGCCAGCACGTTCACCGCGAAGATCTTCGCCGCGGCGGCCGGGTCGATGTCGAGCGTGGACCCGTAGACCGGGTTGATGCCGGTGTTGTTCACGAGCATGTCGAGCCTGCCGAACCGCTCGATCACCTTGGCGACCGCCTCGTCCTGGTGCCCCGTGTCGTCGGCCTTGCCGGGCACGGCGATCGCGAAGTCCTCGCCCCCGAGCTCGGCGACGGCCTCGGCCAGCGGCTCGGGCTTCCGCGCGGTGATGCACACCTTCGCGCCCCGCTCGACCAGGCCCTTCGCGATGGCGAGGCCGATCCCGCGGCTGGCGCCGGTCACGATCGCCACGCGGTCCTTGAACGAGTTCACAGCACTGGCCTCCTGTTCTGCCGCGCACCCCGGCGGCTAAGCGGTCGCTAAGTGGAGGCTACCGCCGTCCGGGAATCGGGTCGCCGCGATCACCGCCGGAGGCGCCGGACACGCGTTCACCGGCCGAGCTCCTCCACCAAGGTGGGCGCTGGTCAACCGCGGGTTGACCAGCATCCTTGCCGGCGCCGCAGGGCCGGCAAGGATGCGGCTGTTCAGCGAACGGCGTTCGCCAGCCAGCTTCGCGCCTCGATCCAACTGTGGTGGCTCGGATCGATGAGCTCGAAGTGACCGACGTCAGGCAGCTCGAGGTAGTCGACGGCGTCCCCCGCGTGCCGAGCCGCGGCGACGTAGTCCCGGCTGTGGTCGACCGGGACGCGTTCGTCGGCGTCGCCGTGGACGACGAGGTGCGGCTTGCCGAGCGGCAGGCGGAACCGGGGCGAAGCGGCCCGGTAGGAGCCGGGGTCGGCTTCGGGTGTGGTGCCCATGAAAAGCGGGGCCGCACCCTCTCCGAGGCCCTCTTCCGCGGATCGTGGCAGGTCGGTGACCGGGGCGAGGGCCACGGTCAGGTCCACGGCCGCGGACGCGGCGGCCAGCAGCGCGAGGTGCCCGCCCGCCGAGTGTCCGATCGCGACGACCGGCCCGCCCGGATCCCGGTGCTGCCGCACGGAATCGATCGCCTCGAGCACGTCGGTGAGTGTGCCGGGCCAGCCGCCGGCGTCGCCGTCGGTGCGGCGGTACTCGACGTTCGCCACGGACCAGCCCCGCTCCGTCAGGTCCGCGCACAGGGGATCCATCTGGTCCAGGCCGTGCCGAGCTCGCCAGAACCCGCCGTGCAGCAGCACCGCGAGCCCGCGGCTGCGCGGCGGAACGGGCCAGAGCTCGACGAACTGGCTGCGCGAAGAGCCGTATCCGAGCACGGCCTCGGGCTTCACGACCACGGACCGTGCAGGGCCGCGCGGATCACGTTCTCCGGGCGGTCGGTGTTCACGCGGAACGCCTCCTGCGCCTGCGCCCACCCGAACCGGTGCGTGATCACCGCTTCCGGGTCCAGCACACCTTCCGCCACGAGCCGCACCGACTCGGGGTACTGGCCGGGACCGCCCTTGACACCCACCACGGTGAGCTCTTTGAGCAACACGCTGGCCGGCTCCATCAGCTGCGGCGCACGACCCACCAGCGCGACGACCGAACCCGGCGTCGCCAGGTCGTCGGCCAGCGCGACACCGGCGGCAGCCGCGGAAGTCTCGACGATCAACCGCGAACCCGGACCGACGTCGACGGCCTCCGGTGCGTGCGCCGGCAGCCCGACCGACGCCGCGAGCTCCCGGCGGGCCGCGTGCGGCTCGAACACGTGCGGCGCGTAGCCGTGGTGCTTGAGCACCAGACCCAGCAGGATCCCCAGCGGACCTCCGCCCACCACCGCACACGGCAGTGGTTCCGGCACCACCGGCAGTACCCGCTTCAGCAGGTGCAATGCCACCGCAACCGGCTCCAGCACCGTCGCCGCGAGGTCGGAAACCTGGTCGGGCAACGGAACGACGAGGCGTTCGGGCACGCAGACGTACTCGGCGAGCAGGCCCGGACCGAGCATGCCCAGGTACCCGCCGTCCGGGCACAGCTGGGTACGCCCGGCGACGCAGTGCTCGCACTGTCCACAGTGGGCGACCGGGTCGATCGTCACCCGTTGCCCGACCGACACTCGGGTGACGCCGTCGCCCACCGCCGCCACCTCGGCGGCGCCGTCGTGCCCGACGATGTGCGGGTAGCGCGCCGCACGCCCGCTGTACATGTGCAGGTCCGTGCCGCACAGGCCGAGCGCCCGCATCACCACGACGACCTCACCCGGCTCCGGCTCCGGCACCGGGCGCGGCCGGGTGGCGAACCGCTTCGGTTCGACCAGCTCGATGACGCGACCGCCGGCGCGCACGTTGACCACGGCCATCAGATGACCCGGTACTTCCCAGGCGCGACAACCATGAATGCTCCTCCTGAGGTGTGGTTCCGTCCCTCGGCCACGGTGGCCGGCAGCCGCGAATCTATAGCGTTGTCGTGACGGTCGTCAACTGTTCGCCATATGCAACCTCGGCTTCACGTCACCGCCGACCTGGTCGACCTGGCCCCATATGGCGTACTTGTGACGGTCGACACGAGTGCTATATCCTTCGCGGCGGTCAATGCGGACCAGTTGCCGGGAGGTTGACGTGTACGTAGCACTTTTCTGGGGCAAGGTCTGTCCTGAGTGGCAGAACGACGAGTACGCCACGATCGGGGCGCGGATGTTCGAACGGGCGTCGTCGATGCCTGGTTTCGTTTCCTTGCACAAGTTCGACGTGCCGGACGGCCGGGAACTGGCGATCGCGTACTTCGAGACCGAGGAGCACATGCGGGCCTGGTACAACGATCCCGAGCATCGGGCCGTCGAAGCCTTGGGGCACCGCGAGATCCTCGACGACTACACCATCGAAATCCTGCAGATGACCCGCTCGTACACGAAATCGACGTCGACCTTCGCGGCAACCACAGAGGAAACGTGTGCTGCTGACGCCCTCGTCGTGAGCGCGCGGCAGCCGATCACCTCGTAGCGGCTCAGGCGGCAGCACCCGGCCGCTTCGAGGGAAAACCGTGTGTGCCGGCGGTGATCACAGTGATCAGTACCGGAGCGAGGAGCACGAGGACGGCCCAGGGGAAGGATGCGGGGCCGAAGCCGTCGAGGAGCAGACCGCCGACGACCCCGGCGACCGCGATCGCGGTGTTCCACAGGGTGACGAGCATGGCCTGGGCGATGTCGGCAGCGGCACCGGCCGCGTCGGCCACGGCCGTTTGCAAGAGAGTGGCGACGCCGCCGAATCCCAGTCCCCACAAGGCCCCCGCAGCGTAAACCGCGACAGCGCTGTCGGCGAGCACGGCCAGGACCGTGGCCGCCGCGGCGAACAACACGGTGCTGGCGACGGTGAGAGTGCGCAGGCGACGATCGATGAGCACGCCCACCACCCAGATGCTCAGCACCGACGCCGAGCCGAAGACGAACAGCACCAGGTCGACGGTGCCGCCCATGCCCAGCCCGCCGAGGAAGGTGGCGATGTAGGTGTAGAGGATGTTGTGCGCCAGGACGACGAACAGGACCGGCGCGACGCCGGGGAGCCGGAGCGTCCGGGCCATCGGAGCCCGGCCGCGCCGGGCCTCCCCGGGCAGGTCCGGGACCGAGAGACGGATCCACCCGAGCAGGACGAGCGCGAGCGCGGTCATGGACCAGAAGGTGACCCGCCAGCCGAGTGCTTGGCCGAGAAGGGTTCCCGCGGGAACCCCGAGCGAGAGGGCGAGCGGCGCGCCCGCCATCGCGATAGCCGTCGCCTTCCCCTGGAGCGGGCCGGCCACCATCTGCCGCGCGTATCCGGCCATCATCGCCCACACCAGCCCGGCGGCCACTCCGGCGATGAACCGTCCGGCCATCGTCAGCACGTAGTAGTCGGAGACGGCCGTGACGGTGTTGGCCACGGCGAACCCGGCGACCGTGGCCAGCAGCAACCGTTTGCGCCGCCACCTGGACGTCGCCGCGGACAACGGGATCGCCGCGACCGCGGACCCGATCGCGTAGATCGTCACCGCCTGCCCCATCGCCGATTCGCCGACCCTCAGGTCCGCGCTCATCGCCGGCAGCACCCCGGCCGGCAGCGCCTCGGTGAGAATGGTGATGAACGCGGCAGTGGCCAGCGCCGCCAGGGCCCCCCACGGGAGCTTGTGGTGCACGCTCGCGTCCGGGGTCTCGACCGGTCGCGGGGTTTCGTATCGCATGCCGCCAGGATCGAACCTTCACACGGATGTCAAGGTCAACGCGCCCCTCGGTGAGGTCGGGCACACGCGTCCGGGCCGGACCTCACCGCCCGACACCGAGCCGCCGGGACGTCAGCGCGGGAGCACCCTGACCAGCCCGTGGTCGGCGTCGACCTCGACGAGGTCGCCCGTGGTGATGCGGGCGACCGGGTCGTCGTCGAGGTCGGTGACGGCGGGAACGCGGGTGACGATCGCGCCGAGTGCGGCCTTCGTCGTGAGGCGGGTGAAGACCATCGCGAGCGGCGCGGTGCCGAGCAGCCGCGTGGACTGGAAGAAGCCCGACCACCCCGACGATCCCTTGGCGCCCGGGAACACCAGGACTTTCCCGGTGAAGCACACGCCGAACAGCTCGTGGCGGCGTTCGATGATCGTGCCCGTCGCCGGGTCGATGCCGCCCCAGCCAGAGATCGTCTCCCGGGAAACGAGCGCCTCGCCGACGACGCGGCCGGGCACGATTCCGCGGCCGCGCAGCAGCACCCCGGGCGCCGTCATCGGGCTGCCTTCCCCAGCGAGCCGCGCCACCGGCCGGTGACGGCGGCGTCGACGCAGTCCTCGAGGGTGCCGAACCACGCCTCGATCCCGAGGATCGCGGGCAGGTAGTGGGCTTGCTTGGCGGAGTCGGTCGCGAACACCCTCGTGCCTTCCGGGGCGACGCGCGACATCGCCGGGCAGGAGTCGGTCAGCACACGCCCGCCGGCCCGCCGAATGGTTTCGGTCCAGCCGTTGCGGTCGGCGACCGTCCGCAACGCGCGGGGCGTCATCAGCCACAGTTCGCACCCGGCGGAGAGCTTGCGCCCCTCCAGCGCGCGGGCGACCCGGCCGACTTGCTCCAGCGAAGCGTGCGGGCAGCCCAGGAGGATGAAGTCGACGTCCTCGCTGTCGCCGATCGAGTTCAGCGACTCGTAGACCGCCCGGCGCTCGGCCTCGCCGTACCGGATCGGTTCGGGGATCGAGCGGCCCCCGAAGGCGGCTTCCAGCGTCGGCGCGTCCGGGGTCCGGCCCGGCAGGTGGTACATCTCCACGCCACCCGAGGACGCGGCCGCGGCACCGAAGTGCTTGAGGTCCGCCAGATCCGGGCGACCCAGCTCGCCGATGACGACCGGGCGCTCCTCTTGGACGACGTCGCCGGCGAAGTAGCCGAGCATCCCCCAGTCCTGGAACCCGTCCGGCACCAGCGTCGTCTCGATGAGGTGCGTGCCGTAGCGGTTTTCCCGGTGGTGGTTGCCCCAGCACGGGATCCGCCCGGTCAGGCTCGCGGCGCCCGTGGAGGCACCACCCTCGCAGTTGGTGCGCGCGCCCAGGACGGAGTTGGCGTAGACGACCGCCGAAGACTCCATCCACGCGACGTGCTCGCCGTAGGTCGGGAGGTTGCCGACCTGGTACGGCGTGCACGTGGCGAGCACGTTGACGCCCCGGCTGCTGGCGAACGACTCGGCCTCGGCCTGCAGGTCGATCTTGTGCCCCGGGTAGGGCATGATGCCGCGCGCGTCTTCGCCGAACCCGTGCTGCAGCTGACACGTCGGGACGCGCATCGGCGGGATCTCGAGGTCGTCGTCGCAGTCGAGGCTGATCACGGAGAACGCCTTGGCCCAGCCGCCCTCCGCGACCAGTTTTTCCTTGGCCGGCGAAGGTTGTGTGGTCGTGCCCGCGACGTTGCGGGTTTCGCACAGCCGCTCGGCGCCGAGCGCGTCGGCGTAGCGGATCAGCAGATCCATCGCCGCCGCGACCGCGTCGCCTTCCGCGCCGTCGCGCATGCGCTTCTCTTCGTCGGTGAGGCCCACCATCGCTCAGCCCTCCACGTTGTCGCGGATGCGGTCCCGCAGCGCGGTCAGATCGACGTCGTGGACATCGCCGCCCAGGGTCAGGTCCAGCGTGTGCGCGGCGGCGCGGCCCATCGCCGAGCACGGGCCCATCACCCGGACACTCGACAACGCCGCGGCGTCGCCGTCGACACACCGCCCGGCCGCGACCAGGTTCCGCGCGCCCGGTGAGGTCAGGCTGCGCAGCGGGACGTAGTGCACGTGGTCCGGCCCGAACGTCTCCCAGACGTAACCCGACACCCGGTCGTGCAGCTCGACCGGCCACGCCGTGCGCGCCACCGCGTCTTCGAAGGCGGTGCCGTGGCGGACCTCTTCGAGCGTGAGCTGGTGGTCGGCGGCGAGCCAGCGGGTCTGCCGCCGGCCCGGAAAGCCGTACGCCAGCACGGAAGCGTCCTTGAAAGCCGCCGGGAACTCGGCGCGCAGGAACTCGACGACCCGGTCGGCCTGTGCCCGTCCGCGCAGCTGCGCCTCCGCGGCCTCGACCGCCGTCAGCGGTGCCTCGACGTGCGTCATGTTCATCACGGCGGTGTCGCGCCCCGGGAAGAAGAAGGCGAGCCCGTCGCGCCGGACGAGGCCGTACTCGTCGGCTTTCTCGTCGACGCGGGCCACCAGTTCGGCCGGGTCGGGCTTGGCCGACTCCACCAGGCCGGTGAGCCGGATCTGCTGCGAGCCCCACACCGTCCGTTCCGGCACCCGGCACGGCAGCCCGGCCTCCCACGCCAGTGCGGCGTCGCCGGTCGCGTCCACGAATCCCTTGGCGCGCACCGAAACCGGACCGTACCGGGTCGCGAACTCGACCCGCTCCAGCACGCCGCCGTCGAGGGCGACCGCGCTGATCGAGGCGCCCAGGACGACCCTGATCCCGAGCTCGGACACGAGGTTCTCGAACCACCGGCCCAGCACGACCTCGTCGTAGGGGACGGTCTGGGTGTGGGTGCGGTTGTACGCGATGTCCCCGGAGCGTTCCAGCGCCGGGAACATCTCGTCGAAGATCCCGTGCGTGAGCTGGTGGTACTCGGGAGCGTTTCCGTAGATCCCGCAGAACAACCCGATCATGGAGTTCACGCACTGTCCACCCAGGACGGGAAGCGCGTCGGCGAGCACGACGTCGCGGCCGCAGCGTTTCGCGTCGATCGCCGCGGTGAGGCCGGCGATGCCCGCGCCGACGACCAGGACGTCGGCTTCGAGCGATTCCGCGGCGCGGTCGGCGGGCCGGGTGACGGTGTTCACCCGCAGATCGGTCAGTGCGTGAGGCAACAAAACTCCTTAGGACGAAGAAGAACGGCGCAGGGTCGCGCCCCGGTCGAGCGGTTCCACGACGCCGGCGTAGACACCGAGCCACGAACCCGGGCGGGCCGGCCAGGTTTGCGGAGACCGGGTGCGGGGGTAGTCCGAGAGCCGCTGCTCGAGCTCGGCCGGTGCCACGAGCAGCTCGACGGTGCGGGCCGGGACGTCGATCGCGATCGCGTCCCCGGTGCGCACCACACCGAGCGGGCCGGGCACCCCGCCTTCGGGCGTGACCTCCCCGACGACGATGCCCTTGTTGACGAGCCCCGAGAGCTGCCCGTCGGTGACGAAGGCGACCTGCTCGCTCAGCCCGGCGCCGTTGAGCGCGAAGACCACGGCCGACGCCATGCCCATGCCCGGGGTTCCGGTGACACCGAGCCCCCTCAGCACCAGCACCTCACCGGACCGCACCTCGCCGCGCTCGATCGCCTCGATGGCCGCGGGCGCGGACTCGTAAACCCTTGCCGGGCCACGGAACGCGCGGGCGCGCGTCTCGGTGACCGACAGCTTGACGATCCCCGTGCCGGGGCACAGGCTGCCCCGCATCAGCACGATCGTCGACTGCGGCCGGATCGGTTCCGCCCTGATCACGGCCGGGTCGACCGCCGCGCCGGCGAGGTTCTCGGCCATCGTCCGGCCGCTCATCGTCGGCACCGAGCCGTCGACGACGTCGCCGAGCTGGGCCAGCACGGCGCGGGCACCGCCGGCGTCGTCGAACTCCTCGATCGACGCCGGACCGTTGGGCCGCACCGCCGCGAGCGGGCCGACGTGGCGGCCGAGGTCCTCGAACAGGCCGTGCACGTCGAGGTCGCCGGGGAGCTCGGCGGCGATCGCCTCGAGATGCTTGACCGCGTTGATCGACCCGCTGACGGCGATCACCGCGGCCACCGCGTTGCGGACCGCGCCCGGCGTCATCACCGTGCTGGGCCGCCGATCGGCCTCGACCGCGGCGATGATCGCGGCGCCCGAAGCCCGGACCGCCGCCCACATGGTGTCGCTGTTGGCGCGGGTCGGCGCGGTGCCGGGCAGTGCCATGCCCAGTGCCTCGGCGACGATGTGCATCGTGTTGGCCGTGCCCATGCCGGTGCAGACGCCGGGGCCGGTGATCGCCCGGTCCGACATGGCACACAGGTCGTCGAAGCCGATCGCGCCCGACGCCAGCTTCCCGGCGTCGACGAACACGTCCTCGATGTCCACGCGGCGGCCGTCGTCGAGGGCTCCGCAGCTCTGGTAGCCGCAGGCGATGACCAGCGTGGGCACGTCGGTGCGCGCGGCGGCCATCAGCTGGCCCGGTGTGGTCTTGTCGCACGAGGCCAGGCAGACCATCCCGTCGAGCTGCGCCCCGTCGACGACGGCTTCGATGTCGTAGGACACCAGGTCCCGGCCCGACAGGACGTAACCACCACCGCGGCCGGCAGCCATGATGAAGTCGGTCGGGGCCACGGTCCGGATCTCGAAGCCCAGCCCGCCCGCGGCGTCGATCGAGTCCTTCACCGCCGCGGCGATCGCGTCGAGGTGGGCGAAACAGGGCGCCAGCCCGGAGGACGAGTTGACGACGGCGATCTTGGGGCGCCTGATCTGCTCGTCGGTGTAGCCCATCGATTTCCACTGGGTCCGGGTCGTCGCCCACCGGGGCGAACCGACCGGGTGGTTGCTGCGCGGCTCTGGGTTGGTGATCGTGACCTCCGGGTTCGGGTGCGGGATCATTCGGACGCGGCGTCCGCGTGCGGTGCGGTCGCCCCGGCCGGCTCGCCGAGCAGCACGGTGCCCCGCGTCTCCGGGCCGATCCACGCGCCGGCGAAGAAGAGCACGCCGCCGAGGACGATCAGGACCACGGCGGTGTACTCGTAGGGCAGCACGGCCTGCAGCACGGTGATCCAGACGCTGTACAGCGCGGGCAGGATGAGGCTGAGCGTGTAGACGGTGCCGTAACCCGAGGAGCGGACACCGGCGCCGAAGCGTTCGTTGAGGTAGACGACCAGACAGCCGAGCGGGGCGTTGGGCAGCACGAAGGCGACGACCGCGACGATCCCGATCGGCAGGAACCCGGCCCCGGAACGGGCGAGCAGGACGAGGAGCACGTACGCGAGGGCGGCCCCGAAGGTGATGGCCACGGCGCAGCCGAGCAGCAGCTTGCGGCGGCCGATCCGCTGCCCCCACACCCCGGCGCCGATCATGCCGAGGATCGTCGCGACGTTGGCGATGATCTCCAGGGTGCTGACGTCGGAGGGGTTCTGGTGCAGGACCCCGACGAGCAGCCCGGGCATGAACGACAGGACGATCTGCGCGGCGAACCACATTCCGGTCATCAGGAGGAACACCTGGCCGAAACCGCGGATGTTCTTCCGGTTGAACAGCTGGAAAAGCGGCGCGCGATTTCCGTCGCGGGATTTCTTGAGCTCCTCGAGATCGACCTCTTCGACGCGCGAGTAATAAACGACGTAGGCAATTCCGAGCAGGACCCCGAAGAAGAAGGGAATGCGCCAGCCCCAGGATTGCAGTGCCGGGGTGGAAAACCGCTCCAGCACGACGAGCTGGATGATGCTGATCAGCGTGATGGCCGCGGGCGCTCCGGCGGCCATCACGCCGCCGACCAGGCCGCGGCGGCGCATCGGCGAGCGCTCGATGGCCAGCGGAACCGGCCCGGCGTAGCCGCCGCCCAGGAAGATCCCGCCGATCAGGCGGAGCAGGATCAGCCCGACGATGGACCCGTAACCCCAGCTCGCGTAGCCCGGCATGAGGGCGATCAGCAGGGTCACGACCGTGAACCCGATCCCGGTGATCAGGGTGACGCGCCGCCGGCCGATCTTGTCGGCCAGGTTGCCGAAGATGGGGCCGCCGATCGGCCGCCCGAGCAGGGTCACGACGAAAATGACGGTCACGAGGGTGACCTTCGTCGTGGCCGACATCGAGTCGGGTTCGAAGTAGTCCATCACCGCCGGCAGCACGAGTGCGGGCAGGTAGATGTCGAAGCTGTCGACGAACAGGGAAAGGATGCCGCCGACGACCGATCGTCGCGCTTCCGGAGTCAGTCGCTCGTCTGCCATGGGTACGGTCGTCGACATCCAGGAAATTCCTTCCGATCACGAATACCGCTCCGCTGCGATATATCGCTTGTCCCGGAAGATTCTAGGAATCCCCGCCGAGGGCCGGAAGTCAGAAATCCTGATCCCGGGAATCAGTCTGGATTATGGTTGCGCCGCGATGATCAGCTGAGCCCTTCGCCGATACCGCGCAGCGCCTCGCGCAGCCAGGCGTGCGCCGGGTCGGGGTCGAGGTCGTCGTGCCACCACAGGCTCTCCACGATGCCCTCGGGCTCGCCCGGGCACTCGAGGACCTTGAGGTCCAGCCGCTTCGCGAACTCGACGGCCAGCCGGCGTTGCACCAGCGCGATCCGGTGTGTTCCGGCCACGAGCGCGGGCACGGCCTGGTAACTCTCGACGCTCAGCGCGACCTGCGGCGCGAGCCCCAGCTCGGCCAGCCGCCGCGGTACGGGCGGCAGGGCCACACCCGGCTCCCGGTGATACGGCACCACCCAGTCGAGCCGCTGCAGGTCGGCCAGGGTGAGCCCGTCGTCGCCGACGTCGTGGCCGGCCCACACGACACACACCCACTCGTCGCGGAACAGCTCGGCCGAGCGGAGCCGGGGCAGGTCGTCGAGCTCGATCGGCGGCGCGACCACCCCGTCGACGAACCGGGCGATCCGGGGCAGATCCGCACTCAGCGCCTCGCGGACCAGCCGGATCCGCAGCCGCGCGCGGGGCGCCTCCCGTTCGAACAGCTCCGCCAGCGGCCGGCCGATCACGGCGAGCGTGTAGTCGGCCATCAGCAGCGTGAACTCCCGCACCGACGTGCCGGGAGCGAAACTCGACCCGGTGGCGAACAGCTGCTCGGCGGCCGCGCAGACGTCCTCGACCTGGCGCACGAGCTGCCGGGCCAGCGGCGAGAGCACGTAACCGCGGCCGCTGCGGACCAGCAGGTCGTCCTCGAAGTGGCGCCGCAGCCGGGCGAGAGCCGCGCTCAACGCCGGCTGGCTCACCCCGACCCGCTCCGCCGCACGGGTCACGTTGCGCTCCCGCAGCAGCTCCCGCAGGACGACGAGCAGATTGAGGTCGAGCCCGGCGAGCTGCGTCGCACGGCGGCTCATCCCGCCCCGCCGTCTGTGTGCCCGACCATTCCCGTCACCTTACGGGGCCGGGCGGCCGTCATCCCGGGCCGTCGGGATGGGCGAGGTCGTAGGCGCGGGAAACCTTCTGCGGGACCACCATCCGCCACGCGTCCACGACGAGCTCGCGAGCCTCGGCAGCGTCCAGCGCGGCAAGCTCGGCGTCGACCCAGTTGAACCGCAGGTCCGACTCCGACGGCAGCCGGAACTTCTCCGGCTCGCCGGCGACGAGCGCGGCACGCTCCTCCTTCGGGAACGCGAACCCCATCACCGCCTCGTCGAGGGAGAACGCGACATAGACGATCTGCTTGACCCGGAACTTCAACCGGCCGCGCACGTACACCGGATAAGAACGGTCGAGCTCCGAACCCAGGCCGCGGACATCGTCGACCACCGCCACGACACACCTCCTCACCCAGGACGAAGGCTGCCATGTCAACGCTGTACAACGCGACCGGTATGGCGCAAAGTGCTCAGCAGAGGTGACCATCGGCCAGGAGGTGTGATGACCGGCGAGGAAATCGTGCTCGGTCCCCTACCGAAGGGGATCACTCCCGCCCACGAGGGCATGCGGAAGAAGGTGTGGAACGTGCTCGGGCACACCTACTCCATGAAGGCCGCCAGCGAATCGAGCTTCGCGTTCGAGACGCTCGATCCTCCGGGCACCGGCGTAC
Source organism: Amycolatopsis sp. NPDC047767 (assembly GCF_040704195.1). NCBI lineage: Bacteria > Bacillati > Actinomycetota > Actinomycetes > Pseudonocardiales > Pseudonocardiaceae > Amycolatopsis > Amycolatopsis sp. NPDC047767. The sequence goes on from NZ_JBEYSJ010000033.1 coordinate 65,204, forward strand.
CGCCGCACGTGCACCCGACCCAGGACGAGCACATCTACATCCTGGAGGGCGTGTTCACCCTCTACCTCGACGGCAAGTGGGAGACCGCGGGCCCCGGCGACACCGTGCGGATGCCGAAGGGCCTCCCCCACGCCTACTACAACCGCAGCGAGGACATCAGCCGAGGGCTGTTCTGGGTGAGCCCGGCCGGGCGGCTCGCGGAGCTGTTCGACAAGCTGCACAACCTGGAGGACCCGGCCGAGGTGGTCCGGCTGTCGGCGCTGCACGACGTCGACTTCCTGCCGCCCGGTTCGGTGGAGGGCGCCTGAGGTTCACCGGCCGGGGTCGTTCACCTGCTGCTGCGATGCCCCGGAAACCTGGGCGTAGCCGGTGACGACGGCCTCCAGTTCCGCCGCGTCGATCACGTCTTCGAGGCGGGAAAAACCGTCCGGAGCGCGGCGCTCGACCTCGTCGATGACGTTCTCCGGCCCGCCCTCGCGATTGCGGAGCACGATCTCGCCGGTGGCCGCCAGGCGGTCGTCCTGGTAGGCCCGAAGTGCTGCGGTGGGGTCGGAGTGCCGCGCCAGGTGCCCGGCGAGGCTGGTGGCGTCGAGGATCGCCTGGCCGGCACCGTTGGAGCCCATCGGGTACATCGGATGCGCGGCGTCGCCCAGCAGCGTCACGCGCCCGTGCGACCAGGCGGGCAACGGATCGCGGTCGCACATCGGGAACTCGAAGATCTCCTCGGTGGCCTCGACCAGCGCGGCGTGGTCGACCGTGGGCAACCGGAACCGCCCGACGTAGCGGGCCAGCTCCGCCCGGTCGGCGGGCTTGGCCCAGTCCTGGCGCTCCGGCGGCGGATCACCGGGTCGCCCGGTGCGGATGCAGATCGCCCAGTTGGTGAGCCGGGTGCCCGCGCTCCGGCCCGGCGCGATCGGGTAGACCACCAGCTTGGCCGCGGTGCCCCCGGCGACGATCATCGAACGACCGCCGCCGAACTCCGGCCAGTCGGTGGCACCGCGCCACATCAGGACGCCGTTCCACCGCGGCGGTCCCTCCGCCGGGAACAGCAGGGACCGCACGGTCGAGTGGATCCCGTCGGCCGCCACCAGGACGTCGCCGCGCACCGTGGCCGGCGCGCCACCGTGCCGGTCGGCGAAGTGCGCCTGGACGCCACTGTCGTCCTGGTCGAACCCGATCAGCCGGTGCCCGGTTCGCACCGCGTCGGCACCGAGCCGTGCCCGGACCGCCCGCAGCAGCATGCCCTGCAACCGGCCACGGTGCAGGCAGAACTGGGGAAGCGTGAACCCGGCGTCCAGCCCGCACGGCTTGCGCAGGATCACCTGCCCCAGCCGGTGGGTGTAGAACAGCTCGCGGGTGCGGATCCCGACTTCGTCGAGCGAGTCGAGCAGGCCGAGTGCGGCGAGCTCCTTGACCGCGTGCGGCAAGGCGTTGATCCCCACGCCCAGCTCGCTGATCCGCTCGCTCTGCTCATGGACGACGCACTCGACGCCTTCGTGGTGCAATCGCAGGGCCGCGGTGAGCCCGCCGACCCCCGCTCCGACGATGACGACCTTCATCACGGCCACCTCCTGTCCCGACCTCGCAGCATCGCCGAGACGCGCGGTTCACGCCACCCCCGATCGGTGGCACCGGCGAATCGGGCGTTTCCTCTCGGGCAACGTCTTGCGGCTGCCGGTGCACGCTCATCGCGGCATGGGCGCGGACTTCAGCATGACGGCGCGCAACCGGGCCAGCTCGCGCGGAGCGTTGCACGCGAGTGCGCCGGTGAGGGTGCCGCCCTGGTCGTAGGTGGCGGTGAACGTGCCCCGGCCGAACGAGACCCGCACGTGGTCGGCGGGGTCAGGAGTGCCGAGGCAGTGCAGTTTCCGGTCGTATTGGTCGGACCAGAAGTACGGAAGCGCCGTGTACGGCGTGCGGTCGTCGCGGACGAGGGCGCGGGCGGCGTGCCGGGCCTGTTCGACGGCGTTGGTCCAGTGCTCGACGCGCCGGAGCCGCCCGGTGCGCGGGTCGGGAAACCGGGCGACGTCGCCGACCGCGAACACGGTGCGGCCCGGGTCGGCCGAGAGCGAGCCGTCCACCAGAACACCGTCGCGCACGGGCACTCCTGAGCCGGCGAGCCACCCCGTGGCCGGGGCGACGCCGGTGCCGAGCACGACAAGATCGGCCGGCACCGTCTCGCCGTCGGCCAGGACGACTCCCTCGACGTGATCGCGGCCCCGAATCCCCTGCACTCGCACACCGGTTCGCAACGTCACGCCGTGGTCGCGATGGACGTCGGCCACGATGCCGGCGACGCGGGGACCGAGCAGGGCCAGCGGATGGGGTTCCGGCATCAGCAAGGTGACGGGAAGACCGCGGCCCCGGACGGCGGCGGCCACCTCGGTGCCGATGAAACCACCGCCGATGACCGCGACCGTGGTGGCGGTACTCAGCGCCGCGCGCACAGCCAGCGCGTCGTCGAGGGTGCGCAACGGATGGGCGCCGGGAGGTAACCGCCAGGGCACGCGCGGGGTCGTCCCGGTGGCGATCACGGCCGCGTCGTAGGCCAGCGTGTCGCCGTCGTCGAGCCGGAGCGTGCGCTTCGCGAGGTCGAGGCCGATCGCGCTCCGGCCCAGCAGCAGCTCGGCGGCGAGGCCGTCGACGTCCAGCCGGGTCTGCTCGGGAGCCCACTCTCCGCTGAGCACCTGTTTGGACAGTGGCGGGCGATCGTAGGGCGGATGGCGTTCGGCACCGATCAGGGTGATCCGGCCGTCGAACCCCTCGGCTCGCAGCGCCTCCGCGGTACGCACGCCGGCCAGCGACGCGCCGACCACCGCCACGTGGCGCCGAGCCGCCCGTGTCACCGGCCGGCCAGCCGGATCGCCTGGCGCGGGCAACTGCGCACCGCCTCCTCGACCGCGGCGCGCTGGGACTCGTCGGGGTTCTCGTCGAGGATCGACACGAGGTTGTCGTCGGTGAGGTCGAAGACTTCCGGGGCGGTGATCACGCAGCTGGCGAATCCTTCGCAGCGTGCGGTGTCGGACTCCACGTGCACGACGGTTCCTTTCGGATGGCTCGGATGGCTCGGGTGACTCGGGTCAGTGCGGCCGGACCAGGCCGGCGAAGTCGTCGTGGGTGAGCCGGGTCAGGCTCTCCACCTCCAGCACGTCCAGGTGGATGGCGGCGCCGGTCTCCAGGTTCTCCACCAGCAGCCGGGGGCCGGCACCGGCGGTGTCGACGCTGACCCGGACCGTGCCGAACTCGTTGCGCAGCACCAGCGACATCTAGATCACGAACGTGAGGTTGAAGATGCTGGACTCGCAGTTCACCAGGACGACGGTTTTCGCCGCGATCCTCCACCGATCGTCGTCCCACCGGAACCGGTGCCGGTACTCCCCCGCGAACACCCGCTGCGTCTCCTTGCGGTCCTCGGCCAGGATGAAATTGGACAGCACGGCGTCCTCGCGGATTCGCACGTTGCCGATCACCCGCCGGGTCGCGGATTGCGGGATCTGGGCGTGTGCGGGCCCTTCCGTGAGCCGCCAGACGCGCTCGCGCATCCGCTCGCGATCGTCGTGGATGAGCGAAACCTCGCGAGAGGGATCGGTGCTGTCGCGGCGGGCTGGCACCCAGTACACGGCGTCGTCGGTGAACATGTCCAGCCAGCCCTGCAGGTCGCCGTCGTCGAGGGCTTCGGCCTCGGCGTAGAGCAGGTCTTCGGCTTCGGTCCGGGAAAGGCGCATCGGTGTCATGCCGGCTCCCCCTGTGTCATCAGCCGCCGCCACTCGCGGAACAGCCCGCGCTGCGGTGTCTCGTCGCTGGGCTTGCCGCGCCGCACTCCGTCCGTGCGCCGCTCCTCCTCGTGCAGGCCCCGGGTGAGTACCAGCCACGGGTCGCCGGCCACGGCCGCTGCCCCTTCCTGCACGCAGACGAACGCTTCCGCGTCGTCCGGGGAGATGAAGGCCCCGGTGGCGAACGCTTCTTCGAACTCACGCAAGCGCTCCGCGTTCAGCTCCGGCGGCGCGTCGGCGAAGAGAGTCGGGGTCATCGTGATCTGGGTTCTCGCCGGTGACAGCGGGGTGATCACCCGCAGGTTCTGCAACGTCAGGTGCAGGTTCGGGTAGATCATCAGGTTGAACTGGCCGAGGAGCGCGGTGAACACCCCGGCGCCGTGCTCGCGTTCGAGCCGGTCGGTGTACTCGGGGTACTGGACGCGGAACTTGGCGATGTCCGTCTCGCCGGGCCACCGAGCGAGCAGGACGTGCCCGTACGGGTGCGCTTCGCTGTAGCCGACCGCCTCGTCCCGGGAAGCCAGGCGCGCGTGCGTGCGGTCCGGGCTCTGCTCCCGGATGTTGAACCACGTCTCGTGCAGGGTGATCGCGTGGTAACCGTCCACACCACCTTCGAGCGCGTGTTTCCAGTTCGCCGGGTACTCCTGACGGTTCACTCCCGCCGAGAGCTCCAGCACGTGCTCGAACGCGGGGTGGAAAAAGATCGTGTCCAGGTAGTGCCGAGCCGTGCCGAGGTACTCGGTGAGCTCCACGATTTCCGGGTCGAGGCTGGCGAACACCAGCCCGCGGTAGGTGTCCACCCGCGGCACCGGCAGCAGGCCGAGCGTGGACTTGTCGAAGTCGTCGCCGTAGCGCGCGGCCCCGGGAACACCCAGCAGCTCACCGGAATTGCGGTACGTCCAGCCGTGGAAGGGGCACCGGAAGAAGTTCGCGTTGCCGGTTTGCTGGCGGCACACCACCGACGCGCGGTGCCGGCAGCGGTTGAACAGCACTCGAATCTCGCCACCGGTGTCCCGGACGACGATGACAGGGTGCCGGCCGATCCGCGCCGTCTTGTAGTCGCCGGGCTCGCGCAACTCCGAGACGTGCGCGACGTAGACCCAAGTGCGCCCGAAGATCCGGTCCATCTCCTGGTCGAACAGCCCGGGATCGGTGTAGACGCGGCTGTGCACCCGGTCCTCGAGGACCAGGTCCGCGGTACTGGGCATGCGGTTCCTTTCCGTGCGACGCGGCGGCACGCGGTCACGCCCCGCCGGACAACTGACGATCGCGGGCGGGCTTCACCGCGCCCGATGCCCGAGCGCGGCCGAAATCGCGCCCGTCGCCCCCAGCAGATCGGGAAGGATCCGCTTCACGGCGGCGCTGCCGAACCGGTTGGTCGGCCCCGACACGGTGGTCGCGGCCGTCACCGCGCCGTGCCCGTCGCGGATCGGCGCCGCGACACCCCGCCCCGTCGCCGGATCGGCGTCGGTGGTCTCGTAGCCGCGTTCCCGGATGCGGCGCAGGCGCGCATCACCGTCGGACCGACCCGCTTGCCAGGCCAGCAGGCAACGCCCGGCCGCCAGGTCGAGCGGATCACGGGCGGTACCGAGCCGGGTGTAGGTCCGCACCTGGTGCGCGCTGTCCACCCGATCGACGCAGATCGCCAGATCGTGTTCGAGAACCCAGAGCGTGACCTGCTCGCCGGTGTCGGCGGCCAGCCGGCGCAGGTGCCCGGCGGCGGCGGTTCGCACGTCCAGCGGTGCGATCGCCACGCTGCCGAGGTGCCACGTGCTGAGCCCCAGGCGATAGCGCCGCGTTTCGGGATCCTGCACGAGGTAACCGCGGTCCACCAGAGTCCTGGCCACCTTGTGCACGGTCGACTTCGGCAGGCCCACCGCCGCGCTCAGCTCGCCGAGCGCCAATTCGGGCCGCTCGAAGCTGAATGCCTCCAACACGTCCAGAGCTTTGCTGAGCGATTGGACCGGCGGTCGCGGTGCCGATCCAGTGCGTTCCCGATTAGCGAATGCCGTACCTTCCACGGGACCACGTTAGGTGGCACCTTCCTGCAGGTCAAGCCGTTCCCGATTGGCGAATGGCCGCGAATCGCGGTCTTGACAACGCGTGTTCCCGGGCGAACAGTGAACCCGCCGCGAGCTGGTTTTCGCACCGGACAACCAGCTTTTCCGGCACTTGTCCGAGCCGGCGGGCCGGCTTCTGCGATTCACTGGAGAATCACATGGATATCGTGCTGGTGCACGGCGCCTGGTGTGGCGGCTGGATCTGGGACGACGTCGCGCATCGACTGCGTTCGGCCGGTCACGAGGTGCACGTCGTGGAGCAGCTGCCGAGCTCGGATCCCGCCGCCTTCGGCGATCTGGCCGCCGACGCGAAGCACCTGAGGGCGGTGATCGACCGGTGCGCCGGCGAGGCGTTCGTGGTCGGGCACTCCTACGGGGGAATGGTCCTGACCGAGGTCGCCGACCATCCGAAGATCCGCCACAGCGCCTACCTCACTGCGTTCTGGCCGGTCGCCGGTCAGTCCTTGATGGACATTCGTTCCGAACACCACCTGGAGTGGCTCACCGGCGGGCCGGACGGCACCCTGCACATCACCGACGACCAGGAGATCGCACGACAGGTACTCGGGTCCGATGTGGACTCCGACCGGTTCGCGATCTTCCACCGCAACCGCCAGGCGCAATCGGTGGCCAGCTTCACCAGCGTGAGTACCGCGCCGCCGCGAAACCATCCGACGACCTATGTCGTCTGCGAACGCGACCAAGGAATCCAGCTCGCCGACCAGGAGCGGATGGCCTCGCGAGCCGACGTGGTGCACCGGCTCGATGCCGCACACCTCGCACCGTTCTCCCAGCCCGAGGCGCTGACGAAGTTGTTGCTCGGCCTTCGGTCCTGACCGCGCCGTTTGGGATTCGAGCCGCCTTCTGCGGGGCCTTCGTCCCGGCGTCGGCGACGCGCCGCCGCCGGCGTGGAGCGACAGCCTGACACCGGACGTCCGCGCACATTCGCCGGTGTGGTGCGACATCCCGTTGGAGATTCTCTATTTTCCGGGCGAGGACCGTCGCCCGGGGTCGGCGTCAGTGGCTGGTTCCAGGCCCCGCACAAAACTGTGCCGCGTTGGAAGAAGAGGTCCGCCGAGCTCACCGTGGGCGTCCTCGATGTGCAGTAAACTCATTCCCCGCCGCAATGCGTCCTCGATACCGCGAAGGAGACAGGAGAACATGTTCACCAACGCCGACGAGATCCTCCGCTTCATCGCCGATGAGGACGTCCAGTTCATCGACGTCCAGTTCTGCGACCTGCCCGGCATCATGCAGCACTTCACCGTTCCGGCAGTCTCCTTCGACGCGGAGTCCTTCACCGAGGGGCTCGCCTTCGACGGCTCGTCGGTCCGCGGGTTCCAGTCGATCCACGAGTCGGACATGCTGCTGCTCCCCGACCCGGTCACGGCCCGCGTCGACCCGTTCCGAGCCCAGAAGACGCTCGCGATGAACTTCTTCGTGCACGACCCGTTCACACGCGAGGCGTACAGCCGCGACCCGCGCAACATCGCCCGCAAGGCCGAGCAGTACATCACCGAATCCAGCATCGCGGACCGGGCGTTCTTCGGGCCGGAAGCGGAGTTCTACATCTTCGACTCCGTCCGGTTCGACTCGGCGGAGAACGGTGCCTTCCACGAGGTCGACTCGATCGAGGGCTGGTGGAACACGGGCGCCGACGAAGCCGGCGGGAACCAGGGCTACAAAACGCCGTACAAGGGCGGCTACTTCCCCGTCCCGCCACGGGATCACTACGCCGACCTGCGTGATGAGATCGTGCGCGACCTGGCCGGCGTCGGGATCGTCGTCGAGAAGGCCCACCACGAGGTCGGCAGCGGCGGCCAGGCCGAGGTCAACTACAAGTTCAACACCCTCCTGCACGCCGCCGACGACCTGCAGTTGTTCAAGTACATCGTGAAGAACGCCGCCTGGGCGGCCGGCAAGACCGTCACTTTCATGCCCAAACCGCTCTTCGGCGACAACGGCTCCGGCATGCACTGCCACCAATCCCTGTGGGACGAGAACGGGCCCCTGTTCTACGACGAGACCGGTTACGGCGGCCTGTCCGAAATCGGGCGCCACTACGTCGGCGGCATCCTGCACCACGCGCCGAGCCTGCTGGCCTTCACCAATCCGACGGTGAACTCCTACCACCGCCTCGTCCCCGGCTACGAGGCGCCGATCAACCTCGTGTACTCGCAGCGCAACCGCTCCGCCTGTGTCCGGATCCCGATCACCGGCGCCAGCCCCAAGGCCAAGCGCATCGAATTCCGCTGTCCCGACTCCTCGGGCAACCCCTACCTCGCGTTCGCCGCCATGCTGATGGCCGGGCTCGACGGGATCCGCAACAAGACCGAACCGGCGGCGCCCATCGACAAGGACCTCTACGAACTGCCACCCGACGAAGCCCGCGAGGTCGCCCAGGTCCCCGGGTCGCTCGAGGCGGTGATCGACCGGTTGGAAACCGACCACGAGTTCCTCCTCAAAGGCGGTGTGTTCACCCCGGACGTGATCGAGACCTGGATCGACTTCAAGCGGGAGCACGAAATCGACCCGATGCGGCTGCGCCCGCACCCGTACGAGTTCGCTTTGTACTACGACGTTTGAGGGGTGACAGCGCCGAACAACCGATCGGAGGCGCGATGACATTTCCCGAGGACTACCTGCACCCGGTCGGCCGCGGCGCGGTTTTCATCGAGCACCAGCACCGGCACCCGCGGGTCGACAAGTCGGCGTACATCGCCCCGACAGCCGTGCTGTGCGGAGATGTCACCGTCGGGCCGCACAGCCGGGTCCTGTTCGGCGCCGTGCTGACCGCGGAGGGAGGGCCGGTCGAGATCGGCGCGCACTGCGTGATCATGGAGCACGCGGTGCTGCGCGGCTCCCTGCGCCATCCGGTTCGGCTCGGGGACCACGTCCTGGTCGGGCCGCACGCTCACCTCAGCGGATGCGTCATGGAAGGCAACGCGCGCGTCGCGACCGGGGCGATGCTGTACAACGGCGCGCGCATCGGGTCCGGCGCCGATGTCGGGTTCGGGGCCGTGGTCCACGTGAACACCGTGGTTCCGCCGGGAACCACGGTGCCGATCGGCTGGTTCGCCGGCGGTGACCCGGTTCGGCTGATCCCACCGCAGCAGTGGGACCGCATCGCCGCGGTGATGGAACCGCTCGACTACCGGGGAACCGTCTTCGGCGTGACCGAGGCGCCGGGCGAATCGGTGATGGCCCGGATCGCGCAACGCTACGCGCGGGCGCTCGCACTGCACCGCTACGACGAGAACGTCACCCCGGAACTGCTCGGCGAGCCCGACGACGAGCGGAGGGATCGCGTGTGACCGGCTTCCTCCGCGGGTCTGCACCTTGGTGTCGGTGAGCTCCTTCGTGGGACATCCCCGTTTCGGGGACGCATCACCGGATCTCTGCACAAAGCAAGCGCTTAGAATGGGCTCGGTTCACGCCCGCCGGGCGCGGCAGCTGATCTGGGAGGATCGCCGGATGACGACTTCGCTCTCGGCCGAGCTGTGGCCCGACGTACAGCCCGAGACCGCGCGCCGGCTGATGCTGGCCGGGGTGGAGTCCTTCGCGAAGCGTGGGTACCACGCCACGACCACGCGGGACATCGCCGGAGCCGCGGGCATGAGCCCCGCCGCGTTGTACGTGCACTTCCCGTCGAAGGCGGCGCTGCTGTTCGAGATCAGCCGCAGCGGCCACGAGCAGACGCTGGCGCTGGTGGAGAACGCGCTGGAGAAGGCCGAGGACCCGGTCGAGCGCATCCGGCTCGTGGTCGAGGACTTCGTGGCCTGGCACGCGCGGCGCCACACCGTGGCGCGGGTGGTGCAGTACGAGCTCAACGCGCTGCCGGAGAAGGAGTTCGAAGTCGTCACGGAGCTGCGGCGGCGCATCGAGCGCATCGTGCGCGACGTGATCGCCGCGGGTGCCGAGTCCGGTGCGTTCTCCGTGACCGATTCGCACACGGCCGCGCGCGCGGTGCTGTCGCTGGGTGTCGACGTGGCCCGCTGGTACAGCGAGCGGACGCGTCAGACGCCGGCTGCGCTGGGCAAGGAGTACAGCGAGCTGGTGCTGCGGATGCTCGGCACGCGGACCGCCTGACCCGCGGGCCGCTCAGCTGCGCGCCGCCGCCGCGGCGAAGCGGTCCGCGATGCGCGCCAGCCGGTCGAGCAGGCCGGGCGGCGCGTCTTCCACCACGAAGTCGTAGTCCCACTGCGCGAGGTAGAACGGCGCCGCCGCGAGGTCGGTCGCGCCGGTTCGCAGCCGGCACGTGTGCTCGTCCACGGGCTCGACGGTGCCGGCGGTCGGCGGCACGCGGGCCGCGAGCTCCTCCGCCGGCACCGACACGAGCAGGGACATCTGGTGCGCGTACGGCGCCGAAGAGATCGCCTGCGACACGTACGCGGCGAGGTCCTCTGCGGGTGGCTCGCGCGGCGTGAAGCGGAACCCGGGCGCCGGCACGGCTTCGATCCGGTCGACGCGGAACGTGCGCCAGCCGTCGCGGCGCAGGTCGTAGGCGACGAGGTACCAGCGACGGCCGGTGTGGACCAGGCGCAGCGGCTCGACGTCACGCTCGGTGACCTGGCCGGTGTGGTTCGCGTAGGTGAAGCGCAGCCGTTCGTGGTCACGGCAGGCCGCGGCGATCACCGTGAGCACCTCGGCGTCGACGACCGGTCCCCCGCCGCCGAGCTGCAGCATCGCCGAACCCATGGCGCTCACGCGGTGGCGCAGCCGCGCGGGCAGCACCTGTTCGAGCTTGGCCAGCGCCCGCACCGACGTCTCCTCGATGCCGGACACCGTGCCGTTCGCCGCCGTCCGCAGGCCGACCGCGACGGCCACGGCCTCGTCGTCGTCCAGCAGCAACGGCGGCAGCGCGGCGCCGGCCCCCAGGCGGTAGCCGCCCGCGACCCCGGGCGTCGCGTGCACCGGGTAACCGAGGCCGCGCAGCCGCTCGACGTCGCGGCGGACCGTGCGCACGTCGACGCCCAGCCGGTCGGCCAGGTCCGGCCCCGGCCAGTCGCGCCGGGCCTGCAGCAGGGACAACAGCCGCAGCAGCCGCTCCGAGGTTCCGTACATGCGGGCCACTCTGCCAGACCTCGCGGACAGGATCGGTCCTCGATGTCCGTGGACTTGCCTTCCGCGAGCGGGGCCGGTGAAGTGGTGACCATGCAGATCGATCCACACGCGTTGCTCGCCGTCGCCCGCGAGGAGGCCGAGCTCGGGAAGGCCGAGGGCGGCGTGCCGATCGGCGCCGCCCTCTTCGACAGCTCCGGCACACTCCTCGGCCGCGGCCACAACCGCCGGGTGCAGGACGGCGACCCGTCGCTGCACGCGGAGACCACGGCGTTCCGCAACGCCGGGCGCCGCCCCCACTACCGCGACACGATCATGGTCACCACGCTCTCGCCGTGCTGGTACTGCAGCGGCCTGGTGCGCCAGTTCGGCATCCCGCGGGTGATCATCGGTGAAGCCAAGACCTTCTCCGGCGGCCACGACTGGCTCGCCGAGCACGGCGTGCGCATCGACATCCTCGACGACCCCGCGTGCACGGGGTTGATGGAGGAGTTCATCGAGACCCGGCCGCAGCTGTGGTTCGAGGACATCGGCGTGCCGTCCACTTCGGACTGAGCTACCGGGCTACGGGGCTACTGGGCTTCCGGACTGCCGGCGCACACCGTCCGGTTGCGACCGCCGGCTTTCGCGCGCCGCACGGCTTTCACGGCGGCCGCGAACACCGCGGCCGCCGTGTCGCCGTCAGCGGGACGGGATGCGACGCCGACGGAGACCGTCGCCCACGCGAACTGCGGGCTGCCGTAGGGCGCCTTCAACGCGACAGCCGTCGACGCCACACGCAGGCGGATGCGCTCGGCGATGGCGAGCGCGTCGAACGGCTTGGTACCGGGGAGAAACACGGCGAACTCGCCACCGCCGGAGCGCCCGACGAGGTCGGCCGAGCGGACTTCGTCGCGCAGCGCGTCGGCGATGGCCCGCAGCACGGCGTCGCCGATGCGGCGGCCGTGGCGGGCGTTGACGTCGCCGAAGCGGTCGAGGTCGAGCACCAGCACGGAGTACGCCGGGGCCGGCTGCCCGCGCGCGGCGTCCCACCAGGCGGACGCCGTGAGGGCGCCCGTGCCCGGGTCGGCCGTCGGCGCGGCGCGCGGGGTGGCGCCGACGCCGCCGCGGTGCAGCACCACGAGCGCCGCGGCGAGCAGCGGCACGACGAGCGGTGAATCCACCACGGCCCAGGCGAGGGCAATGCCCAACCCGGCCATCGCGACGTCGAACAGCAGCCCCGCCACACCCTGCCGATAGCCGCGCACGACCCCGGTGAGCGCCGCGTCGACGAGCAAGAACACGACGGCGGCCACCACGAGCAGTCCCATCAGGCGGACGTCGCCCAGCGAGCTCGGCGGGACGGGCACCGCCCACGCGAGGAACCGGCCGGCCAGCAGCACGGCCAGCGCCGTCGCGGCCACCTCGAACACCTGCCGGTACGGCGCGCGCCGCCGCACGCGCAGCCACCGGTGCGCGCCCGAGACCACCGCGAGCACCACGGCGGGCACCGGCGGCAGCACCACCGCGCCGGCGAACACCCACGGGGTGCCGAAACCCGGGCCCAGCAACGTTTCCCCGCGTCCGCGTTCGGCCGCGCGGCTCAGCTCCGCGCTCACCAGCAGCCCCGCCGCCAGCACGGCGAACCTCGCGGAACCCGTGAGCGGCACGGGGAGCAGCACCGCCACGGCGACCGTCGCGGCCAGCGCCACCACGTCGACGCACACCACGAACGCCGCCAGCGCGCGGGTGCGCACACGCCACAGCTCCCAGTTCGCCACGGCGACGGGAAACCGGCGCCGCTCACCCCCTCCGGCCGTCGCCGGATCCCCCACCATTGCGAAAAAATAGCCGGTTCACCGCGGTTTCGGCACCGTCTTAAGTGTGGCGGCGGTTTCCGGCCCGTGAGCCACGACCGTTTCCCGCTCACCGGAACCCCGGGAATTCACCGCCGCGATACCCGCCGTCCCGAACCGCGTCACGACCGGCGGGTCTACTGAGCCGTCCTTTCACCCAGACCAGACAGCGGGGTAGCTCGATGAGACGTGTTGTGGCCGGAATCGGCGGGGCCGCACTGGCATTGTCAGGGCTGTTCGTCCTGCCCGCGCAGGCGCACGAGGGGCACGCGACGGACGCGTTCACCACCAAGACCGCCTACGAGCCGCAGGGCGACCTGTCCTCCTACGAGCGGCTGCCCTCGTCGTTCCGCCCGGTGTTCACCGAGAACGTCTCGCGCCACGGCGCGCGCACCCTCTCCGACAGCGACGACGGCGACGCCTTGCTGGCGCTGTGGAACACCGCGAAGTCCGAGGGCGCGCTGACCGGCGTCGGCAAGCAGCTCGGCCCGGACGTGCAGGCGCTGCTCGCCGCCAACGCCCGCGACGGCTACGGCCTGCTCACCCAGGAAGGCCGCGGCGAGATGCGCACCACCGCCCAGCGCATGGTGCGGCGGCTGCCGTCGCTCTTCGCCGACGCGGCCAAGGGCACGACGCCGAAGATCGACGTCGTCGCCTCGAGCCAGCAGCGCACAGTGGACAGCGCCAACGAGTTCGTGGCGGGGCTCAAGTCCGCGAAGCCGGGGCTGACGACCACGGCCACCCGCACCGACGACACCCTGCTCTACTTCCACAAGTCGAACGTCGAGTACAACGACTACGTCGACAACGACCCGCGGGTGGCCGCCGCCGAGAAGGCCGCGACGGACCAGCCGCGCACGCACGCCGTGGCGCGTTCGGTGCTGCAGCGCAGCTTCTCGAAGAAGTTCGTGGACGAGATCGCGGCCGGGAAGCACGCGCAGTTCAAGGACGAGATCGCCGCGGCCGACGCGGTGTACGCGCTGGACCAGGTGACCGTGGACCTGCCGGGCGAGGGCCACTGGCACTTCGACCGCTACATCACGCTCGACGAGGCCTCGTGGTTCGGCTACCTCGACGACGTGACTTCCTTCTACGAGAACGGTCCCGCGTTCTCCGGCAGCGACATCACGTACAAGATGGCCGGCGGCCTGCTCGGCGACATGTTCGCCCAGCTCGACGCGAAGCGCGCCGGCACCACCACGCGCGACGCCGAGCTGCGCTTCACCCACGCCGAGGAGATCTTCCCGCTCGCGTCGCTGCTCGGCCTGCCCGGCAGCACCCAGCAGCAGCCCGAGAGCAAGCTGTTCACCTACGCGAACAACCCGTTCCGCGGCGCGCAGGTGGCGCCGATGGCCGCGAACATCCAGTGGGACCTCTACACCGACGGCCACACCTACCTCGTGCGCATGCTCTACAGCGAGAAGCAGACCGCGTTCAAGGCGAGCTGCGCGCCGGTGCACCGCGGCAGCTACTTCTACCGGCTCGACGAGCTCGAGCGTTGTTACGGCCAGGCTTGATCTTCCGGTCGTTTCGCGGGCCCGTGGCGGATCTTTCGCCGCGGACCCGTTTTTCGTTCCAGGGCACGACAACGGCAGCCGTGCCGAGTCCATGATCACCGGACGCCCACGTGACCACTACCGACTTTCGGTGGTATTTTTCTTTCCGCATCGGAATCTTGACACTTTTTAATGGTCTAGTCCATCGTGACGGGCACATCGCCCTCTGTGCGCCCCACCGTTGGAGGACCCATGAAACCCTTGCGCCGTCTGGCCACTGTCGCGCTCGCCGCGGGCGCCGCGCTGGCCACCACCCTCGGCCTCGCCCCGTCGGCGCTGGCCGCGCCGGACCCCGTGCTCGCTTCGCCGTACCTCTACCAATGGGGCGGGCAGACCGACCCCGCCGCGGCCACGTCGGCCACCGGCGTGAAGGCGTTCACGCTGGCCTTCATGCTGTCCGACGGCGGCTGCAACCCGAAGTGGGACGGCAACCGCGACCTGACCGGTTCGGACGCCGCCCTGATCCAGAAGATCCGCTCGGCCGGCGGCGACGTGATCCCGTCGTTCGGCGGCTGGTCGGGCACCAAGCTCGGCTCGCAGTGCGGGTCGCCGGAGGACCTGGCCGGCGCGTACCAGAAGGTGATCGACGCCTACCAGCTCAAGGCGATCGACCTCGACATCGAGAACACCGACGAGTTCGAGAACGCGACGGTTCAGGACCGGATCCTCAACGCCGTGAAGATCACCAAGCAGAAGAACCCGGGCGTGCGCGTCGTCATCACGATGGGCACGAGCCCGCAGGGCCCGACGGAGTGGGGCAGCCGCCTCATCACGCAGGCCAAGGCGATCGGCGCGAACGTCGACGTGTGGTCGGTCATGCCCTTCGACTTCTCCAGCGGCGGCGACATGGCTGCGATGACGAAGTCGGCGGTCGACGGCCTCGCCGGTCAGTTGAAGTCCGCCTTCGGCTGGAGCGACGACGAGGCCTACCGGCACAGCGGCCTGTCGTCGATGAACGGCAAGACCGACAACGCCGGGGAGAACGTGTCCGTCGCGAACTTCACCTCGATCCGCGACTACGCGTCGAGCCACCACCTCGGCCGCTTCACGTTCTGGGCCACCAACCGCGACTGCAGCGGCGGCGGCGAGTGCAGCGGCATCGACCAGGAGAAGTACGCGTTCACGAAGATCGTGGCCGGGTACCAGGGCTGAGCTGCGACGGGGACCCCGCTTGCGTGCGGGGTCCCCGTTTCTTCCGGTGGATAGTAGCCATGGACATAGTATCCATGTACATTATCTTTCGTGCGCCTCAAGAACCCGACCACCGGTCACCTCGTGTGGCGGCTGTCCATGAAGTGGCGGGCGGCCGTCGACCGGACCGTGCGGCCGCTCGGCCTCACCCACGCCCAGTACTCACTGCTGGCCACGCTCACCGGCCTCGTGGTGCGTGGGGTCCGGCCGAGCCAGCGTGAGCTGGCCGACCACACGGGCCTCGAGCCGCTGCACGTGTCGAAGCTGGCGCGGGCGCTCGAACAGGCCGGCCTCGTCACCCGCCCCGCGGACCCGGACGACCCGCGCGCCGTACGGCTGGACCTCACCGCGCGGGGCCACGAGGTGATCACCGAGGCGATCACTCTCGTGCGCGACCTGCACGAGGAGCTCACCGCGAACCTCGGCGGCACCCGAAGCGCGGGGACCCGCCAGTTCCGCGACACCCTGCAGACCCTGCTGGGTGACGACCCCACCGGAAGCGAGAAGACCATGACCACAGCCCGCGCCGTCGGCGGCCGCGACCTCAACCTGGCCGCCGCCGCGTCCCGTTCCCTGCTCACCACGTTGCTGGACCGCGAAGGTCTGGACTTCACGGACTACGTGGTCCTGCGGACGGTCGCCAATGGCGCCCAGCCCGCGGACACCCTGGTGGAAACCATCGCGGCGACGGCGGTCGCGCCCGCCGAGGTGGTGCGCTCGGTGCTCGACCGCCTGACGACGGCTGGCCGGCTGACGGCCGGGGACGTCATCGACGTCACCCCGGCCACGCGCGACCTGGTCGAACGCTTGACTGCGGACTCGACGGCGGCTGGTGACCGGCTGTTCGCCGGCATCGCCCCCGCGGACCTGGAGGCAGCGAAACGCGTCCTCGACACCGTGACGGCACGAGCGGGCGAAATCCGCGCACAACTCTGACGACTGGGGCCGTTCGTGCGGGGTGGTTCGACCTCATCGTCCCAGGTCGCAGGCCTGGACCATCGTCCGGCCACGGTGTGGTTCAGCTCGTGGCCGGACCACTAACCACGCAGGACCGAAGCCCGGGCCACCAACACCCGAGCCGAGAGATCACCCGAACGGGCGAGCGAAATCGTCACCCGTCCGTGACGTCACCTGGTCGTCTCAGGCGGCGACGGTGATCTCCAGGGCGGCGTGCCCGGCCTCGGTCAGTTCGGCGGGCACGCGGCCCGCGGCGTCCGGTACGGCGGGGCGGATGTAGCCGCCGTGGGCGAGGTTGTGGGCGGTCATCTGGTCGCAGCAGGCGAAACCGTCGATGAAGAGGTCGGGCTCGCTGCTCGTGGTCATCTCCGCGCGGTGGGCGGCGACCGCCCTGAGCATCGCCATCGCGCGGTGCGTCAGCTCGACTGCCGCGCCTTCTGAACCGGACACCGGTACCGACCTTCTTCCTGGTGGAGCCACTTACTCGGAGTCATCGTCCGTTGGGCCGAATGTGTTAACAGCCACATCTTATTAGGCCGAAGTTGTGACGTTCACGAGGCCTCGCCGGTTCCGGACAGTCGCGTCTCCAGGGTCTGGGCCCACTCCCGCACGATCTGGCGCCGGCGGCGGGTGTCGTCGGTGAGGAGGTTGGCGAGGCCGAGGCCGCGGGCCAGGTCCAGGGTGGCTTGGACCAGCTCGCGGACCCCGGGCTTCGCCTCGTCGACGCCCAGCAGCTCCACCGTCACGCGGTGCGCCTCGCGCCCGACGCGCGCCTCCAGCGGCGCCAAGGTCGACCTCAGCTGTTCGTCGCTGGAGGCCACGGCCCACAGTTGCAGCGCGGCGCGGAACAGCGGCCCGGTGTAGAGGTTCAGCACCATCTCCACCACACCGAAGATCCGCGACGCGCCCGTCGGCAGCCCGTCGGCCTTCGTGCGCAGCTCGGTGATCTGCGATTCCCCGAGCAGCTCCACGGCGGCCGCGACGAGGTCCTCGCGCGTCGGGAAGTGGTGCTGCGCGGCGCCGCGCGACACGCCGGCGCGTTCGGCGATCACGGCCACCGTGACGCCGTGCCAGCCCCGCTCGCCGATGCAGTCCATCGCGGCCTCGATCAGCCGCCGGCGAGTGGTGCGGCTGCGCTCCTGCTGCGGTTCCCGGAGCATCAGGCCGGATCGACCCAGAAGTCGAGCTGCAGGTCCGCTTCCGACGAGCCGATCCGGTACTTCGACAGATCGGTGACGCCCTCCGCCGCGAGCACCTCGTCGTCCAGGAAGAAGTTGCCGGTCGCCGTGCGGCTGGGCCGGGTGAGGATCGCGTACGCGGCGTCGGCCATGATCTCCGGCGTGCGGCTGCGGTCGGCCAGCTCCGCGCCCACGACGTTGCGGATCGCCGCGGTGTCGATCGTGGTGCGCGGCCACAGCGAGTTCGCCGCGATGCCGTCCTTCTTGAGCTCCGCGGCGAGCCCCACCGTCACCAGGCTCATCGAGTACTTCGCGATGCTGTACGCGAGATGCCCGGCCGTGAACCACTTCTCGTCGAGGCTGATCGGCGGCGACAGCGTGAGCACGTGCGGGTTGGCCGACTTGCGCAGGTGCGGGATGGCCAGTTTGGACAGCAGGAAAGTGCCGCGCGCGTTGATGTCCTGCATCAGGTCGTAGCGCTTCATGCTCACCTGCTCGGTGGGCGTGAGGTCGATCGCGCTGGCGTTGTTCACCACGATGTCGATACCGCCGAACTGCTCGACGGTCTTCGCCACGGCAGCGGCGACGCCCTCGTCGTCGCGCACGTCGCCGAGGATGGGCAGCGCCTTGCCGCCGGCCTTCTCGATGGCCTCGGCCGCGGTGTAGATCGTGCCGGGCAGCTTCGGGTGCGGTTCGGCGGTCTTCGCCAGCAGAGCCACGTTCGCGCCGTCGGCCGCCGCGCGCAGGGCGATCGCCTCGCCGATGCCGCGGCTGCCGCCGGACATGATGATCGTGCGGCCCGCCAGGGATTTTTCGGACACAGTCACTCCTAGTAGGACTTCGGCAGCCCGAGGCTGTGCTGCCCGACGAAGTTGAGCACCATCTCGCGGCTCACCGGCGCGATCCGCCCCAGCCGCACTGCGGTCACGAGCGTGCCGAGGCCGTACTCGGTCGCGAGCCCGTTGCCGCCGTGGGTCTGCACCGCCTGGTCCACGGCCTTGATCGCGGCCTCCGCGGCGGCGTACTTGGCCATGTTGGCCGACTCGCCCGACGCGAAGTCGTCGCCGGAGTCGTAGAGCGAAGCCGCCTTCTGCGTCATCAGCTTCGCCAGCTCCAGCTCGATCTTGATCTGCGCCAGCGGGTGCGCCAGCCCCTGGTGCGAGCCGATCGGCGCGCCCCACACCCGGCGCTCGTTGGCGTACGCCACGGCCTTGTCGAGCGCGTAGCGCGCGGTGCCGAGCGAGAACGACGCGCCCATGATGCGTTCGGGGTTCAGCCCGGCGAACAGCTGCGCGATCGCCGCGTCCTCCTCGCCCACCAGCGCTTCGGCCGGCAGGTGGACGTCGTCGAGGAACAGCCCGAACTGCTTCTCCGGCGAGACCAGGTCCATTTCGATCTGCTTGAACTCGAAGCCCGGCGTGTCGGTGGGCACGATGTAGAGCGCGGGCTTGAGGCGGCCCGTCTTCGCGTCCTCCGTACGGCCGACCACGAGCACCGCGTCGGCCTCGTCGACGCCGGAGATGAACACCTTCCGTCCACTCAGGACCCAGTCGCTGCCGTCGCGGCGCGCGGTGGTGGTGATCTTGTGCGAGTTGGACCCGGCGTCGGGCTCGGTGATGGCGAAGACCATCTTCTTGCTGCCGTCGGAAAGCCCCGGCAGCCACTGCTTCTTCTGCTCGTCCGTGCCGAAGCGCGAGATCACCGTGCCGCAGATCGCCGGCGAGACGACCATGAGCAGCAACGGCGAGCCGGCGGCCGCGAACTCCTCCAGCACCGCGGCGAGATCGGCGATGCCCGCTCCCCCGCCGCCGTACTCCTCGGGCAGGTTCACGCCGAGGTAGCCGAGCCGGCCGGCCTCGTCCCACAGCTCGTCGGTCTTCTCGCCCGAGCGGGCCTTCTTGGAGTAGTACTCGTGCCCGTACTTGCGCGCCAGTTCCGAAGCCGCCTTGCGCAGCGCCACGCGCTCCTCGGGCTCGACGAAGTTCATCGCGTTCATGCTTGCTCTCCCACCACAGCTTCTCCCACCACAGCCAGAATCGTGCCGACCTCGACCTGCAACCCGACCTCCACCGGCAGCTCGGTGACCACGCCGTCGGCGGGGGCCGCGATCCGGTGTTCCATCTTCATCGCCTCCAGCCACAGCAGCGGATCCCCCGCCGCCACGGCGTCGCCCACGCCCACCGCGAGCCGCACGACCGTGCCCGGCATCGGCGCGACGAGCGAGCCCGCCGCCAGCGCCGCCGAGGGGTCTGCGAACCGCGGCTCGGCCGTGAACGTCACCGCACCGAGTGCGGAGTCCACAAAGGACTGTCCGTCGTTACGCGCGACGGTGAACGTGCGCCGCAGCCCGGCCACGTCGAGCACCACCCGGCCCGGCTCCGCCGAGACCAGCCGCACGTCGTCGAACCCCTCGGCCCGCAGTCCGTCTCGCGCGAGCGAGTACCGGACCTCGTGGGTCGTGTCGCCGCGTGTGAACACCTTGCGCTGGCTCGCCGAACGCACGTTGCGCCAGCCGCTGGGCAGGCGGCCCAGCGTGGTCGCGGCCGCGCGGTTGCCGGCGGCGTCGGCCAGTGCGGCGGCGAGGGCGGAGAGCTTCTCCGCGTCGCCGCCGACCAGCGGTTTCGCCAGGGTGTCGAGGCCGTGGCGGTCGAAGAACGCCGTGTCGGTCTCGCCCGCGAGGAACGCGTTGTGGCGCAAGATGTTCACGAGCAGGTCGCGGTTGGTCACCACACCGTGGATCTTCGCGCCGGCCAGCGCGGTGGCGAGCCGGCGGGCGGCCTCGTCACGGGTCGGCGCCCACGTGATCACCTTCGCGAGCATGGGGTCGTAGTGCACGCCGACGACGGACCCGCTCTCCACGCCCGAGTCGAGCCGCAGCCCGGCGCCGTGCGTGAACTCGCGGTCGACGCCCGGCACCTCGAAGGTGTGCAACGTGCCGCTCTGCGGCTGCCAGCCCGCGGCCGGGTCTTCGGCGTAGAGCCGGACCTCGATCGAATGCCCTTGCGGCGCGGGCGGTTCCGGCGGCAGCTTCGCGCCCTGGGCGACGGAGAGCTGCAGCGCCACGAGGTCGAGGCCGGTGACGTTCTCGGTCACCGGGTGCTCCACCTGCAGACGGGTGTTCATCTCGAGGAAGTAGAACCGCCCGTCCGGCCCGGCGAGGAACTCGACCGTACCGGCGCCGACGTAGTCGATGGCCTGCGCGGCCTTGCGCGCCGCGTCGAACAGTTCCGCGCGCATGGCTTCGTCGACGAACGGCGACGGGGCTTCCTCCACCACCTTCTGGTGCCGGCGCTGGATCGAGCACTCGCGCTCCCCCACCGCCCACACCGTGCCGTGGCTGTCGGCGAGCACCTGCACCTCGATGTGGCGACCCGTCTCGAGGTACCGCTCGCAGAACACCGTCGGGTCGCCGAACGCGGACCCGGCCTCGGCCCGGGCGCTCTCGACGGCCTCGGCGAGCTCGCCCAGCTCCCGGACCACGCGCATGCCGCGGCCACCGCCACCGGCGGAAGCCTTGACCAGCAACGGCAGATCGGCGTCCGTCACCGAGGCCGGGTCCAGTTCGGACAGCACCGGCACGCCGGCGGCGGCCATGATCCGCTTCGACTCCACTTTGGAGCCCATCGTCTCGATCGCCGCGGGCGGCGGGCCGACCCACGTGAGGCCGGCGTCGAGCACGGCCCGCGCGAACGCGGCGTTCTCCGACAGGAACCCGTAACCCGGGTGCACGGCGTCGGCGCCCGCGTCGGCCGCGGCCTTCACGATCAGCTCCGCACGCAGGTAGGTGTCGCCGGGTGCGTCGCCCGGCAGGCGGACCGCGACGTCGGCCTCGCGCGTGTGCGGGGCGGCCGCGTCGGCGTCGGAGAACACGGCCGTCGTGCCGATGCCCGCGTCGCGGCAGCTGCGGAACACCCGGCGGGCGATCTCGCCCCGGTTGGCGACCAGCAGGTTGTGGATCACGACTGCACCCCTACATCCGGAAGACGCCGAAGCCACCCTCGGCGCCCTTCACTGGTCCGTTGTGGATCGCCGACAGGCTCAGGCCGAGCACCGTGCGGGTGTCGCGCGGGTCGATGATGCCGTCGTCGTAGAGCATGCCCGAGAGGAACATCGGCATCGACTCGGCCTCGATCTGGTTCTCGACCATGGCCCGCATCGCCGCGTCGTTCTCCTCGCTGTAGTCCTGCCCGCGGCTCGCGGCCGCGGCACGAGCCACAATGGACAGCACGCCGGCCAGCTGCGCCGGGCCCATCACCGCCGACTTCGCGCTCGGCCAGGCGAACAGGAACCGCGGGTCGTAGGCGCGTCCGCACATGCCGTAGTGCCCGGCGCCGTAGGACGATCCCATGAGGACGGACAGGTGCGGCACCTTCGAGTTCGACACCGCGTTGATCATCATCGCGCCGTGCTTGATGATGCCGCCCTGCTCGTACTCCTTGCCGACCATGTAGCCGGTGGTGTTGTGCAGGAAGACCAGCGGCGTGTCGATCTGGTTGGCCAGCTGGATGAACTGCGCGGCCTTCTGCGACTCTTCGCTGAAGAGCACGCCCTGCGCGTTGGCGAGGATGCCGACGGGATAGCCGTGGATGTTCGCCCACCCGGTGACCAGGCTCGACCCGTAGAGCGGCTTGAACTCGTCGAAGTCGGAGCCGTCGACCACCCGCGCGATCACCTCGCGCGGGTCGAACGGCACCTTGAGGTCGCTCGGGACGATGCCGAGCAGGTCCTCGGGGTCGAACAGCGGGTCCGCGTAGTCCGGCTGCGGGGCGGGCCCCTGCTTGCGCCAGTTGAGCCGCTTGATGATGCTGCGGCCCAGCCGGATCGCGTCCTGCTCGTCGGCCGCGAGGTAGTCGGCCAGGCCCGAGGTGCGGGCGTGCATCTCGGCACCGCCCAGCGACTCGTCGTCGGACTCCTCGCCGGTCGCCATCTTCACCAGCGGCGGCCCGCCGAGGAACACCTTCGCGCGCTCCTTGACCATCACCACGTAGTCGGACATGCCCGGCAGGTACGCGCCGCCGGCGGTCGAGTTGCCGAAGACCAGCGCGACGGTGGGTACCTTCGCGGCCGAAGACCGCGTGATGTCACGGAAGATCCGCCCGCCCGGGATGAAGATCTCCTTCTGCGTCGGCAGATCCGCCCCGCCGGACTCGACGAGGTTGATCACCGGCAGGCGGTTCTGCGCCGCGATGTCGGCGGCGCGGAAGCTCTTCTTCGTCGTCCACGGATTGCTCGCGCCGCCCTTGACCGTCGGGTCGCTCGCGGAGATCAGGCACTCCACGCCCTCGACGACGCCGATGCCGGTGATCACGCTCGCGCCCACGCGGTAGTCCGAGCCCCACGCGGCCAGCGGCGAGAGCTCCAGGAACGGCGAGTCCTCGTCGATGAGCAGCTCGATCCGTTCGCGGGCCAGGAGCTTGCCGCGCTTGCGGTGGCGCTCCACGTACTTCTCGCCGCCGCCGGCCACGGCTTTGGCGTGCTCGGCGTCGATCTCGGCGAGCTTCTCGAGCATGGACTCACGGTTGGCGGCGAACTCGCCGGCCCGGGTGTCCACAACGGACCTCAGTGCGGTCATGCGGTGTATCCCAATCGCTTCGCGGCCAGGCCGGTGAGGATCTCGGTGGAGCCGCCGCCGATGCCGAGGATGCGGACGTCGCGGTAGTGGCGTTCCACTTCCGACTCGCGCATGTAGCCCAGCCCGCCGTGCAGCTGCACGGCTTCGTTGACCACCCATTCGGCGGCTTCGACGGCGGTGTTCTTGGCGAAACAAGCTTCGGCGATCACTTCTTCGCCGGAGACATGGCGCACGGCGGTCTGGCGCGCATAGGTGCGGGCGACGTCGGTCTTGCGCGCCATCTCGGTGAGCTTGTGCTGCACGACTTGCCGCGAGATGAGCGGACGGCCGAACGTCTCGCGCAGCCGGCACCAGTCGAGCGTGAGGTCGAGCGCGCGCTGCGCGTGGGCGTAGGCCTGCACGGCGAGCGAGAGCCGCTCGGTCACGAACTGAGTGGCCACCTGCGCGAACCCGCTGTTCTCGGCGCCCACGAGGTTCTCCACCGGCACCCGGACGTCCACGTAGGACAGTTCGGCGGTGTCGGAGGCGGCCCAGCCCATCTTCTCCAGCTTGCGCGACACCGTGAACCCGGGCGTACCGCGTTCGACCACCAGCAGGGAGATGCCGTGCGCGCCCTCGCCGCCCGTGCGGACGACGGTGGTCACGAAGTCGGCGCGGCAGCCGGAGGTGATGAACGTCTTGGCGCCGTTGACCACGTACTCGTCACCCTCGCGCACGGCGGTGGTGCGGATGCCGGCGACGTCGGACCCGCCGTCCGGTTCGGTGACGGCCAGCGAACCGATCTTCGTGCCCGCGAGCGTCGGGCGCACCCAGCGTTCGACCTGCACCGGATCGCCGGCCTCGGCGATGTGCGGCACGGCGATGCCGCAGGTGAACAGCGACGCGAACAGGCCACCGGAGCCGCCCGCGTAGTGCATCTCCTCGGCGACCACGAGCGCGTCGAGGTAGTTGCCGTCGCCGCCGCCCACCGACTCGGGGAACGCGACGCCGAGCAACCCGAGGTCCCCGGCCTTGCGGTGCAGCTCGCGCGGCAGCTCGCCCGCGCGTTCCCAGTCGTCGAGGTGCGGCAGCACTTCCTTCTCGACGAACCGCCGCACGGTCGCCCGCAGCTGTTTGCGCTCCGGCGTCGCGAACGGGTCCACGATCACAGCAGCGCCTCCGGCACGTCGATCTCACGCGCCCGCAGCCATTCGCCGAACGCCTTGGCCTGCGGGTCGAACCGCGCCTGCGAGGCCACGCCCTCGCCGAGGATGTCCTCGACCACGAAGTTCATCGCCCACAGGTTCGGCAGCAGGTGCCGTTTCACCGGCAGCTGGGCGGTTTCCGGCAGCAGCAGCCGGAACTCGGTGACGGTGAGCCGGTGCACGAGCCAGCGCCACGCCTCTTCCGAGCGCACCCAGACGCCGAGGTTGGCACTGCCGCCCTTGTCGCCGCTGCGCGCGCCGATCACGCGCCCGAGCGGGACGCGGCGCACCGGCCCGTCCGGCAACGGCTCGGGCAGCGCGGGTTCGTCCACTTCGGTCAGTGCGAGGGTCTTGGTGGCCGGCGCGATGTCGATACGTCGACCGTCGGCCGGCACCGCCACGTGGGGCACCTCGGCAGCGTCCACGAAGGCCGCCGAGTACACGCCGTACGGCGAGGCGTCCGAAGGCGGAGCGGTCACGTGGAAGCCGGGGTAGCTCCCGAGCGCCAGCTCCACCGCCGCGCCGCTGAACGCGCGGCCGGCGATCTTCGGATCGGCGTCCTTCACCGCGACGTGCAGCAGTGCGCTGGCCTGTTCCTCGGTGTCGGCGTCGCGGTGGTCGGTGCGCGCGAGCGTCCAGCGGACCTCGGCGGGCGGCTTCCGTTCGAGCGCCGTCTCCAGCTGCTCACGCACGAGCGCGGCCTTCTCCTCGATGTCGAGGCCGGTGAGCACGAACGTGGTCTCGTTGCGGAACCCGCCGAGCCGGTTCAGCGCGACCTTGAGCGTGGGCGGCGGGGCCTCGCCGGTCACGCCGCTGATGCGCACGCGGTCGGGGCCGTCCTCGGCCAGCGTCAGCGTGTCGAACCGCGTGGTGACGTCGGGGTTGGCGTAGCGGGCGCCGGTGATCTCGTACAGCAGCTGTGCGGTGACCGTGCCGGTGTTCACGACACCGCCGGTGCCGGGGTGCTTCGTGATGACGCTGGACCCGTCGGCGTGGATCTCGGCGATCGGGAACCCGGGCACGCCGATGGGCTGCTCGCGGAAGAACGCGTAGTTGCCGCCGGTCGCCTGGGTGCCGCACTCGATCACGTGACCCGCGGCGACGGCGCCGGCCAGCGCGTCGTAGTCCTCACGCGTCCAGCCGAAGTGTGCGGCCGCGGGCCCGACGATCACCGACGCGTCGGTGACGCGGCCGGTCACGACCACGTCGGCACCGGCGTTCAGGCACTCGACGATGCCCCACGCGCCGAGATAAGCGTTGGCGGTCAACGGGCTGCCTTCCTGCGGGGTACCCGCACCCAGGCGAAACCCGAGCTCGTCGGCGCGCCCGATCAGGTCGTCGCCCTCGACGTGCGCGATCCGCACGTCGACGCCGAGCTTCGCGGCCAGCTCCCGCAACGCCGTCGCCAGGCCCGCGGGGTTGAGGCCACCGGCGTTGGCGACGATCTTCACGCCCTTTTCCTTGGCCAGTCCCAGGTTCTCCTCCATCTGGCGCAGGAAGGTCTTGGCGTAGCCGCGTTCGGGGTCCTTCATGCGGTCGCGCCCGAGGATGAGCATCGTCAGCTCGGCGAGGTAGTCGCCGGTGAGCACGTCGAGCGGCCCGCCGGTGAGCATCTCGCGCACGGCGGAGAACCGGTCGCCGTAGAACCCCGACGCGTTCCCGATCCGGATCGGTTCACGGCTCATGCGAACTGCCCCGGCTTCCGGCCCGCACCGGGCGGGCCGGCGAAGGCCTGCGCGACGGTGAGCCACTCCTCGACGTCGGCGCCGGTCGCGACCAGGTCCGTGTCCGCGGGGTGGCGCCGCTGCGTGATGACCAGGCAGAAGTCCACGGCGCTGCCGGTGAGGCGCTGCTCGGCGTCCTCGGGCCCGAACGCCCACGTCGTGCCGTCCGGCGACGCCAGCTCCACGCGGAACTCCTCGGGCGGCGGGGCGAGCGAGTTGAGCTTGTACGCGAAGTCCCTCGTGCGCGTGCCGAAGCGCGCGATGTGCCACAGGCGGCCGGTCGGCCGGCGGGTGAGCCCCAGCGCGTCGAACACGTCCTGGCCGTGGGCCCACGTCTCCATCATCCGCGCGGTGGCCATGGACGCGGCGCTCATCGGCGGGCCGTACCACGGCAGCTTCTGCCCGGCCGGCACGGCGGCCAGCGCCTCGGACAGCGCCGTCCGCCCGGCGCGCCACTGCGCGAGCAGCTCGTCCGGCGGCGTCGCGGCGCCTTCCTCGGCGGCGAGGTCGACGTAGTTCTCCCCCACGCTCAGCAGGTGCTCGACCTCGGCCGGCCACTCCTCGGGCCGGGCCGCGGCGATCAGCGCCTTCGAGTCCGTCCAGGCCAGGTGGGCGATCTGGTGCGCGACCGTCCACCCTTCCGCCGGCGTCGGCCTGGCCCACCCTTCGGCCGGCAGCCCGGCCACCACGTCGTCGATCGCCTGCGATTCGGCCGCGAGATCCCCGAGGATCACGCCGAGATCAGCCATCCTGCGCCTCCGTGCGTCTGCGTGAGTGCGGACGTCTTCGTCCGCGGGCAGCGTCCCTGGGCCTACCCTCGCACCCCGGCCGCGGAAAAATCAAGCGCGCCTGATTGTTTTTTCCTCGATCGAGGCCGGAGCCACTATTGACACATTGCCAGTAGAACCCCGTTGTCCTACCGTTCCAGCCATGAGCCCCTACGCGGACATCACCTACGAGGTCGCCGAGCGGATCGCGACGGTCAAGCTGAACCGGCCCCAGGCGCGCAACGGCTACACCGTGCGGATGGCCGACGAGCTGGGCGACGCCATGGACCGCGCCGACCGCGACGAGGACGTGCGCGTGGTCGTGCTCACCGGCAGCGGCAAGGACTTCTCGGTCGGCGCCGACCTCTCGTCCGGCGGGTTCGACTTCGAGCACGGCGAAGGCCCGCCCGACGGCTGGCAGGAGCCGGCCGGGCGGTGCTCCAAGCGGATCTTCACCATGAACAAGCCCGTGATCGCCGCCTTGCGCGGCGCCGCGGTGGGCGGTGGCATCACGATCACGCTGTCGTGCGATTACCGGCTGGCGGCCGACGACGCCAAGTTCGGGTTCGTGTTCACGCGCCGCGGGATCTACCCCGAGGGCGCGTCGGCGTGGTTCCTGCCGCGCCTGGTCGGCATGGGCACGGCCGTGGACTGGATGGTGAGCGGACGCGTCTTCGGCGCCGAGGAGGCGTTGCGGAAGGGGCTCGTCCACAGCGTCCACCCGCCGGAAGCCGTGCTGGACAAGGCTTACGAGCTCGCGCGCGACCTCGTGGCCAACACCGCGCCCGTGTCGGTCGCCGTGACGCGGCAGCTGCTGTACCGGATGGCGTCGGCGCCGTCGCCGTTCGAGGTGCACGAGGTGGACTCGAAGCTGATCGGCGGGATCGCCACCAACCCGGACTCGATCGAGGGTGTGCTGTCGTTCCTCCAGAAACGCCCGGCGGAGTTCAAGCTCCGCGTCGACCGCGACCTGCCGCCCTACCTGCCCTGGATCGCGGAATGACCGCCTACCCGCCCGAACCCTGGCACCTCGCGGGCCAGGCGCAGCTGTCCGTGTGGCTGCTCCCGGCCGGCAATCTGCCGGAACTGCCCGAAGGCGTCGAACCCGTCACCACCGGCGGCCACGCCGCGGTGTTCACCGCGTGGATCGACTACCGCGCGCCCGGGCAGCTGAGCTACCACGAGCTGCTCGCCGCCGTCGCCGTGCGCGGCGGGCTCACCGCGTCGATCACCGACATCTGGGTCGACAGCGAGGTCTCGCTCGCGGGCGGGCGCGAGCTGTGGGGCATCCCGAAGGACCTCGCGACGCTCGAGTTCACCGGCGACCGTGAGTTCACCGCGGCCACCGGCGACGGCTGGATCGCCACCGCCGCGTTCTCCCGACGCGCCGGGCTGCCGGCCGCCCTGCCCGCCCGGTTCGAGATCGCGCAGACGCTCGGCGGGCGGCTCGAGCGCAGCCCCGTCACGTCGCGCGCGAAGCCGCACGCGGCCGCCGCCGACTGGTCCGTGAACCCCGCCGGACCGCTGGGCTTCCTGGCCGGACGTCGCCCGATCGTGAGCGCGAGCCTGCGCGACTTCACCCTCGTCTTCGGGGGCTGAACCGCCCCCGACCAGCCGCTCTGAGTGATCGACTAACCCGCGAGGGTGAGCCCGCGACACGCCACCCCTTGGGGCACGTGCGAGCCCGAACCCCTAGATGTAGTCTCTGTGGACCGGCAGCCCCCAGCGACGGGGAGACCGCTCAGGAAGGGCAGCCGGGCCGATTTGAGAAACAGCAGCGCACGGCCTTGTGAGGCCGTGTGGCGATGAAGCGCGCCCATTTTCGACTTTGTTGGAGACCCGCATGTCAGTGGAAACCGGTCAGCGTCCGCCTTCGTCGGCGGACTCGGCACCGAGCGCGGTCCGCGTGATCCGGCGCGACGGCAGCGTGTCGCCGTTCGACGCCGGCAAGATCAGCGTGGCCCTCACCAAGGCCTTCCTCGCCGTGGAGGGCGGCGACGCGGCCGCTTCCTCGCGCGTGCACCACGTCGTCGCCGAGCTGACCGAGCAGGTCGAGGCTTCCCTGCTGCGCCACGCCGGCCCCGAGCCCGCCCTGCACATCGAGCAGATCCAGGACCTCGTCGAGCTCGCCCTGATGCGTGGTGAGCACCACAAGGTCGCCCGCGCCTACGTGCTCTACCGCGAGGAGCGGTCGAAGGCCCGCGAGGCCGCCACGCCGGCGCCCGCCGAGGCCGCGATCAGTGTCAAGGGCACCGACGGCTCGCTGCGCCCGCTCGACTGGGCCCGCGTGTCCCACGTGGTGGGCGAGGCCGTGGCCGGGCTCGAGGACGTGTCCGCCGAGCCGGTGCTGGCGGAGGCCAAGCGCAACCTCTACGACGGCATCAGCGCCGACGAGCTCGCCCTCGCGCAGATCATGGCCGCCCGCGTGCTCGTCGAGCAGGAGCCGAACTACTCGTACGTGAGTGCGCGGCTCCTGCTGGACAAGCTGCGCGGAGAGGCCCTGAGCTACCTCGCCGGGCGCCCGCGCCAGGCCAGCCAGGACGAGATGACCGCCGAGTACCCCGCGTACTTCCGCACCTACCTGCGCCGTGCGGTCGAGCTGGAGCTCGTCGACGGCGAGCTGCTCACGTTCGACCTCGACAAGATCACCGCGGCGCTGGCCGCCGAGCGCGACCTGGACTTCGGGTTCCTGGGCCTGCAGACCCTGTACGACCGGTACTTCCAGCACCACAACGGCACACGCTTCGAGCTGCCGCAGGCGTTCTTCATGCGCGTGGCCATGGGTCTGGCCATCCGCGAGGACGACCGCGAAGCCCGCGCGATCGAGTTCTACGAGCTGCTTTCGACGTTCCACTTCATGGCGAGCACGCCGACGCTGTTCAACTCGGGCACCACGCGCGCCCAGCTCTCGTCGTGCTTCCTGACCACTGTGGACGACGACCTGGACTCGATCTTCCAGGCGTACAAGAACAACGCGCTGCTGGCCAAGTACTCGGGCGGCCTCGGCAACGACTGGACCCCGGTCCGCGGCCTCGGCGCCCACATCAAGGGCACCAACGGCCAGTCGCAGGGTGTCGTGCCGTTCCTCAAGATCGCCAACGACACCGCCGTCGCCGTGAACCAGGGCGGCAAGCGCAAGGGCGCGGCGTGCGCGTACCTCGAAACCTGGCACGTGGACATCGAGGAGTTCCTCGACCTGCGCAAGAACACCGGTGACGACCGCCGCCGCACGCACGACATGAACACGGCCAACTGGGTGCCGGACGAGTTCCTGCGCCGCGTTGAAGCCGACGGGCAGTGGACCCTGTTCTCCCCCAACGAAACGCCGGACCTGCACGACCTCTACGGCAACGCGTTCGCCGAGCGCTACCGCGAGTACGAGGCCGCCGCCGACCGCGGCGAGATCAAGGTCTTCCGCCGCCTGCGCGCCGTCGACCTGTGGCGCCGCATGCTGACGATGCTGTTCGAGACCGGGCACCCGTGGATCACGTTCAAGGACCCGTGCAACCTGCGCTCGCCGCAGCAGCACGTCGGCGTGGTGCACTCCTCGAACCTGTGCACCGAGATCACGCTGAACACCAACATCGACGAGGTCGCGGTCTGCAACCTCGGCTCGGTGAACCTGCTCAAGCACGTCACCCCCGAGGGCCTGGACACCAACCGCCTCGAGAAGACCGTGCGCACGGCCGTCCGCATGCTCGACAACGTGATCGACATCAACTTCTACACGATCCCGGAGGCGCGCCGCTCCAACCTGCGCCACCGCCCGGTGGGCCTGGGCATCATGGGCTACCAGGACGCGCTGTTCGAGCTCGGCCTGCCGTTCGCCTCGGAAGAGGCGGTGAAGTTCGCCGACGTGAGCATGGAGCACGTGTCCTACTACGCGATCTCGGCGTCGACCGACCTCGCCGAGGAGCGCGGCCAGTACCAGACGTTCGAGGGTTCGCTGTGGAGCCGCGGCATCCTGCCGATCGACTCGATGCAGCTGCTGATCGACGCGCGCCAGGGCGACGCCCTCGCCGTCGACACCTCCACGACGCTGGACTGGGCGCCGCTGCGCGAGCGCGTGAAGACGGTCGGCATGCGCAACTCCAACGTCATGGCGATCGCGCCGACCGCGACGATCTCCAACATCTCGGGCGTCGGCCAGTCGATCGAGCCGCTGTTCCAGAACCTGTACGTGAAGTCGAACATGTCGGGCGACTTCACCGTGGTGAACCCGCACCTGGTCAAGAGCCTCAAGGCCCGCGGCCTGTGGGACGAGGTCATGGTCAGCGACCTGAAGTACTTCGACGGCAGCCTCGGCCAGATCGACCGCGTGCCGGACGACCTGAAGGCGCTCTACGCCACCGCGTTCGAGATCGAGTCGAAGTGGATCGTGGACGCCGGCTCGGTCCGGCAGAAGTGGATCGACCAGGCGCAGTCGCTGAATCTCTACATCGCGGCGCCGAGCGGGCGCAAGCTCGACGAGCTGTACCGCTACGCGTGGCACAAGGGCCTCAAGACCACGTACTACCTGCGCGCCCAGTCGGCGACGCACGTGGAGAAGAGCACCCTGCGCGGCACCGACGGCAAGCTGAACGCGGTCTCGGCCGCCCCGGCCGCCGCTCCGGCTCCGGCCGCGACGCCGGCTCCGGCTCCTTCGCCGGCACCGTCGCCCTCGCCGTCGGCCGCCGTGCCGGCGAGCCCCGCCGCGGCCGTGCCCGCCGCGGTCCCGGCCGCCAAGCCCGCCGAGCCGAAGGAACTGCCGAAGGTCGACGACATCGACTTCGTCGCCACCGAAGGCGCCTCCTGCCGCATCGACGACCCCGACTGCGAAGCCTGCCAGTGACCTCCTCGTGAAGGGGTGGGGGGGGGGGGGGGGGGGCCCCCCCCGCCCCCCCCCCCAGCGGGGGGGCGCCGGCTTTGAGATTTGCTGTCTACCCTTGCCAACCTCATCCTCAAACCCGACCGACAGA